>CAZHAH010000012.1:0-62572 GCA_964530095.1 uncultured Desulfobacteraceae bacterium | reverse complement strand
GGTTGTCATGTTGACAACATAGAAAAAAAGGTGTCCTTATCCGATCACATATGAAACCGATTACCATTGTCGAGAAACGTGAAATCCGCAAACTGATCGAGATGGACTTTATCGTCATCTGCTGCGGTGGCGGGGGAATTCCTGTTATCCGAGAAGACAGAAGTTTTTTCGGGGTTGACGCCGTCATCGACAAAGATCTGGCCAGCGCCAAATTGGCACAAGAAATCGGGGTCGATGTGTTTCTTATCGCCACCGATAGCGATGGCGTTGCTCTGAACTTTGGGACCCCCAAGCAGCAATTTCTGCGCAGAATGTCCTTGACCGAAGCAGGCCATTTTTTTATTGAAGATCAGTTTCCATCCGGGTCGATGGGGCCTAAAGTTCAAGCCGCCATGCAATTTCTTCAAACGACAGGCAGACGAGCGGTTATCACATCGATCAGCGCCATTGAAGCAGCAGTTTACGGTGACGCAGGAACGGAGATCGTTGATGAATAAAAAAAGTAAAGTGGTGGTCATCCCCAAAGAAAAAGCCGTCTTTTGGCTGGACAAGCTCGGATACTGGCACAATAAATTCGGCAAATTTGAACATAAAAAAATAATCGATTATTTTCATTCTTCGATTAGAAGGGATGATAAGGGCTATTTTCTTTCCCAGATGATGGACGATGTTCAGGAAAAAGTATATTTTCCTTATGAAGACACCGCATTATTTGTTTTCAATATTATCCGCAACGGGGATATTGTGCTGGTTTTAAATACCCGCAGACACGTTAAGCTCCGGCCCACCAAATTATCAATCGAGGACGATCATTTATACATGCAGCTGGCCCGGGAAAGAATCAAATTCTCGGAACAAAGCCTGCTGAAAATATCGGATCTCATCGAAGAAGAAAACGAACAGTATTTTATTCGGATAAAAAAGCGAAGATATCGAATACGTAAACGAAAGGAGCGGCTTTAATGCAAAAGTTTCTGATTCTTTTTGTCACATTCGCACTTAGCCTCATGACGTCGGTTGGTTTTGCCGAAAAGGCGCACGACCTAAAACTGAAGGATATTCAATTTTGCACCGCGATTGAAAACAGAATTCCTTTCGGAGTGGCGGATGTATTTGCGAATACAACTGAACGGATATACTGTTATACCGCCTTGGAAGGTGCGACGGAACCTGTCATGATTTGGCATCTTTGGTACCACAATGATCAGGCCAAAGCCAGTATTCGGCTCAAAATAAAGGCTTCCCATTGGAGAACTTGGAGCTCCAAAAAGATCATTCCTGGCTGGACAGGCAAATGGCGGGTGGATGTCGTCAAGGCCGACGGCACTATCCTGGGCAGTAAGGAATTTCTGATCAAACCGTAATCGTCCAGACCCTAGCGGAGCGGAGTCAAAAAATCCGGATGCGAGAAAGCCTTTGATCGAATCTGCCCAGATCAACAAAAAAGCGATTTTTGCTCTATTCCTGGTCCATTTTATCGGCGATTTTTTCCAGTCCTTTGTCCTTCCGCTTCTGCCGTTGCTGGCGCACAAGTTCACCTTGAGCCTCACCCAAGTGGGTTTAATTACCGGTCTCAGCACATTCATGGCATTTCTGATCCAGCCCATCTTCGGCTATCTGGCCGACCGTTACAGAACCCGGGCAATCCTACTGATCGGATCACTCGTAGGAGTGGTCTGCATCCCTCAGGTGGGGATCGCTCCCCGCTTTGGAGTTGTTCTCCTGTTAATTGGATTGGGTTCCATTGGCTCGGCCATATACCACCCCACTGCCTCCGGGATGGTTCCGGCATACGCAGGCCGACACGCCGGGCTGAGCATGTCGCTTTTCGGCTTGGGGGGTACGACGGCGTATACGCTAGGTCCCCTCGCATTTGCCGGTTATGTAACCCTTCTGGGATTGCACCGTCTGCCGTACATAACCCTGTTGGGGCTGTTAGGCTTTGCGATCCTCTTCGTCCTGATACCCGATTCTGATGTTGCCGGTCATACAAAGAGTAATCCCTTTGACTCTCTCAAAGAGAGCCTTGGGGATGTATGGAAACCAGTTGCGTTGATTTGGGCGATTGCTGCTTCCAGGGCTTTTGTAGAGCAGGCTGTTCTCACCTTTATACCGGTACTTGCGGCCTCCGAAGGGTATTCGCTGGTGTCGGTGGGCGGCATCATTTCCCTGTTTACGGTGGGGGGATCTGTCAGTGCCATTGTCTGCGGCCACCTGGCAGATCGATTCGGTTACAAATTTATCTACTTTTTTTCCTTTGCCTTGACCTCTCCCTGCATCCTCCTGTTCATTCACAGTACCGGGCAGCAGGTATATCCTCTTGCATTTCTGACCGGATTTCTGCTTCTGGCGACCCTGTTTCCTGCGGTGGCACTGGCCCAGCAGGTTGCCCCTAAAGGGCGGTCCCTGGTATCTAGCATCATCATGGGTCTGGGTTTGGGAATCGCAGGGGTTCTAATGCCCCCTACGGGTAAATTGGCCGACGCTTTCGGCATCCGAACGGTTTTAACCTATATTGCGTTTATCCCCCTGACTGCACTTATTTTTATCCGCTATTTGCCCGAACCTGGAAAAAAGTCTTAATTTTAAAAAAGAATCCGATTTTATGTCCCCAGAACCGCCTCTATTGCATCCACTACGATATCGACCTCCTCCTTGGAAATCACAAGCGGAGGCAGCAGTCGGATCACCGTGGAGCCTGCCAGCAGAACGATCACCCCCTTTTCCATCAACGCCTGCACATACCTGCCGGCCTTCTCTTTGAGTTCGATCCCGATCATCAGGCCGAGGCCTCTGACTTCACGGATCTTGCTGCTTTTGAGACGGTTGAGCTTCTCCAGAAAATACGCTCCCAGAATTTTGGCTTTTTGGACCAGTTTCTCCTTTTCAATTATCTCCAAGGTAGCCAACGCAGCCGCACAGGCTGTAGGATTACCGCCAAAGGTCGATGTATGGCTTCTGACCGGCAAGCTGACTCTATCATTGCACAGTACCGCACCCATAGGTATCCCTCCGGCCATGGATTTGGCCAGACACAGTATATCAGGAACGACAAACTGCTCACAGGCAAACAGGGTCCCCGTGCGGCCGAAACCGGTTTGTACCTCGTCTACAACCAGCAAAGCACCTTTGGCGTTACAGAGCTGCCTGACTTTTTGGAAATATTTCCGGTCGCCGATCCGGATACCACCTTCGCCCTGAACCGCTTCCAGCAGGACCGCGGCGGTGTTCTCCCCAAAGGCCGCCTCCAGCTTCTCAAAATTATTGTAAGGGACGTGCTTTAGGCCCGGCATCATGGGCTCGAATGGTTTCTGGTATGCCTGGCCCCAGGTAGCCGCCAGGGCTCCCATGGTCTTACCGTGAAAACCGCGCATGGTTGCGATGATCTCTTGTTTGCCGGTACTTGCCCTGCTGAACTTCAATGCGGCTTCGATGGCCTCGGTACCGGAATTGCAGAAGAAAACCCTGTTCAGATCTCCTGGTGCGATCATGGCCAATTTTTCTGCCAAACGGGCGCGCACCGGATTAAAAAACATGCCGTAGCAGTTCGAGAGAGTGGTGTACTGCTCATAAATGGCCTGCGCGACGGTCTTGTCTCCATGTCCAATGTTTGAGACGCCCACATTGGAAGTGCAGTCGATGTATTCTTTTCCTCCTTCATCATACAACTTGGCACCGCTGCCTCGAACCAGAACAACATCTCTGCGGGCGTAGACGGGTAGGGTGTATGTCTGCTCCCGAACTTTTGTATTCATGCAATCACCGTCCCGTTCCCGGCCAGGGCGTTTGCCACCGGATGTTTGACCCGCCCGTCACTGATGATCACCCTGGTGGCGCCGCACTCAAAGAGTTTCCTCAGGGCCAGCATTTTGCGCTTCATTCGCCCCTCCACTTGTTGTTCGCGCGCTTTAAGTTCTGCAGGGGTAATTTTCGGAATCAGAGACGTCTCGTCACCCGGATCGACAAGAAATCCCGCTGCCTCGATCAGGTGGATCACGGTGTCCGCCTGAAAATCCTGTTGTAGCACCCTGACGACGTCATCGTTCTCGGTATTGATGGCGACATTCTTCTCGTCGACGATCGGAACCGTTAAAACCGGAACGTATCCATTGTTAAGGAGCAAATCGAGCAGCGGCTTATTGGTCGCTTGGGGCTTGCCTGAAAAATCCCGTACAATCTTCAGCTTGCCGTTCTGGTACACTCGGATGCCTTTGTTCCGCCGTCCTTGTACCAGCTTGCCGTCAATGCCGGTAAGCCCGACAGCGTTAATGCCATTTTGCTGGCACATTTCGACGATCCGTTTGTTTTTCAATCCGGCATAGGCCATCAGCATGACATCCAGCAGTTTTTCATCTGAAAAGACACTGGTGTATCCCTTTACCGATGTCAGGATCTGTTTCGGTCTTCCCAGATCTTCGGCCAGTTTGTCGCGCAACGCATTGGCGCCGTGAACAATAATAAATATCTCCTCCAGCCGGGCCAAATCTTCGATGACACCCCGAATGTTAATCCGTTCTCCACCGCCAATTTTAATGATAATCATTTACCAAGCCCTCACGCAATCATTTGCGATCGCCTCCCAGTTGCCCTCGGAGGAATAAGGCTCCGAACAGATAATCAACTCTTTCTCCTCCTTGTATCGCAGGGTGAAGTATTCGTCGTCCTCATTGAAGAGACTGGATGCGATGATACTCCCGTCATTTACCATGATAATGTTCATGGCTTTGATATAGCGGGTTCGCCTTTTGATGATCTCAATCGCTTTGACAAGCGCCTTGCGCAGATCGCCCTGGTCAAAACGCCGAATGTAATTGAAGATTTTTTCGGCTCCGATGCGCCCTTTCTCGCGGATCTTCACGCCACGCAGCTCACCATTAAAAACGTAAACCGTCCTCCCGTCAAAAAAGGGCATGTTATTGGCGATATCGATATTTTTATCCTCAAACGCACTGCGTGCATGGGCTACCAGAAGTGTTGTTGCTTCAAATCGGCTCAGGTTATCTTCCCACACCGGGGTAATGTTCTTGTAAAACTTCCAACTTCCTTTGGCATCCCGGTAGGCGCACCCCCATCCGTGTCCCTGATATTCTTTGCTGTTTTTTGAAATTTGGGCGAATTTTTCCAAATGGGGCTTAATCGCAAATGGATTTTTGGAGCATACGGTGAGGAGTCTGCACATAATTTTGGATGATTAGTTGAAATGACCGTTCTCAGCGATCATATGGGATGCAACCCGGGAAAATCAAGGCCCGCTGTCTCTTCAAAGCCGCACATCACATTCATGGCGTGCACCGCCTGCCCGGCAGCCCCTTTCATTAAGTTATCAATGGCGCAAATCACGACTAGCCGGATGCCATCCAGTTCAAATCCGATGTCACAATAATTGGTACCCAGCAGGATCTTTGGCTCCGGAAACCGATAAATACCCTGTTTTTCCTTTACGATCCTTATGAAAGGCTCCTGGCCATAGACCTGGCGATAGGTTTTCCAAATATCCTTCTCGGTTGTCCCTTTGTTAACGAAAAGATGGGCCGTGACAAGGATCCCTCTGACCATCTCAATGGAAGTTGCCGAAAAATGCACCCTACATCCCAATTCCTGCTCCATCTCGGCGATATGCCGGTGACCGGTAGGTTTGTAGGAGCGGACACAACCGCTTCTTTCGGGATGATGCGAAGCCGCGCTGGCGCTGTTGCCCCCTTCCGAGGACCCGCATTTGGCCTCTGCGATCACGGGTTTGGTGGCATCAACCACGCCCGCCTTGCAAAGCGGCCAAAGCGGTAGAATGGTTGCCGTGGCATTGCAGCCGGCACCGCTGATATATCGGGCCCGTCTCATTTCATCCCGGTGCAATTCCACATTTCCATAAACAAACTCCGCCAATCGCGCGGGCTGCGTGTGGTCTTGGCCGTACCACATCCGGTAGGCCTCAGCATCCTTCAGCCTGAAATCGGCCGAAAGATCTATCATCCGATCGGCCAACCCGTCGAATTCTTCAATTCGCTGCAAACATTGCGTGTGGGGCAATGCGCTAAACAACAGTTCCACCGGTTTTAATTCTTGAATGCGACTGAATTTCAATGTCGTCCGTTTTCTCAAATTGGGATGCAACCGCGTAATCGGCTTGCCTGCAAATCTCTCCGAGGTACACTGCTGGACCTCCACATGCGGGTGCTGCAGGAGGAGTCTGAGCAGTTCTCCGCCGCCATAGCCCGATGCGCCGACAATACTCACCTTCATTTTTGACCCACCTCCAGCACGTAATCCACGATTTTGGCCGGGATGTTGACGCCGGTCACATCGATACTGTTTCTAAACTCCATGGTGTAATTAACCTCATTCACCGAATAATCCTTTTCCGTTTCAAAGAGGTCTAAGGCAAGCACACCCCCTCCGCAGGCTTGGGCGGCCTGCACCGAGATATCGCGGAGTTCTCTGGTGACGGGGCAATTGGAGGTCGTTCCACCCCGTGCCGTATTGGTAATCCAGTGGTCCGAGTGTCGATAGATGGCCGCAATACATTCATTTCCGACAACGAAACTGCGGATGTCCTTGCCTTTTTTTTCGACAAATTCCTGAATATAAAAAATGGAATGATGATAGCTCCCCAGAATCTGCTTGTGCTCTAAGATGCCTTCGGCGGCATCCCGGTCATTGATTTTTGAGATGAGACGTCCCCAGGAACCGGTGGTGGGTTTGATCACACAAGGATATCCGATCCTGTCCATGGCTTTTAGGGCCGATTCAGGCGTAAAAGCCAAAAAACATTTAGGTGTCGGGATACCTGCTTTGATCAGGGCCTGGGTAGTTAGAAATTTACTGCCGCATACCTCGGCCACTTGAACGGAGTTCACGGTGGCAATACCGTGGTCATTAAAAATTTTTAGCGCATGTATCGCACGCGAGTGGTTGACACAGCGCTCAACAATCACATCAAAGTCAAAACTGTTGGTGTGCAGATCAAAGAGCTGATGTCTGTCGTCTAGCTTGACCAGCCCTACACCTTTTCGCTTTCTGAACTCTTCCAGTAAGTGTTTTTCCTCTTTGCGAATAATGGAATGTAAAAAACCGATTTTCATAAACTGCTCCAATTCCTTAGTTTGTGCCTATCCGCGAATAAATAACGGCACTCAAAAAAAATTCCACCCCGTTCTCAGCGATGACACGGGATGGAAACCACACCGTGGATCAAAAAATGTTTTTGGTTGCAACCAGACGGCTACTCGCCCCAGTCTTCCTCCTCTTGAGGGGCTTCCCGGACACTGTCTGGGCCGGTCACTTCCAGCTCGGAACCGCAATCGTCACAGACAACAATTTCGCCTTCTTCTGCATCGGCGGCCAAGGCCATCTCGGCCCCGCATATCGGGCACTCTGCCATTTTGTTCCTCCATGAAAATATATTAGCACTTCATTGCAGGCGAACATAAGGGAAAAAAATTGTTTTGTCAATTATAGCGGGGGGCTCCAAGGTCGATATCTGATACGCTTTAAAAGACCGAATGCATCACTTGCTTGTCATGACCCAGACACCCTGCCAGTTCTCCGGCTGTTCATCTCTTAGCAGACGACATTTGTCCAGATAAGCGGCGGCGGCCGTATCAATATCGACAATTTTTTCGAAAATTTGGATCGCCTGACCAAATTCGCCATCATAAAATTGGGTTAGGCCTTCGGCAAAGGTGTCCAAAACCTCATGCCTGCGATCATATTCCTCGTTGAACATCGGCTCATATACGGTAACCGGCTCTTTGCGTCCCACCACCGCCAGTCGTGCCAATTCCCGAACCGCGAATGTATCGCCGATCATCTCACGGGTTGAGTCGGATATCATGTTGTAGGTGCCGAAAGCCTTGTTGGCCCCTTCCAGACGCGCCGCCAGATTCACGGAATCACCCAGCATGGTATAATCGAAACGGGTGTGCGAACCCAAGTTCCCGACCACCGCGGGACCGGTGTTGACGCCGATACGCATGTACATTTCTTTTCCGATCCTTTTCTTAAATTCCGGCCGCATTTCAGCTAACTTGGTCTGACACCTCAAAGCGGCTCTGAGCGCCCTAAGCGCATGCTCGGATACTTCTATGGGTGCGTTCCAGAAGGCAATAATCGCATCACCCTCGTATTTGTCAACCGTGCCGCCTTCATTCTGGATGATATCGGTCATCTCGGTCAGGTATTCGTTTAAAAGCTGCGTGAGTTCTTCCGGGGTCAGCCCTTCGGAGATAGTGGTAAACCCCTGGAGATCGGAGAAAAAGATCGATAGCGTTCGCCGCTCCCCGCCTAGCTTTAAGCGTTCCGGGTGTTGAATCAGCTGATCGATCACGGCTGGGCTCAGATACTGTTTGAAGGCACCTTTGATAAATCGTTTTTGTCTCCCTTCGGTCGCATAGTTAAAAAGTAAAGCGATTAAGATCGATCCGGCGACTCCGCTTTCCTGTACGGCCAAAGGAAGCCAGATGCCTTTCATATAGGCTCCGAGTGCAAGCAGGATCGGTATGCTGATAAATATTAAACCGATGGGAACGCTCAGGAGAGGTTTGCTGAAATGCAGTACCATCAAAGCGCTGATACAGCTTAACAGGATAAGCAGGACAAGGGTTCCCGAGGCCGTAAATGCTTGAATAAAATCGCCCTCCAAAAAGTTATCCAGCATCGTCGCTTGAATCTCCACACCCGGATATACCCCGCCTACCGGCGTCGAACGCAAATCATACAGCCCCGGGGCCGAAAAACCGAACAGCACATATTTGTCCTTAAAAACGCTCGGGTCCTTGATGGTGGGCGTCTCCCCCGAAAGGATGCGAATCTCGGATTGGAGTACCGCGCCGGCGCTGTAGGCCTTGTGGGTGCCGGCAGGTCCCCGGTAGCGCAAAATGGTGTTGAATTCTTTATCGATGGGGACCGTTTTGTCACCAACAACCAACCGGTTCTTTTCGATTTTAAGGGTCGTTTGCGGATGGGCGGCCAGGTAGGTTCCGAGGCCCAACGAAGGAAGCATCGCTTTGTCAAAGCGGTTGAAAAGCCTGACGCGGCGATAAATCCCATCCGGATCGGGATCAAGATGGACATTGCTGAGCATCGCGGCACTGCGGGCCACCGCATCGATCGGCAATGTGGCCCGTCCAAAAGTTACCGCTTTTAGATGCGCTTCAATCGATTCGCCGGCGGGTAGTACCGGCTCAATACGGGGAGGGTGTATATTGGGTGGCCATTCGGTTTGGCTTCCGCTTTGGGTGCCTAAAAACACCGCCGCAGCAAAGCGGCCGAAATCGGCAATGGCATCCCCAAAAGCCGCATCATCATCAACCCCATATTTGGAATGCTCTGTGAAAAGGACATCGAATGCCAGGGCTCTGGCACCGCTTCTTTTACAATAGCTTACAATGGCGCCGTACACTTCACGGGGCCAGGGCCAGGACAGGCCATTTTCTTCTTTGGCCCAATCGAGGCTGTTTTGATCGAGCAGGATCAAAACGATATCATTGGTGGCCTTTGCGGGTCGGGCAAAAAGTTGCGCGCGCCAGTCCCAGGTTTTGGCCTCCCACGTCGTCAGCCAGCCCAGATGCCAGAATGCCAAAGCCAGTCCGGCGCTGATCAGCCCGATCAGTAGACCCCGCAAATATCGCTGGCCGGTGCTCATTTGAGCGGACATCTCTTATATCTTCCGAAGATACTTATTGAAGCGGCTTTGCCTGGCCTTGGGCTGATTAACCGGCGCATAGCCACCGATGGTTTTCTCGATAGCGGAAATACGATCGGCCGGCGTCGGATGGGTCTTGGCAAAGTCGATCCCGCCCGGTTTTAGCCGTTGCTGCATCACTTTCAGCATATCTACCAAAGCGTTGGGATCATAGCCCACGCGCTTGAGGATTGTCACGGCCGCCTTATCGGCCTGAATTTCGAAGGATCTGGAATAACCGCTGTTAATCAATTTGTTGCTAATGTCTGCAATCGAATTTTCAAAGGTTTTCGTCAACGAGGCCAGTTGTTCGCCACCAAACGTTTTGGCGCCTTCGATCCCAAGGATGGTTAAGGCTGAGGTGATCCGAGATTTTTTTATGGCCTGGAGCCCATGCATTAGTTGGACGTGCCCGATTTCATGCGCAAGGACACTTGCTACGGCACTTTCGTATAGACAGCATCTAAGGAGTCCCCGGGTGACGAATATAAACCCTCCCGGTGCTGCAAAGGCGTTGATATCATCCGAATCCAGAATTAAAAAATGATACCCGCCAAATGTCTCCGGACGATCCGAAGCCCGGGCTAACGTTTGCCCCAACCGATTAATATATTGAGTGGCGGCCAGATTCTGGTAAGGTTTAAATTTGTCCAGCACTACCGCGCCAATGGTACGACCGACGTAATATTCCTGTTCGGGCGTGATATCCTTAAACGTCTTCGCCACCGCCGTAGCACTTTTTTGGATCGATTCAGCCTGGGATTGAGTCAGGACACCCGTCGCTGTGCCGATGGTGGTTCCGACTTTGGTCACCGTATCCATGGTTTGGCAGCTTACCATGGCAATGCCGAGACCGCAAAGCAAGGCTATCCCCAAAAGTATATAACGGCGGCCAATGGATTGACATTTTCTTCGGGTTGAAACAGCCATCAGGAGCCTCCTTCGGGGGTTAGTCCCCCAGCTTTAATAAAGTTCTGCATCTGGGCCTGAGAAACGACATACGTCTCCATCCTGTCGATCCATGCAAAATCAAGATTTGGATTTTTAGCCCTAAATTCTCCCTCAACCTGTTTGTTGAATCCCTTGCCTGCGAGGGCGATTTCATCGCTTGAGGCGGCCCGGTTCACATCTTCGGCCCCCGCCGTGAGAATGATCTTCTTCTTGCTCAAGGCCGAGGCGTGCATCCATCCTTCTCCGTCGCCGGATCGGAGCCCGATTCTGAGCCATTTTCCCTTTTCTCCTTTCACCTCAACGCGATCGCCATACTGTAGCCTCTCCATAATCTTGCCCAGAAAGGACGGGCGACTACGGACCTCTCCCTTTTTTACCTGGACACTCATCATTTTTTGGACCACGGCATAGGCAGCCAATCCAGTGCAAAGGATGAGTAGTATGGTTAAAAAAACGATTTTGCGTTTTCCCATGACTTCGTCCCCTCCTCTCTATTCGTTTGATTGAGCCCGCCGAATCAAAAGTTCCCGATCCGCGTTGGTCAACGGCTCCATCGCATTTATTTTCTAATCCCATTCTGAATCGGACACTTTAGAGTGCCAATAATGATTCGTGGATGGGCATTAATTAATCCGCTTATAATAATACCTGAAAGTAATACAAATTTGCAAGAAGATCAAAAGAGGGAATGATGGATTCGATCGGAAATCGACCCCAAGACGTGACGCCTGAGTTGAAGGTGGTGCCGTGTGCCCCTAAAAGAAAACCTTAAGACCGGCTCAGGGTTTGGCGGGAGGCGCCTTGAGTGAATCAAAAAGGGTCACAAGGGCCGGTTTTTCCTCCTTTTTCTTAAACATGGATTGCGCCGAAGATGCTTCACTCAAATTGGTGTAATCGCCAATTCGAACCGTGTGCCAGGCCCTCGCTTTGGAATCGGTTTTCATGAAGATATAAGCTCCATAGCCTTTTTTCTTTAGTTGGCTCATATATCGATTGGCGTTTTGGGGATTTCGAAACGCACCCACCTGAACGGAATAGCTCGGTTTGGCAGCCGGTTTCTTCTCAATTGCTTTAGGCGTCTTCGTTTTGGCGATTTCAGTGACAGGCCTAGGTTGTTTTTCCGCCTTTACAACCTTTGTGGTTACAGACATCGTTTCCGCTGCCGTTGCCGGTATCGCTTTCTGAGCTGTCTTCTGCGGTTGTTTTATTGCTAGCGGCGCGGCATCCCTTTTGGTGATTCGTTTATCCCCTTTTCTCGCCATACGGGTATCGCCGGATGGGGTTCTGATTACGAATACCCACATGACGATAACCACTACCAAAACCAGTGCAAGACAAAAAACTGCCAGCAGGATCATGTTGTTGCGATTTAATGAAAAGTTAATTTTCATATCCTCATCCCCTTTTTAACTTGTCACCTTAATCTTTATAAACAGGCTATATCTAAAATCGGTTCAGGCTCTTAGGCGCGACAAGGAATAACTTATTTTATTTTTAATATCCTTGCGTGCATCATCGAGTTTTTTGGTTGCGGTAACGATTTCCTCCTTTATCGTTACTTTAATGCTGCCGACCTCGCTTTGGATATTCTTTTTTAATCCATCCACTTCTGCTTTCATTTCTTTTGTCATTTCTAGAATATTGGTTAAACTCGCTTCAAGTGAAACGGCTTCCGATTTCACATCTTGGCTATCGTCCTCATCTTTCACCGCAGCCATGTCTTCTTTGTTTTTTTCATCTTCCGCATACGTATTTTGCTCCAGGTAATGGACTAATTCCCTAAAATCATCTTTGATGTTTAGAATATCCTCTTCAACATTCTCTTTAAGAACATCCAGGTCGACTTTTACAGACTCAATATCCCTCCTCAAATCTTCAACCGCGCTAAAAGCCCTTTTTGCATCTTTGGAGAAAAACATGGAATTCGCCTCCTGAAATAGGTGGTTGGAATTCGTTTCATTTCACAGTCAACCGTCATTTAAGCCAGACGGTTTCATTATATGATGGGAATACGTATCATTATTCACACCAATCTGCAACCAAACGGTAACTTTAGAATTCATGCGCTTCATTTGCACCATCTGTGGTCCTATATGCTTGACTTTATAACGTTTCTTTTCTAATATCCAGATGGATGAATTCGTAGCCTTGGATTCCCTCAACATTCTTGTTTTATTGCATATTTATTCCGACTCGTTAATTTAATGATTCCCAAGAGGCAGATGTGAGAAAAGTGCTCCGAAAGGGGTTTCAGGAATTTGAAATTTTAAGCTGGCGGGATATCCGTTTTTTAGAGTTCAAGGATAAATTTTCCGCGCTTGAATTTTTACGCGATTTCATCGACGACCCTCATGCCATGATGCATCTAAGAAATCTTATGCAAAGCGAGTCTGCTTTTAAAAATGTTTCACTTTTAAGCGACAGCGAAGTGTTGGAAGAAATTGCCTCGCTCCTATTAGCAAAGCGCCTCAGGGTGATCACACGCTTTGATACGCTACAACCCAGCACTTTTATCACACCATTCTCCGAGGCCGAAGCGGAACCGGAAGCACCACCCTTTGAAGCACCGCCTGACCGGCCGGCCGAAGAACCCGAAGCGGTCGATCCTGCGATTATTGCGGCTGCAGAGGATCAGGCCGCCGTTCTAACACAGGCTGCCCAATCCGGAGCACCCTTGTGTGAAGCCTGACAGCCGCCGACAGACTCCCGGGAGGAGGCGCCGCAACTCTACACCCCGGAAGCACCGGAGGATGAACCCATTATACCGCTTGCCAGCCATCAGGCGGAAGTATTGTTACAAGCCGCCCAGGAGGGGGCACCATTTTGTGAAACCTGACAATAGGCATTATTTCCTCCGGGTGAGGAAAAGAGACCTTTGAAAAACGTCTAATTTTGTTCAAGTTCAAGGAAGAGGAGAATTTTAACCGCAGGAATACATTGGGTATTTTGAGGCTTAAAATTTGAGTCTGACGCCGGCACTTTAGTGAAGCTTTAGCGCAAATTGGGCAAAAGGAGGTGCTTTGCAAAGGTCTCGAAAAAATACGAATTTGAACAACCCTCTCTCAGCAAGGTTTTTTATGTCCTATCCATACATCGATCGCGTCATTCACCACCTGTGGAGCCCAACCATACAGGAACAGAATCTGCATTTATATGCCATATTGGACGGTGCCCGTGATGACAGGATTTTCCCGGCGCTTGTTGAAGCATGTGATGAAAGGAACTACCGCTGCATTTTACGGGGACATCAGGCCATTTTTTTAGGCCGGCTACCGCGTGTTTTGGCCGAAGCGGCGCCGTATTTGGTAAAATTAGATCCCAAAACCAATTTTGCCCAATGGACGATTAGCCGCGGATGGGGGGATAACTGGGGGATATTTATGATATCTTCCGCTTCGCTGGACACACTTCTGACCAATTTTAGACGATTTTTAATGGTCAAGGACGAATCCGGGAAACCGTTTTATTTTCGTTATTACGATCCGCGTGTCATGCGGGCCTATCTCCTCACCTGCAATGTAAAAGAACTAAAGCTGTTATTTGGTCCGGTTGATCGTTATTATGTGGAAGGTGAAAACCCCAACACCATCATGGAGTATGCCTTGGTGGATGGCAAACTGGAGCATCTCATCATCCCGCTGGTAGAACATTAGAAGCTGTTTCGAAACCAAAAGCGAAAAATGGAGTTTTGAAATGGCTTATAAAGGAAAAAGGCCTGGTCTTGCCTGGGCAAGGGTCCCATGCCTTTTGGTGCTTGAGCCTTTTTTAGATCAGGAAGGCTTTCAGGGCGTTGGGAAGGATTTCAACGCTTCTTCGACCGAACCATAGTATTCTTCAAAGTCGCTTTCCCCATTCAGATTTCCAAATTCTGTGCCCACTAGCGCGCTCAGATGTAGGTCCAATTTTTCAAAAAAATCTGACCAAAACCCGATTGCTTCTGTTGGCGTAATGCTTGGCATTCGAGGGTCGATAACCTGGTTTTCAAAACCCGGTGTCATACGGAAAACGGCAAATTTCGCTTCTGATTCCTCTGGAATCTCCAAAGATCTTTCGTAAACTGTTGATAATGCGCGTGCTGAACAGGTGATATTTTTACTGCTCATGAATTGATGCAGTTTTCTCTTGAGGGCAAATCTTAACTTAAGGACAATTTCCGAAGCAAGTTCATCCTCTTCGGTGGCACCGTCTCTTGGTGGAAAGCGGACTTCGAAGATAACATTGCGGTCATTTTGATCTGCCACCCTACTAATTTTCATGGGAGTGTTCAATTCGGAATCTGGTTTTATTTTAGCCGGGAGAGAACCGTATAAGGATTCCATGTGTTCGACATACGCATTGTCTGAAGGTGTGCACGGTGAGGGAAGGCTTTCATATTCGTATTTGCCCCAGCGCCAATGGTAAACACCGCTGAAAAAATCAACCCACTTTAGCATGGTGGCTTCCCCGCCTAGACCAATCGTCATCCGAAAATTCAGACCAGGAAAAATATCCACTTGGTTTGTGGTCGCAAAGCCAAAACTTGGCCGTATTGTGAAATCCATGTTATGGGCCCTTACAAACAGGGGTATTTTTGCCTTGACGCTATCCCATTGCTTCGTTTCTCTCCGCCTGTCTCTTGGTGCAGAATCTGATTTTCTGATATCCAAGAAGACACAATAGGGGTCATCGGTTTTCGTGATCAACCGCTGCGCACCGTTCATGATGCCTTTGGGCACTCTATCAAGCAGAAACTTTGTGTTTTTCATTATTAAATAACGGTACATATCCTGCCATTTGGCCGCATGCTGCGAGAGGTGGGTGTGGGCCTGCCGATTGACACCCTGTAGCTCATCTTCAGTAAGATTCATTCGTTCATTGAACTTTTCCCAGTCTTCTTTCTTATTAAGGGTAATGGAATAACCGCCATAGTAATTATCCATGCCCAGTTGCTCGAACTTTTGGC
The DNA here is from genome assembly GCA_964530095.1 of uncultured Desulfobacteraceae bacterium. GTDB lineage: Bacteria > Desulfobacterota > Desulfobacteria > Desulfobacterales > CAZHA01 > CAZHAH01. Next base: position 47,000 of record CAZHAH010000012.1, on the reverse strand, counting down.
CGCTGCGAAAAATCGCCAAATTCAATTCGCCTGCGTCAATTCGCCCCTTAATGAATTCATCATCGGTAAAATCTTTGACATCTTTGGCACAGATAAAATTAATCGTATTGTCCAGGGCAACCGTAAACTGATCGGCGACCATTTGGTTGCGATACAATAACTTCACGTGGCTGATAAGATCTTCAGGCATGTAATGTGTTCTAAAACCGCTAATGTTGTGGTGGAAATCGCATATGAAGATGTCGATCGGAAGGACTTCCGGATTCGGTTTAAAAGGCACAAGACGCCTTGTATCACCATCCTCTGAAACCTCGTAAAGCTGATCACGTTCCCCATCACACTTGAGAATCTTGGTGTCTTCAGCGCTTTTTTGGCGGGGTTCCTGTTCATCGTCACACAGGATGATCTCACCAAGGTTAGGTTCACAATCAGTTTCATCATCGCTGCTTTTAATTACAATCCCTTCAGCTTCTAAACTCATGTAATCACTTTTAAACATGACCTTGCTGTATAGCTTCCAATCCGAAACGGCCGCGCTTTCCTCGTAGTAGCAGTCTTCAAGAACACATATTTTGAGCGCTTTATCTTTGAGATGGATATGCGTGTCATCCTTTTTTTCATAGATGCCCTTTTGTTCTTCGGTGCTGGAAATAATCGACGAGAGGCAATGCATCGCCGCGGAACGGAGGTGAATCATCGGGACATCATCTTCATTTTTGGTAATGAGATCCGGTGATATTTTAGACGTTTCTTTACTTTCGTCACTCGGGTAAGTATCAATGGTTCCCTCGCACATTGCTTTTAGGATGGCTTTGGGAAAATCAATAGTCTTATAGGGCATCAACAGAGTTAAAAGGGCGGACGTTTCCTGATGAATCAATTCGATCTGTTTCAGAAATTCAAGGAAATTTTCCCGTTCAAAGATAGCTTTTCCCATGGCCCCTAATAATCGATAATAGATTGTCTGCAGTAAATCGTTTAAACCCTTTGTACCCATAAGCATATCGACATCAAGGCCCTTAAACTGCAAAGTTGAGTTTTTCTCGATTTCAAGCTCGTTTATTTTCACTCGGGTATACGTTACGGTTACACTTCCATCTTGCACATCCGTTTCCTCATTATCCAGTTCTGATAATGTAAGCGTCAGTTTAATATCATACGTCGAACTCAGTTCATCTTCCAGTCCGGGGAACTCGTCCAGATCGATCTCCTCATCCAGCCCCTCGATGTCGTCTAACGCAATCGTTAAAGGATCATATTCCGCTATCGGATCGGATTGCTCATCACTTTTAAATTTAACATAAAACTCAAACCCCTCACGCAATTCTTCCGCTGATAAATCATCTTCTTCTCTTATATCCTCTTCCCGGCATTCCGGCGCGTTATACACCTTCTTGATACAGGGTGAATCGTTGCCGAATTCAATCTTGCCCGTTCCGGTAAATGCATGCTCACTGTCCGTTTCCTTTATATGAGCCCTTAATTTGATAACTTGATCCTTTGTTTCATACTCATACTCTTTTAAGCCTTCCAACAAAGCAACCATTGCCTCTGGGTAGACATTAAGATAGGGGTATTTGTGACTGGTGGATTCACCTTCGCTACGGACCAACACCGCTTCTTCCTCCCCATCAGGCACTTGTTCGCTTATTACGGTAGGACGGAAAGATTTTAGATCTTTAAATTTCTTTACTACCGGGTGGTTGATAAATTCGGAAAAACTTTTGCATACTTTCGGTACGGTTCCTACGGTCGCAAACTGAGCAATTTTAACGTTGCCGGCAGCAAGGACATTATCTAACCCATCCACACCCATCCACATTTCGTTTGAATGGGACGGGTTTGGACGGTACCCCGTGTTTACAATTGTATGAGACACCATTTCGAAAAAACATTTTGTTTTCTCATGATTGTAGCCATCATGCTCTTCAAAGTGATACATGTGTTTATACAGTTCTTTTGCCTTTATTTTAATATCTTCGAGAATGGCTTCATCAACCGTTTGGGGGGCATAAATAACGTCCAGCTTCTGCTTTTGAACACTTCTTTCTGGGAGGAAATAAGGCGTAAAAACAAACTGTGGCGCCGGAGTGGCCTCTTCTTGGGTGTTGATCTCTATTACTTCTAGATAGGGTTTTACTTTGTTATACACACCTTCCTTTTTTTTTCGGGGGCACCTTACAGAAGGAATGATCTCAGGAGGATTTGCATCCTCTAATGCCTGCGAAAGAGAATCGTCTATTAACCGCATAGGCATGTATGACGTACAGGCGACTACACAGACTGATTCAAATAGAATTCCGATATTTGTAATGACAATTTTCTTTTCACCGTCATCCCAATCACCTTTATCTGTGTCATATTTCTCTTTCACAAGCTTCAAAAAATAGAGCTCCAGTTGGTCGGAGATCTGTCTGATGAGTTTTATTTTGTTGTCATTATCACTTAAGAACTCGTCTTTGGCAACACCATCATCTTCACCTCCCGCTTTCGCCTCGATTTCTTTAAAAAAATCATACAAATTACCATCTATTTCCTCGGGATCTTCAGGATCCTTTACCCACTCAGAAATATCCAAAGCGAATAAATTATTAGGCAGTATGGCGTTTTGAGGGCGAACAACCTTATCCAAAATAGCCTCGCAGGTATTTTCGAAATCCTCAAGGTTATCAATGGCGAGGGGTACATCATCAAAAGGGAACGCCCTTCTAATCACATCGCTGAAGCTTTTGTTGTGAATGAATTGAATTTGGCCGTCGTCGATGCCAAGTTTTTGTTCAAGGCCTAGGGCACACGTTTCCAACATTTCGTTGCCGCCCGACTCTCGGAAATAGACGGCACCCTTGTGATAGGCATGGAATATCGGGTTTTCGAAATACTCTCTGTAATCATTTTGATGATCCGTTGCGTGCGATGCCTTGGAATAACTGTTTAACATCACCAGCGCCAGGCGTTGTTGGAGTGCGGGATCTCCCCTAGACTTTTGATAGGCTTCCAACAACATTGCCTGGTCTTTATACCAGGCAATAGTCCTTCTGTCGGTTTCCGTGAAGGATGCATCAAATACCGATTTTTTTAACAACCTGTCTTCGTCAATAAATTGAGGGAGATCTTTAAATAAGTCTTTATATCTTGTCGTTTCCGGTCGAGATCTTAGTTGGAGTTCCCGCCGCTCCACCACCAGTCCACTAATATTGTGTTCATAATTTGAGCTGGAAATGGCTTTGCAAAGTTGATAATATTTTAGTCTATTTCGACTGCTTTTAGTTGTCCCACTTCTAACAAATATGCTTTCACCATCATATGAAATTGAGCGCTTGAAGCGATCCAAAACCGTAGGGTCACAAGCGAGAAAAAGTCTATGTAATGCGTCTGCGACACTGCTTGCCTTAAATTCATCGGAATAATCATGCTGAGGGTTATTATTAAGATGATTATTCTTATCCTTCCTGGCCGCTGGTCCCTTTACCATTTGAATAAGGTAATCTTTATAGTTTCTCCCTGCTTCAGCTTGGCCATTGATAAAATTATCAAAATATTTAAAGATCGCATTGGCCGCATTTTTTTTATTTTTAGGCCGTAGGCTTCTGATAAAAGATTTCAGCTCTGCTTTATTCATTGCCGCAGATCCCTTACTAAAGTTTTGCTGCAATAAGCGACATTTGCTCCACGCGATCGTTGATATCCGTTATGGATTCATCATAGAGAATTCTCGCCGCCCAGGGGTAATCCGTACTTTGATAAAAATTCTCTCCCAGTACCAGGCGCATATCGGTTAATTTGCAGATGCTTGCACTGCGGGTGATACCCAAGTCTTCGCAACATTCATACGAACGGACAACAAACCCGCGCAGTTTTTCCGGTCCCATACCCTGGGTGCGATTCGGGAAGTATTTTTTCAGATGTGTTTCGATATATAATAATAACTCTTCTATTTTTGGTTCCTGAAGAGTGTCCCATTGGTCTGATCGTATCGTTAACATTATTCACTCCGAATTGATTTACGATATCAAACAAACGTTATGATATGGCTCAATGCTATTAGGGCGGCCATCAAATCGGGAATTCCCTCGAAGATACCTCTGTAATTCAATTGCCGACAAGCCCTCTTCACCCTCTACAAAATACGGATGGAAGCACAATGCAGGATTGTGAAATCAATGCCGGCTACGGCGTACCTTGGGTCTCCGCTTGTGGAGGTACCCCTTCTTTTTCAGGCGGAGCCTCCTCTTTTTTGGCTGCGGAAGTCTCGGTTTCTTCTTCGGTTGGCGGTTCTGCTTTCATGGCCTTCAATACAAACATATCGACCGGTTGCACCACCGCCACGATCTTTTTTTTCTTTGTAAATTGTTTGGCCGTCTCCGATGCGACCTCATAATCCTGAAAATCACCGATTTGCACCGTATACCACCGCCGTCCCCAGGAATCCTGCTGGTTAAGGATAGTGGCTTCCTGCCCCCGGGCCTTTAATTTTTCCACCATATTATCAGCCTTTATCTTGGCCACAAAGGACCCCACCTGAACCGAATAGACGATGGGAAGCTCCTCTTCGGCCTCTTCCTCAGGTTCGGCCTTTTTCGGGGTCGTATCGGTTTTGGCCGCATCCTGAGGTGAAGCCGTTTTTGCCACACCCCCACCCTCGGGGGCGGCTTTTTCTCCTGTAGCCCCTCCCTCCGCAGCGTTATCACCGGCCGGTTTTTGATCTGCAGCCGGCGCCTTCTCGCCGGTCGGTTTTTGATCGGTTGTCGCCGACTTTTCACCTGTTTGAGACGGCTGTGCCTTTTTTTGCAGATCGGCCAGGGGAATTTTTTGTTCTAAATCGGTCTTTTTTTGCGCCAAATCCGATTTTTGTTTTTCGATGGGGGCGGCCGATTGTGCAGCTATCGGCTTTGGTTGATCGATGCCAGCCGGCGGTATCAAGCCTTTTGTTTGCGTCTTTTTGGCACTCGAAATCCACCCTCCCACAAAGGCCAAAATAAACAGCACACAAAAAGCAACCGCCATGATAACGATCTTTTTTTTGTCCAGTGACAGATCCAGGCTCACGACATCCTATTCCCTATTAATACGGCAGACCAACCTTATTGCTGCCGCGGCGCTTTCTTTAAATAAACCGGATTGAGCGAATCAAAATACATCACGATGGCCGGCATCTTCTCTTTGTCTTTAAACGCAGCCGCGTCCGATCTGGCGGCTTCCAAATCTTGATAACTGCCGATCCGCACCGCATGCCACACCCGCTTTTTGGCACCGGTCACCTGGAAAATATAGGCTTGGTAATCCTTCTGGTTCAATCGACGCATAAAGCGGTCGGCGTTGTCTTGGGATAAAAAGGCCCCTACCTGAACCGCGTATAACGGCCCCGCCGGGGGTGGAGTAATGGCCGCGATCGGTTTTTTATCAGAATCCGATTCGGTGGCCGGTGCGGGTTCTTCCATCGGGGCCGGCTGCGTTAACTTTTGCTCTGCAACAGTTTCTTTTATTTCTTCTATCGTAGTCTCTGTAATAACCTCCTCCGTCTTTTCCGTCTGGACCCTTTCCTCTTGGGGAGGCTTTTCCTCCGCTGGTGGAGCGACCGGCTCGGGCTGAGGTTTCGGAATTGCCGGAACCTTCTGCTTTATGATTCTGACAGATGCTTTGGGTTTATAACCCAGCGTTCTTTGTGATCGGATAAGGGTCTTCTTTTGCGTGTTCAGTGTCTCTGAAATTCGGAATATGTCCCCCACAAGCCAACCGGCGGTAAAAAACAGAATGCCCAATCCCAAAGAAGCCATTACCAGCAATACGATTTGCCTTTGACCCATTGAAAATTCGTATTTCATAATTTCTTTCTCGTAATCATTGTAAAATAGTGATGTTATCCTGTGTTCACCCCTTGCCCGTAACGAGCGACAAAGGCGTCCTCGCGGATTTCTTCAAAGCGTTGGTGATAGCGATGGATATCCCCGGCTGAAAGATCGGGCAGTTCCAAGACCGATTGACGCGTATCGGCCGGCAGTTCCCAAAAATTGAGCGGTAAATATCCCTTCTTACGGCACTGTCCGAAAAGCGCCGTGCCCGGGAACGGATAAAAGATAAAGCAGGCAAAATCATCAGGCGCAAGAGCCTCATTTAACGATAGGGTCTGCTCGATATCTGCAGCCGTCTCGCCGGGCAGCCCGATCATATAATTGGCAGTCGCCATCATCCCCTCTTCCTGGGTCCATTTAAAAACATCGATGAAGCGTTGATCGTCTAGCGGCCGCTTCAGCACCGTTTTACGGATGTGCGGATTGCCGCTTTCGACACCGTAGGCGACGTGCTTGCAGCCGGCGGCGGCCAGTTGGGCCAGCATTTGGCGCTCAACGCTTTCCACACGCGTGGTGATGGAAAAGCGCGCGCCGACCTCTTGGCCATAGCGGGTGCAAAATTCGTTTATCCATTTCCGGTTTGCGGTAAAGGTATCATCCAGAAAAACGATGTAACCCGGTCGACCCGTGTTACAAAGATGTCGGATTTCTTCGATCACGTGCGCAACGGTGCGCTGCCGGTGATATGGCCCACGGCCGTATAGGCTGCCGATGGCTCCGCCTGCGCAATACGGACAGCCAAACGGGCATCCCCGCTGGGTGGCCATGTGGATCACGCCGTATTTTTCGTCCAAAAAATCGCGTGCCAGAAACGGTAGCAGGTCCAGATCTGGACTTGGCGGGCGTATTTTTGGTCGCCGGCCGTCCTTGATCCATATATTGTCGATCTGTGCCGCGAGGATATCTTCACCGCACTGCAAACAATCGAGTAGATCACAGGTCGCTTCCTCTCCCTCACCCAGGCAGACAAAATCGAATCCACCCGAGGCCAATACGACCTCCGGTGCAAAGCTCGCTTGCACGCCGCCGGCGATAATGGGGAGTGTCGATTCTTTTTGAAGCTCCCGGGCCACATGCATCGCCCGTGGCCATTGCCGGGCCGTGAGGGAGATACCGATCATATCCGGTTCCAGTATTGCGATCCGCTCTAAAATGACGGACATGCTGTCTTCCGGTGCGATCCGCACCATGGCCGCACTGTGGCTGCGCCCGCGAATATAGGCCGCGATATGGGCGGGCCCGACCGAGGCCAGAGCCCACTGGGCATCGGTGTCAATTTCGAGAAACGCAATTTGCATGGCTTCTACTCAACTTGTGCCACAACCAGGTGGGACTGGTAGTGCATGACACTGCGGTCATGCAGCCTTACACACCACGGTATGGCATCCACCTCGGAAAAAAGTTTCAGCCCTTGGATGGCCTGGGGATGATCTCCCGCCAACAGGGCCCGCAGTACCGGTTCGCTGGCCCCACATGCTTCCGAGCGCTGGGAATGTCCCCCCAGCCATGCCTCCATTGGTGTCGCCGACCAATCATAGGGCGCTGAAAGCACTGCCTTTGCCCCGGATGTCAATACCCGCGCCACTTCATGCAAATAATCGACCGGAGAACCGACGCAGTCGAGCAGGTTGAATCCGGTCGCCACCCCGAATGTATCCGGAGCAAACGGCAGGGCTGCTGCATCGCAGGCCCAAAAATCGACTTTGTCTGCCTGTTTGATCTGGACCTCGAACTCGCGGCGGTCATAGACAATTCCTACCCGCCGTCGAGGATAGCGCACGATCCCCCGGCGTATCACCCGGCTGGCCATCTGCAGCATCCCGAAATTCAGATCGATGCCCAAAGCCAAATCCTCAACGGCTGCGGCCAGCTCACACGTGCTGCGCCCCACGGCACAACCCAGGTCAATGATCGGTCCTGAAACCTCCCCTGCCATGGCAAGCCCCCTGCGAATCGATTCCAAAATACCCCCGGCACCTAAAGCGCTCTCCTCGCCAGGATCAAGATCACCGTAATGGCCGTATCCATATATGGAAAGATGCTGGCGTGCGGTATCGTAGGGTGAACCCGGGCCACAACAGTCACCGAACAGGCTTTCCAGGCTTTCCGACAAATCCCGGCGGGCCATCAAGGGCAAAATATTTTGCGCCACGTAGGACCGCAGTCCGGTCATTATCAGGGGGATGCCATCGATAATCGGGAATTCGCTCAGACACTCAAGGTCGGAGCAAATCAACGTACCTTCTAGAATATCATGTTGCTGCTCCCTAACCGTTGATCGGATCACAAGGGGCGCTATCTGTCCCCTGTTCTGCTGACAGTTCGGGCATATGGGCTTTAAGCGTTCAAAATGCTGACGCCTCAAGAGGCTAACCTCCGATCATCACTGTTGGGCATCCTGGGGGTAAAATCTTCCCCACGGGGCTAGGAATCGGCGCCACACAGCTGGAATGAGCGACCATATCTCCCGCCCGGGCGGCGGGGAAAGTACCGATAATGACTTTGGTGGAGCCCTGGACCACCATTCCCGGTCCGGAGGGGATACAGGGCGGAATGACGCAAGGGCCAGTCTGGCTGAGCATCTGAGCCGCAGGCTGAGCCCCGATCAAAACAGTAAACATGCCGGATATAATCGGCAAGGGGAGTGCCGGATGGGGAACGGGCGTCGGCGTCGGTGCCGGTGGATGGATGGTGGCATGGCAGTGGGGAGATTCACGTAACGTCAGGTCACCAATTCGGGCTGCAAAGGACATGGATCAAACCTCAAAACCGATTTAGCCGGTATCGCTCTTTTTCTTCTTCCAGTTTTTCTGATACTCTTCCGTATCGCCCACCTGCTTGCCATCTTTATAGTTTTTCTGCTCCCTCAGCCATCCGTTTTCGAAATAGGAATAGACGATCCCCTCCAGCTTGTCGTCTTTATAAGGCGACTTTTGCATCACCGGGCCGGACGGGTAATAATCCAGCTTCTCTCCATTAAGCTTGCCATTGCGATATGGGGCTTCGGACAGCAGCCGGCCTTCTTCATCAAACGCCTGGGATTTGCCTTCCAGCTTATCGTTTTGATAGTGTTCGATCGCGGCGAACAATCCCGTCTTGATATTATAGTGGATGGCCTGGCCGGTTTTGACCCCATCGGCATACAACATTTTGGACTGTATTTGCCCGTCGGTATAAACGGTCATGGGGCCGTCGAGTTTGCCGTTTATGAAATTGGCCTCCATGAGGGTAATTCCGTTATCGTCATAAAAAACGGACGGCCCGTTTAATAAGCCGTTGACAAAACTGCAATGTTGAACTGCCTGGCCGGTTTCATTATAGCCCACGGTTTTGCCATCCAGTTGTCCATCTTTGAAATCCGACTTGGAGAGCAGACGTCCGTTGTCATCATGGGTTAAAATTTCGCCGTTTATGGGTTTTTCTTCATCGCCTTCAACCTCGGCATCCTCCACAGGCTCCGGCGGGGCATTGTCCTCTGCGGTCATTTTGGTTTGACCCTCCATTTATGGCCCTGCTCAACAGCGGCCTGAGCGCGGTGTATAAATTTACCCAAGCTTGATGATACCGCCTTTGATCATCAGCGCGCCGCCGCCGTCTACTGTCTGCATGGCACTGGCCTTGTTGGTCATCATGGCACCGGCTTTGTTGTCTAGATTAATGGCGCCGTCGTTGGTCAGGTTCATGCCGGCCTTGTTGACCAAATCCATGCCGGACTTATTGGTCAGCTTCATACCGGAATCATGCAGCATGTCCTGACCGGATTTGATGGTCACTTTGCCTTTGACATCGATGGTCAGATTCCCATTTACTTTCAGGGTAAAATCACCGCTAACCGTCTGAGTGAATTTGTCCTTGTTGGTATGGCTCTCTTGGTCCGTAACGGTTAGGTCGCGTTTGCCTTTGACCGAATGCGTTTCATTGCCTTTTTGCACCTCAACCGACCGATTGCCTTTCCCGACGGTTAAGGTTTCGTTACCTGTGTTGATGGCAACGGTGCGGTTGCCCTTTTCAACCGTCAGTTTCTCATGTTCTTCTTTGATGGTGACGGTCCGGTTTTTGGTAACGGTCGTTGTTTCGTCGTTGAGAATCTCAGTTGTGCGGTCATGCTCTACGGTCACATTCATGTCTTTTTGAGCATGGATATATATTTCCTCCTCACCCTTTTTATCCTCAAAACGCATTTCATTGAATCCGTCCCCGCCTTTGGAGGAATTGGTTTTGATGGTACTCCGGGTCTTATCGTCAGGCATTGGATACGGTATGGTCTGGGTGGCATTATAAACCGTACCGATGATGATGGGTTTATCGGGGTCGCCATTGAGGAAGCTGACGATCACCTCCGCTCCCATACGGGGAATAAAAAGGGTTCCCCAGGCCTTCCCGGCCCAGATCTGGGCCACCCGGATCCAACACGAGCTGTTTTCGTCTTTTTTGCCTACCTGGTCCCAGTGAAACTGAACCTTGACCCGGCCATATTTGTCGGGCCATATTTCTTCGCCGCTTTTCCCCACCACGATTGCCGTCTGGGTTCCGAAGATCCGCGGCTTTTTGGTTGTCTGCGGCTGGCGAAAGGGGACATCGGCCGGAAAGGCCTCAAAGAAATTGACGTAACGTTCCTGGGTGGCCAGAATCGAAAGACTTCTCAAAACATAAGACTGATTCAAATCTTTGCGATCATGTTCTTCGAAATCAAACTTGTGACCGGCCGTAAACGCACGGCAGAATCCTTCCCCTTTCAGGATTTTTTGGGGCAGCTCGTAAATTTCCATCCGTTTGTTGGCGCTGGTCTCGCCTTCGCTTGTGGCGCTGAAACCGCCGGGGTACTCATAGATCCTGAATTGACCGCTCTCTTTGCCTTCAGCACTGGTGATCAGATCGGTTTCCGGAATTTCGAAATTGAAATCATCCGTGGCGAATATGTTGGGAATCAACTGTTCTTCAAAGACACATTTGTCGATCAGTTCATCGCCTTCAGGTTCAACATCCCGCATACGGGCTTTGGTCAATCCCGGGCAATTGGGGTGTGCGTCCGCATCATCGGCCAATACCAGTGTATGCGTATCGGATGTATGTTCAAAAAAGTAGAAAATACCCTCGTTCTCCATCAGTCGCGCCACAAAATTATAAGCCGTCTCCTGGTATTGGACGCAATATTCTCTCTGCAAATAGGTTCCCGTTGTGCGGTCGTCAAAATCAGAAAACCCGTTTTCTGAAAATACATCGGCAATAATCTCCAAAACGGTCTGGTTTTGGAAAATTTTGCTGTTGGTTGTCAAGGTCAGCTGCCAGAGCCAGGGACGCACCTCGGCATAATAGGTGGTAAAACGGACGTCATATTCGGCCTGGATAAAGCGATACACAATCCCGTCGATGTACCGCACCGTACCATTAAATTGATCGATGTGGATGCTCACCCGGGATCCAACAATTTTCTTAAAATCGATATTGTTGTCATCGGTCTTCAACGTAAGCCGGTAATGAAACATGCCCGATATGCTTTCCTGGCCCTCCAGTTCGACCAAAAAGAATTTTCTCTTTTTCTCGTCCAGGGGCGTGGTGACATGGAGATAGAGTGTTTCATCGCTTAAGCGTCGCATGGTCGGACTCCTAGCGTTTAAAAAGATCCGTCAATCGTTTCGATTTTTTAGATGTCCGGCGTATATTGGGGCGCACATGCCCCCCCGGGTGAGGTCTGACTTTATCCAGCAAGTCGCCGTTGGCCCTGTCTTTGTGACTACCGGCAGGGTATTTGTGAGGCTTCGACCAATCGAGAGGGCCTGTGGGCCGTGGCTTTCCCAACGGTGCGTTAGCTGCGGACAACGGCGGTTCAAACCGATAGGCAAATTCGCCGGATTTATCCAGATAGATATAAATGCCGGTACAAATCTCCCCCACAGCCATTCGCCGCAAAAGTTCTTTTGATAGTTCCGGAAGCAAGATGTGGGTCAGAATGTGATCAACATTCCGGGCGCCCGTATCCACCTCGGTGCATCGCGCTGCAATTGCCGCCACCAACTCTTCACTGTAGCTCAACTCGGCCCGGTGATTGTCTCGGAATCTCTGTTTGATTTTATCCAGTTTGAGGTGCACAATCCGTCGAATGACGCCGTTTACCAATGGATAGTAAGGCACGATCACCAGGCGACCCAAAAGCGCCGCTTTAAAATATTTCAACAGCTCCGGGCGAATAAGCTTGGCCAGCGTCACCGAATCGGGTAATTTGTGAGGGTCATGACAGGCCTTTAAAATGGTTTCGGTGCCGACGTTGGACGTCAATAAAATGAGCGTATTCTTAAAGTCGACCGTAATGCCCTCGGCGTCTTCCATAACCCCTTTGTCAAAAACCTGATAAAACAATTCCATAACGTCGGAATGGGCTTTCTCGACCTCGTCCAAGAGAACAACACTGTATGGATTGTGACGGACGGGTTCCGTAAGAATACCGCCTTTGCCGTACCCCACATATCCGGGAGGCGAGCCCTTGAGCCCTGAGACGGTATAGGCTTCCTGATATTCGGACATGTTGACCGCGGTCATATTGCGTTCGCCCCCGTAAAGAATATCGGCCAGCGCCAGGGCGCTTTCGGTTTTCCCGATTCCGCTGGGACCCACCAGCAAAAACACACCCACGGGTTTGCCCGGATCGTCCAGTTCGGCGCGGTAGGTTTGGATCCGCCGGCATATGGCACTCAACGCCTGATCCTGGCCGACGATCCGTTGGGATAATTTTTCTTGCAAGCTCAGGACCGTATTGATCTCATCCGTAAGCATTTTCCCCACCGGGATGCCGGTCCAATTCGAGATAACGGATGCAATGATCTGGGAGCTGACACATGTAGCGACCATGGGGACATCCCCTTGAAGGGTTGCCAGAATCTGTTTCTCCTTTAGCAGTTCTGCTTTCAATCGCTTTAAATTTTTAGTTTTGCCCTTTTTTTCCTCGCTCGCCAGCGTATTAATATTCTCCTCAAGCGTTAGAATCTTTTTTACGGTCTGTAGCTCTTTTTGCCACTGCGATTCCAGTGTCTGCTTTATTTTGGCTATCTCCTTGAGCTCTTTGGATAACTCCTCAATTCGATCGGCATGCTCCAGTCCTGAAGCGCTTTCCCTTTGCAGGATGGTGATTTCCAGCTCCAGCTGCTCCACACGGCGATTAAAGTCTTCGATTTCAGGCGGTGTGCTGTTCTGCCCAATGGCCACGCGGGCGCAGGCCGTATCCAGCACACTAATGGCTTTATCCGGAAGCTGTCGTCCGGAAATATAGCGGTGCGATAGCCTCACGGCATCCCATACCGCTTCATCCAGAACTGTGACGTGGTGGTGTTTTTCAAGATTCGCGACCACACCGCGCAGCATTTCAACCGCTGTGTCTTCATCCGGTTCATCCACCTTAATGACCTGAAAGCGACGGGCCAGGGCCGGATCTTTTTCAAAATATTTTTTGTATTCCAACCAGGTTGTGGCGGCAATGGTGCGCAGCTCGCCGCGAGCCAGGGCCGGCTTGAGCAAATTGGCCGCATCGCCCCCACCGGCAGGCCCTCCCGCCCCGATCATGGTATGCGCTTCATCAATAAAGAGAATAATGGGACGCGTGGCACTTTTGACCTCATCGATGACCGATTTTAATCGTTTCTCAAATTCGCCCTTGATCCCGGCGCCTGCCTGAAGAAGAGCCAGATCCAAAAGGCGCAGGGAAATATTTTCCAATGCCGGCGGAACATCTTTTTTGGCACACCGGATCGCAAACCCTTCCACTACGGCTGTTTTGCCGACCCCGGCATCACCGGTTAAAATGGGATTGTTTTGGCGTCGGCGGGTCAAAATATCGATGATCTGACGAATTTCAGCATCCCGTCCCTGGATCGGGTCGATGAGGCCCGCGGCGGCACGCTGCGTGAGGTCGATGGTATATTGGTCCAGAGCCGGGGTTTGGGAAGGAGCTGGTTGGCTTGTGGCTGTGGGCCGGCCGGCTTTTTTGGTTTCGGGGACGGATATGTCCGCCATGGCCTCTTCGCTTGAAAAGCGGATGATTTCACCGATTTCTTTTTGTATCGCCTCACCGGGTATCCCCTTGAGCGCCGGCGCTGATTCCACCGCAACGCCCCGAAGCGTATCGTGGGTAAGCAAAGACAGTAAAACCGCCCCCGAACGGGTAACCTTCGATCTTAATTGAAGGGAAGAAAGCAACCAGGCCTGTTCAAGCAGCTGAAGAATGTGGGGAGAAAGGGTGGGAGTTCGGCTGTTTCCGCGCTTGAACTTGTCCACCGAAAGGGTGAGTTCTTTATTCACATCGGCTGAACGGATGTCGTAATAGCGGAATAGTCTGTGGATATCGGTATCGGAAATGTCGAGCAGTTTCAACAGAAGATGTTCGATCTCGACATTATAGTTGGTCTGTGACACGCAATATTCTGCAGCCGTCTCAAGTCCCTTGCGGCAGACCGGATTCAGCTTCTCGATGAGCGACTGCAAATCTAAACTCATTTTAGTCTATCTCCTTTAAAAACCTTTCGGCGTTCGGTTTTATATCCCTTATGATGACGGCGCTTCCGGATCGATCCCCATGTCACGCAAAAGATGGGCCGGATAATATTCCGGCGTAAACAATCGGGGGGCAATCCTAACCTGGCCCTGTTCCTGGTCAAAATCTTGGCTGCCCAGCCATGTGGTCCACCCCAATCGCGCGCCTTTTTCTTCTGTCTGCCCGTTTCCCAGGCGTGTCCCGGGAACCGCCTCACCTTCCAAAAAGAGTACGAAGTCAAACTCTAATTCGACTCCCGCGTAAAACCGGGTCAACTGAAAAAGCGGGATATAGGCCGATCCAATCGGCAAAAAGGCCAAGAATTCATTAAACTTCAACGGTCCCAACAAAAGCTCAAAGGCACCCTGCTGGTTCCAGATACGCGTTCCCAGGACGGCATTATGGCCCAGAATCTGATTCTGTCCCGTGTATCCGATGTGGGTCGCCTGGTCATCTTCCATGCGATACCACATCCCGCATAATTGATTTCCTTTGATCTTGATCTGAAAATAATCCGCCAGGATGAGCTCGAGGCCCGGCATCGAGCGCGGCTTTTGGTTTAATAGCGCCGTATAATGTAATAGTGCCCGGTCCTTGACCTGCATTCGCTTATGCAGACCCTCCGTTCCCAAACCGATGAGGCAGTAAAGATACTTTGCAAAATGGGTTTGGTCCGGTGCTTTGGAATCGAAACCGATACGATATATTTTCCAAATCCGGTATAGTAAAGAGATGAGCCGGTGGTTGAAAATATCCAGAAAATCTTTAAAGGCGGTATCTTTGCGCGATTTGCGTTCAAGGATCAGTTCGGCGTAGGGGTCGGGTAAAGCGCCCAACGCGCCCGCCAGCCCCATGAAATTAACGATCATCTGGGCCGGGTCTTCTTCCCGCTCTGCAGAAATAATGTCGGACAGGTCGCTGGCCGGAAAACTCATCTCCACGTTTGATTTGAACCGCACCGCTTCCTTTTCCGGTTCCGATCCTTCACCCAGGGGCACCTTTTCAGGCGCAAGGATCTCCAACAGCCTCACCGCCTGGAAAAAATCAAAAAGATGGCCTTTTTGATAGATTAACTCGGCTAAAGGACGGGCTGTTCCCCAACCATGGACGGCCATTTTTTCCAAATCCCTTCGCGTTGAATATTTTTAATAATGAGTTGGGTAAACGAGTTAATGGAGGCGTACAGCGGGAAAAACCGATTCAAGACCGATGCCAGCAGAAAGGCACTGTTTCCGACATATAGCCGGTCATCAAATAGGAGCGTAATCTCGGTCCCGCGACAAAGTCCCCGCCAAGCACCTGAACCAACCCAGCGCACCACTTTTTTGCAGGACATTTGACGGATCCCTTTAATCTGCTGAAGGGTATCTCTGGCTTCCGAAACACTGTAAAGCTTTAAAATCTCGCGCAACGCCTTGAGGCTTTCATGCGTATCGCTTAACGAAAGATAATTAAGCGACAGATGCGAAATGAGTCGCCACAGGGCCATGCCTTTTAAGGGTGGTTCAATCTGGAAGGTCGGTTTGGATAGCATGGTAACGAGTGCAAGCGGAGCCTCCCTTTCAATCTGGAGTAAGGCCCCGGCCGGCAGTTCTTCGGCCAGATGGCGGTTGGTGCACAAGGTATGCGCATAGGCGGTGTCGCTCGGCAATTTGAAGGGATTAAAATCGAGATCCATAAAAGCCAGCAGCATCTCGGTGCCGGGAAGATCGGGGCGTCCCGTGGTTTGACGCATGCCAATCCAGTAGGCCTTATGGTCGCTTTGCTGCATTTGGTGATTATACGAGAAAAATGGTTCGATGGCATTGGCCTCATCGCGCACATCCGAAGTGGTTGAGACCGTTCGGATCGAATGAATCTCGGTGGTCTTCTCGCGGCGTTTATCGGGATTGAGGCGATATTGAAAATGCCTTTCATCGACACGAATCGGTTCGGTTGTTTTCGGAAAAAGGTTGATAATCGGCGTACATCCCAGACAGAAAGTGTTTTGGTCGATAACCAGCCGCCCTTCGGGCATTCGATCCAGCAGAATCAGGATATCAAAATGTGTATCCGAGGCGTGAAGATCAAGATGATCCAGATCAAAGAAGAGGTATTTTTCCGGAAAGGTGAAATATTCCTGCAACAGGCGATACCCGTAATGGGCATTGCCGGGATAAGGAAGCACTTCCTCCTGTGCCGTAAATCCGACCGGTAAAATTGATTCTTGCGGCAGGAAAATGGGACGATCACTTTTATCAGGCCCTAGGGCGATCTTGAAAATTTGCGTAAAAAGAAGTTCATACAGGGAATTTACCAGCATACGGTCGCCGCTAAGGAAAAAGCGCAATCGTTTAAAATCAAGCTCACTTAGAGGGTCGGCCATGGTTTCAATTCGGATACGCAGAACTAAAGCGACATTGGGGAGCGTATCCAAGAAATCATACTTGGCCGTAGATTCCAAACCGGCATAGCTCACCTTCAGCGGCCATAATACGACCGGATAACAGGTTCTAAAACGGCAAATCAGTCCCTGCTCTGACTGGGCGAAAAGGGGTGTATGTTTGGGTATGGTGTGCCCCGTAGTGAGCTTCCCCTTATCCGGATCAACATCAAAGCGGGCCACTGACATGGAAGGAACCGGGTTTAAGAACTGTGGATATAAAACGCCCAAAAGAGCGCTTGTCAACTCCGGGAACTCACCTTCGATATCGTGCTGCAGACGCGCGGTTAAAAGCGCAAAAGATTCGATCAAACGCTCTATGTGAGGATCGGGGCACTGATCGGCACCCAATTCCAGGCGGCCGGCCACCTTGGGGTATTGTGCCGCAAATGCTGTGCCCATCCGGCGCAGATAGGTCAGCTCTCTTCCATAATATTCAAGGAGTTCTTCGCTATTGGTCCTCATCAACTTCCACCGCCCCGGTCTCCCTTTGTATGGCAGCTAAAAAAGAAACCGGTTCCCTGACCGATTCTATCACCATTTCCGCATTAATGACGAGACGCAATTCCTTCTCATTGACCATTTCCGGTTTCACGCTGACGTGTACATTCTGAAGGCGGGGTTCAAAGGCGTTAATCGCCCGCTCGATCCTTTTGGCCAATAGTTCCCGGTCATCCGGGTTCCGGGGTGAATAGGAACCAAAGTCGGGAATTCCGTAGTCAATAACCGTGAGATCGCGATCATCAAACAGATGCCGCGGATGTGGCGTGCGGGTGTTGAGCAGCCACCCCAGATCCCGGCGCAAAACCGACCGCATCTCCTGGCGGTTTAAAGTCCGCAGTGGGCGGGCCTCCCACTGGGACCGGGGATTAAAATCCAGCAACCGGTCGATAAGAGATGCCCGCGCCCTAAATGTGGTCTTTTGAGCTGCCATGAGCCCGTCCCTAAAACATGTCCAGTGCGGGCATTAACCAGGATCCTTCTATCCGACTTCATTCGTTGTTAGATCATGGTAGGTGGGTTGGTTGCCACCGGACTTGCCATCTTCTTTCTTTTGGTCAATGTATGTATACGTCACTTTGCCGTAAGCCACCGATAAATTTTCCATGGGAACATCGCCGCCCCCCCCCGGATATGCTGTAATTGGAAATGAAGACTTTCTCCATGTTGATCACCAGGTACTTGACGGGGACATTCTCACCGTCTGCCCGGAAACATTCCAAGTCGACCGTCTCATACTGGGTGCCGTTCCAGCACGCCTTCAATAGATCGTCTGTGGCCACATCGATGCTCTTGGTAAATGAAAGATCTGAGTGGTTGGCCTTCTCCGTGCCTCCCCCGCTGGAAGATCTGAGGGGCGATGTGGGTTGTGAAAAGCTGTGATTCCATGACAAGATTTCAATCCACTTGTCATGGTTGGCATCCGTGCTCTCGCCATCGACGTCCTTAAATTTGATAAACATATTCGAAGCCATGATTTTTCTCCTTTAAATCTGGTGGGCCCAAGGGAGACTGCCGCAGGATTGCTTTGGCAGTGCTCCCTCTCAAACCCGGTTTGATAATTGCTTCATTTTTTTCAAATATTGCTACCTTGGAACTGACGGTGCACGCTATCATCAACCCGCCGCAGGTGGTGGTAACTCAGCCACCAGACGAATCGATGTCGTCAATTCTTCCAGCTGAAAATGGGGTCTTAAAAACACCACGGCGTTGTAGCAGCCCGGTTTGCCGGGAATCTCGGTCACATCGACGCGAGCTTCGCGCAGCGGATAGCGGGCCTTAATTTCCTGTCCGGCATCGTCTTTGCCCAAGACATAATTCGAAATCCAGCGGTTCAGGTAAGCAGATACATTTTCGGCTGTCAAAAAACTGCCGATTTTATCCCGCATGATGGATTTGATATAGTGGGCGAATCGTGAGGCGGCCAGGATGTATGGCAGCACGGTGGAAAGCCGGGCATTGGCATTGGCCTCCGCGGTGTCATACACTTTCGGTTTCTGAGTGGTTTGGCCCCCAAAAAAGGCCGCATAATCGGTGCCCTTGCAATGTACCAGGGAGATAAAACCCTGATCGTTGAGTTCCTTCTCTCTGCGGTCGGTAATCGCGATTTCCGTGGGACACTTGAGGGCGATATCGCCTTCGTCGGTGTGAAAGGTGTGCGTCGGCAATCCTTCAACCAGCCCGCCGCCTTCGACCCCGCGAATGGCGGCACACCATCTGTACTTGGCAAAGGCATCCGTTATGCGCTGTGCCAAGGCGTAAGCCGGATTGCCCCAGAGGTACTTCTGATGATCTTTACCGTCCACATCTTCCTCAAAGCCCAAGCCTTCCACCGGAACGGTCTCGGCCCCGTAGGGCAGCCGCATGAGGATATGTGGCATCACCAGTGTCACGTAGCGGGAATCTTCACTGTCTCGAAACGATCGCCATTTAATCAGTTCAAGACTTTCGAATATCTTGGAGATGTCGCGGGGGACCCCCAGTTGTGTAAAACCATCCATGTCGAAGAGCTTGGAGCTGGCGGCGCCAATAAAGGGGGCGTGCGCTGCGGCGGCCACATTGGATAGCTTTTCGAGCAGCGCCATATCCTGAGGATGACGTCCGAACTCATAATCACCCACTAATAGCGAGAAAGGATGGCCGCCGAAGGTGCCGTATTCTTCTTCGTACACCTTTTTAAACAACTGGCTCTGATCGAACTCGACCGCTTTTTCGAGATCTTTCAGCAATTCCTGCTGAGTAATGTTGAAAAGCCGCAACTTCAGCATGGTGCTCGTTTCGGTATTCATGACCAGGAAATTGAGACCCCGCCAACTGGCTTCCAGTTTTTGGAATTCAGCCGCATGCATAATTTCGTTGAGCTGCTTGGTAAGCAACTCATCTATTTCGGCAATTCGCCGGTTAAGCATGGCGGCCGTATCGGCACTTATGGTCATTCCCTCATCCAGAATTTGTGTCACAAGTTCGCCGATAAGATCCCGTGCGTATGGCACCTGGGAATCATCGCGAACCATCCTGCCTTCTTGAACAATTTTGTCAAGTGTACTCAAGTCCTCTTCTGCGGCTGTGCTCTCACCAGCCTCTTCTATTTCATTTTCAGCCATTTTTTTCTCCTCTCATTTAATTGAGAATGACTCTATCGGTTTTATGCAAATTCAATAAACCACTGACGCATATTTAAGTGACCGGCCTATTCGGTTTCGGTCTCTTCAGGTGGTTCAGATTCTTCGGCTTCACCCTCTGCCTCGGCCCCTTCTGCTCCCGCAGTGAGCGTTTTGATCTCTTCCAGGCTCTCGGTGCTGGCCACAACATCTTGAATCAGCTGATCAAGATCATCGTTTCCATCCAGTTTCGTCAACAGGTCTGACAACCGTTGCCTGGCATCATAAAGCTTCTTTAGCGGCGCAATCTGCTTGAGTACATTGACCGGATCAAAATCATCCACATTATCGAATTTAAGTTCAACGTTGATTTTGCTGCCGTCATCTACCAGCCTGTTATCCACCTGGTAAACCAGGCGCGGATTGATCGCCTCCATAACCGTATTAATATTGTCCCGATCGATTTCAACAAATTTGCGATCCTTGACTTGGGGCAGGGGTTCTTCCGGTTTCCCGGAAAGATCCGCCATAATCCCCGCTACAAACGGGAGTTCCTTCATTTCGATGGCGTCTCCTATTTCCACATCGTAGGTGATGTGAACTCGAGGTGGGCGCACGCGATCTAGTTTGTGTTGAGTACTTTCTGCCATAATTTTCTCCTTTTATTTGTGTGAATCATTACGGACACGTATATACATAATGAATTAGGTTATCAATTAATGCCCCTACGGCAGTAAACCTAAAACATGTTATGGTGCAAAGTAGCTCTCTGATTCCGTAAAACTTAATACTATTTTTTATCATGTTTCTTAAACCCAAGCAATGTATATATTTGCTTCAAATCTTGATCATTATCGACCAGTTCATGCAGCAACTCCATCAGAGTCATATGACCCCACGATACCGCCCGTTTAACGAGGTATGGTGTCGGGCTGTGGGGCTCATGGATAAGCAAATAATCCGCTGCGGCCGAAAGCATTTGGTAAGCTTCTGTCCGGTTGCCGATGGACGGTATTCCAAGTCCGCTGACACCTTTTTCTTCGGCTCGCTTTTGATCTGCCTCCACTACCGATTCATCTTGTTCGATATCGAAGCCCCCTTTTTCTCTTAAAAAATCGTTAACCAGATCTTTAATTTGTACGAGGATATCTTCGAATTGTTTAAGACTGGGCGCAGCGCGCTGACATTTTTGATCCAAAAAGGTGTTGAGTGTTGTCAGTATTTCAAGCGCATCGTTTAAATCCTGGGCTTGTTTTTGGTAGAACTGTCGCGAAGTGAACATGACACTTCCCAAAAACTTGGCCCGTGTGACCTTGCCTTCCGATTCCGCCTTGTCATAAACCCCCTTATCTTTTAAAGCCAGATTCTCCAGCAGATTGGCATTTTCCCAGTCAAAAAAGGTATAGGGTTGTGAGTCAACCGACTTAGGCATGGTAATCGGCTTGAGTTTGAGTTTAAGCGAAAGCTTCTCGTTCATCCATATAAAGGGTGAAATCCGGCTCTCCAGATCATCTTCGCCGACTTCGGGATAAAGTGAATCCCAAAATGTCTCACAAAGTCCCAGGATCAATTTTAATCCCTCTTTTACGCCGGCAAACGCATACATTTGGAGCAGGGCCTCCAGTAGCCAGGCTGCAATTTGCAGATCTTTGGTACGAGTTTTCAACGCCTCGAAACAGATCTCAGTGACCTGCTTCCAGTTGGCCTTCTTTAGTTCCCGCTCCCAGACCCCCTGGGGGATATCGGCATCTTCCTGGCGTGCGTCCTGAATCCGATCATATGTCCCTTCATAGCGTAACGCTTCGCCTTGCGGGCTCTCAGCAGCGATCGGATTCAGAAAGCCCGCTATTTCCAGACTGAAGGCTTCCCTATTGGAATCATCGACTTCCAGCATTTCGGCGGCTGGATTTGCCGGCGCTATCTGGTCTTGTTCTTCTTTTGTTGCCATAATGACCTCACTCGGGTATTGCGAATGCAGTTTTTTCTAAGAAATTTTATTTAAATAGGGGGCTTTTTCGGGAAAAGCCGGTATTTCAATCACTTTCTGTATTTTTTTTGTTTTATCACTAACGACAAGCACTAAACGAATAAAAATCTTTGCTTTTGCCTCTTTGGTCTCTTTGGTCTCTTCTTTGACCTCTTTTTTGGCCTTTGCTTTGGCCTCTTTTTTATCCATCTCACGCCGGGTGTCGATCACAAACTTGAGCGTGTGCGGCTTCGGATCGATATGTTGATCAAAATCTTCCGCCGCCCCGGCATGCAGCCGCAGTATCCGAAAGAGGGACCATTGGTTGGTAAACGCAAATTGAATGGTTTTTCCTTCAATCTTAATCCCGGCCTGATCGCCGCCAAAAACCGGATAATCCTTGGCGTCTTTCGCCCATCGCAGGGTGAGTATCATCGGATCACCGTACCGCCAACGACCCGCCCGTTTATCGGCGCCATGAGTAAATATCTGGTCGGCAACCGTTAGCTTCCAGTCAATGATTCGATTGGCCAGCTGCTCACGATTGCGGTTGACCCGAAATTCAACGTCAAAGTCGAGTGTGGGTAATTCTTTACTCTCCTTATCCTCTATCTCGATGTAGGAAGCAAAAATCGGCCTCACTTCCGTCATCTGATCTAAAAACTTGATCACATGACTTCCGGAAACCCCGTAACGTTGATCCCTTTTTAAGGCTTCCTTAAGAGTTGGGGCTTCTTTATCGAAAAGGATATAGAAATTGCGGATATCTGCGGGGACGGCTTCGGCATACACTTTTTCCTTTCCAATATCGGCGAAAGGAAATTTTCCGGCCAACTGCTGATTGAAATAATCCCCGATTTTCTGATAATCCATAAATTTCCTTTGCGCAGCCAGCTGCTGGCATTTTTCAGAGAGCATTCGGCGCAGCTTGTTGCGCCTGCTCAAGAAATAATCCCCCGATCTTATCTGCAGATCCTTGGCGCTTATTTTTTCAAAATAATTATCCTCATTAATCTCGTTCATTTCAAAGCGGATGAATTTTTCCAGGGCGCTCAGCGAATTGCCCGGTTTTTTATTGCGATGCTTGTCGAGCTCGGAAAGGATGCGCTCCCATTTAAAAAAGATCTTCTCATCGGTAGGACTGCGTGGAATCTGGCTGGTTAACAAAAACGTAATGATCGGCTCCGCATAATCATAAGCCAGATGGTTGATTCTTTCTCTTTGCAAATTGAGATAATTATTAAGCTCCTTTTGATCCACCACATCGAAAGCGGTATATGAAAGCTTTTTTTTGCCGTCCCACCAGGATAAGTCATCTCCCCTGACACCGTACAAATCTTCTCCTGTGAGAAATCCATCCACGGTTTCCAGCAATGTCGAAGTTTGCCATTCAAGCAGTCTCGATAAAACCATATGCGACTCTGCCAGACCCAACTTGTAAAAGGCAATGATCAGACGGTTTAATATTTTGGCCGCCTCCGTGAAGTTGTTGATTTCCGCACGTACCGCTATTTCGAGTGCATCATCCGTGAAGCGATTGGAGATAGGCTCTAAATGCTGCGCTTTAACAATAATATCGTAGATGTTATTCTCCAGGCTGTTTTTGGCCATTCTATTGACGGTTTGCTGCAGGTCCTTGGGAAATTTTTTGAGATCGCCTTTAATAAATTCGTTATAGGGTTGCAGAAGAGCCGGTGCTTCATTCAGTAATGCGGTGTCCCAAGTCAGACGGGTGCCCGGAGGAATTTCTATTTTGGTGGCTTTGGATGGTTCCATTTCGATGAACTCATAGCCCAAAAGTGTGCCGGCACCGGCTTTTAATTCGAGTACGGGGGGTGAAAATGCAAACCGCGCTTCGCCGGCTTCCTGTAACAGGATCGGACCGGTAAGCTTGCTTTTTTTCTGCTTCAGTTCATTTTTAAGTCTGATGAAAGCGTCTTGCCCTTCCTGTTTTGCGAATGGAACGATCTCGGGGCCGAAAAACCGCGATTGTTTGACTGAGGTCAATATGCCCTTGAAGGATTCGCCTAGATTAAACGTTTCGCTTACCATCCAGGCGGACGCCGGATGGGTAAACTTTCGCTCCAATTGATCAATCTCATCCAGAAGATCCCGCATTAGTTTAACATAATAGGTAGACCCCGGGCTCACCTGTTTAAATTGATCCAATTTGAAGCCAAAATTTTGCAGGTCCGCACAGATCACATTGTATTTAAACAACCGATCGTAGAGGTTTTGAATCAATACCAGAATGTATTCCGCTTTTATTTGGAAGATCGTGGGGTCATAAGCATCAAATCGCGTTCTGTGCTTATCCTCGCGGAAATATTTGGTGAGATGTTTGGCAACTTGTTCAACTTCTTGGGACAAATCCACATCAAAAAGGTATTTTACGACACGGGGCGTATCGGCCATGTTGTGCGGGTCACGAAGTCCGTTGTACAAATTAGCGTGTTCTTCCAGTTCAACCAGGCGTTTTACAAAACTGCGCAGTTCAATAAATTCAGGGTACGTTTCCAAGGGTTGCATCTCGGTCACATCAACAGTACGGATGCGCCCACTCCGGTACTCCTCCAGAATCGATTTTGTCCTTCTGACCAACTCGATGTACATCGTTCTTAAAACGATCTCCTCATACGCAAAAATGATGGCTTCCCCGATTTCTTGATGAATTTCACTGAACCATGAAGAAGGGATAAAGATCGACTTCATTTCCCTGATATTGACCATTCCGATGATAAGGTTCTTGGCATCCGCTTCAAATGAAGTGTATGTGGTTTTCATGCCCAGATAGTCATACAGGGTCATTCCGTGGTATCTTAGCTCCGGTCTGGCCGCTATCTCATGTACATCTCGACCTATCTCGGTCAGGGCCGGAAACTCGAATTTTTTGGCCGTTGAGAGGAGGGCCTCAGCCCGCCACAGACCCAGGCCGCCGATTAACAGAATCAAACCGGCCGTGATCTGAGCGGCCAGAACGCTTCGATTGCGTGAAATGAGTGTTTTGGTAAGGGGTATGGCCAAACCCGATTCCGGGAAGATCTTTTTTTCAAGCAGATCCGCTAAAAAGAAGGTCTTGTTTGAAACCCTGCCGCTCTGGTCAATTCCACTGTCTCCGCAAAAATAAAGGCCCCGGAAAATAAAAGAATCATGGTATACACTCTGTTTAAAAAGCTGGTCCAGATAGATCTGCAGCGGCTCGGATAGAGACATAAAATTTTCGGGAAATAGGAAGATTTCTTCATTCTCGCGCAAATCGGTTCTGGCGGTATATATTTCGAATTGGTTCTGGATAAGACCTCTTTTGATCTGCTGAAACGCCTCAGCCCCCCATTCGCTTGAATATCCCGTATTTACGGCATAGGGATTTGACCATCCAAAGATGCCGTCGCCCAGTCGCTCCGGGATTTCGCGGCAGAAGCTTTGAAAACCGTCTATTTGATCGCATTTTGAAATCACGATATAGACAGGGAAACGGATACCGGTAAGCTTCTGAGCATTCCATAGTTTGTTGTAGATAAGATTTGCTTTTTCGGTGAGTCTATTTGGGTCGAGTTCGTTCTGTTCATCTCCGCCGAGGAGATCGGTACAAGGGATCGTGACGATGACGCCGTCAATGGGCCTTTCGGGCCGGTGTTTTTGAAGCAGCCGCAAGAAATGGCGCCACAGCCTTTGATCCGAAGTTTTACCGTCCTCCCGCAAAACAAGGTCTCCGGCAACATCAATGACGACACCCCTTTCGAAAAACCACCAGTTGCAGGGCTCTTTGGCTTCAGGCTCATCCCCGACCGGTTTACCCAAAGGAAAATTAAGACCGCTTCGGTTAAGGGCGGTCGTCTTCCCGGATGCTTCCTCACCCAACATCATAAACCAGGGGATCTGATAGCGATAATTTCTGCCTGAAACATTGGCTTTCAACAGCCTCATGGCCCTGCTAAACGTGGCTCTGAGTTTTAGGGCTGAAAATTTTGTTTTTTTCTTGGGAGGTGTTTTTTTGTCTTCCTCCTCCATTTCCTCGTCAGGCTCCGGGCCGGCTTCCGCCGCAGGCGTCTTTTTCCGGGCCGCACGCAAAAGGTAAAAAATGAGTCCACCGATGAGAAGGATGGCGATGATGACAATGATGAGGATTAAAACCGAACCCGATGAGCGACCCAACGAGCGAATAAAACTCATTATCGATCTTCGGCTCATATAGATGGCGCTGGCGATCAATCCGGCCAGAATCAAGCCAATGATATTTTTTGCTTTTCCGCCCATACCGCCTCTGTACTATAACATACCTACTTTCTTAAGAATTTGTTCAACAACTTGCATAAGGTCGTCGGACAGCTCGATCCATATAACATGCGACACAATCAGATAAAGGATAATCAACAGGACAATTAACCCGATCCAGCGCCGGATATAGGGGAGCCTTTCGCCTTTCCCTTTAGCGAGCGTATAATCGTAACTCTCTGCAAACAGGCGTTTGGATTCACTGTCAATGTCAGGATTCTTTTTGAATATGAATGTGAAAAGCTGATTGCGGTAATAATCGAGCTGACCCTCATCATCGATATCCCGGTATTTTCCGCGAAAGCCGAGTGAGAGCGCTAGCAAATAGACGGCTGCTATTTCAACCATTGAGGGATCTCGCTCTTTTAAAAGCGTATCCAATTTCTGAAAAAAAAGATCACCGGCCGTATGCGTGCCGAAAAGCCTGAACTCCAGAAGATTTAATTTCCAGGACTCCTGGCCCTCCCATTTCAAAAGCAGAAAAATTTCGTCCCCCAGGGCGGCCATGACATACTGGGCATCCTTATAATAACGGACGCCGTATTCGCCTCCGTATCTCCGGGCCTCATGCGTTTGTTGTTCCAGCAAGCTAAAAAGCTTTACATGCACGGGATAGGCCGCATCCTTGCTGGCTTCCAGTTCATCAGGCGTGGCAAAGGGTGCTTCCGATGCGCTTTCTGCGGCAGTCGGACTCGTCAAAGAATCTGCCGCAGATCCGGGTTCTGTCTGTGCGGCTTCACTTACGATTCCCTCATCCGGTTGCGCTTCGGATTCGGTGGCGCCCATGGCAAAGTTTTCATCCGCTGACGGACCTTTGGCAGACGTCCAGCTCCAGCGGCCTTTGCCCGCCGATTCGATTTGTCTTTTCTCACGGATGACGGTGCTGTAAAAATCGTGAAACTGTTTCAGAAGCAAGGCATTTTCTAATTCAGACGGATTTAGCATCTTGCATCTTTCTAAGGCTCGTTTTTCACATACAGTACGATTTCTGCCGGTCCCTGTTTGCTGGACGGGTCAGCTGTATTTAATATTTGTAGGATTTCATCCGGTTCAATAAACGCCGGCTGGGCTTTCACTTCATAAAGGACCACCCCTCGGCTGGGCACCAACTGTTCATCGCCCTCTATTTTTTTCCTTTCCGCCCCGAGTATTCGTCTCGATTTCATCGATTCGATTTTTGTGCTCGAGCCGATCAGACTCTCATTCATCCAGTTGAGTACTTCTTTTTCGGCCGCAGCAGGTCTTCCTCGCACACCGATTATCAGCTTTGGTTTCAGCCAATCCGTATCCAGTTTTAGATTAAAGGCACCGCTTTCGAAATCAAACGGAATCGCCGTATGCGTTTCAATTATACCTTCGTCAACCATTCGGAAAATATAATTTTGGGTCTGCAGGTAAGTTGCCCGCAAATCGTTGTGATTGTAAGGTTCTAAACTCGGTGGTATCAATTCGAGGCCCAATCCTGCCAAACTTCCCATCAGGCCGCAAAGAGATAGATAGAGCACATATGGATGGGAAATCCCTGAGTTAAGTACGGCTTCAAATTGAACCAGGTTGGTAACCATATTTTGAATAAAAAATTTTGTTTCCAGGATCATGGGTCCGCGTAATGTCGTCGACGGCGATTGAACCCTTTCTGAGAGAAACAATGCTTTTTCCCGTAAGCGGTGACAAATTCCGGCACAAATTTCACCGAGAGGCGACTTAAGCGCGACTTTTAGGGTGGGTGTTATAAAATCGGTCAAGGTAAACGTTTCGTTCTTATATGCAACTTGCAGCAATGGAAAGGCTGAATATTTTTGCGGGGGCGTCTCTGCAGCCAACAGGCCAAGGCGCGGTCTTAAGCGTGGGATCGATAATTCGGATTCACCCGTATTTTCATCTGTTACCGCTTTACCCTCAACCGAATCATAACGCGCCAAAGCACCTGGAGCCGCTGTATCTCCGGCCTTGGTCGCCGGAATCACCAAATGCACGCTAAGCGGTCGCGCTTTCATTTCTTCCATGTGGGGTGTCAAATCGATTTCCAGATTTTCTTCTTCAGGGTGCAGGTGATACACTACAATCCCGTCAGGCATAACCGCTTCCAAATCCAAGATTCGAAGGGTTCCGTCAATCAACAGCGCCTGATCCACCTTTAAGCGCCTGATCCCCCAGTAAAAGGGGGCCACATTCATCAGGTGATAGTGCAATAGCTCTTCTTGCCGAAATGCAAATTGCTGAAAATGCTGCGGTGCCAGCAGCATGCCTTCATGCCACTGGATTGCGTTGGGGATATTATGGGCTTCTTCCATTTGGGGATATCCTCCTGAATCAGCCTATCCGAATAGAACATGCTGACGAGCCAACGTTCCAGCCTTATTTTATGGGTTTCACTTCAAAATTGTTTTCATTCAAATGAATCGCAACACTTTTAAAAGGGTCGATAACAAAACGGTGGGCCCCCGGCATACTATATTTGGCAAAAATGAGCGCCCCTTTGGCTTTGGGTTTAAGCTTCAATTTGATGTCAGGTACCGTTTGGCCCGGCGCCCACTCCCTTTCCAGGGTATCAATTCCGACCCCCACAAGATAATCCCGTTTAATCTGTTCTCGTTTTTCAAACCATTCTTTTGAGGGCATTTCACGCAGCCTGTCCATTAACTGCTTGTCAAGCACAATCACGAGGTCCATCGCGATGGCGCTGTTCTGATTAACCGCTTGCGAAACGAAAACCTTGATGGTTTGCTTTATACCCATCATCTTGCGGATACGGGTTTTGATTCCACACGAATTAAGCGCAACCATCCAAAATACCGCAATAAAAATCAGCAGAAAAGTACGCAGAATGGGAGTTTGATGATCCTTTTTTAAATCATTCAATGTCACCTTCCACCGATCCTCAAAAGCCTTCCTTTACTGCGTCTGGTCGACAATCCATCCGTACCGGATCCAAAAAATATATATTCTATTTTCAAGAGGTTAGGCACTTCGATGGAAATGCTTGAGAAAGTAAAAATGGATATCAACGCATACACAATCGAACGGTTAATGTTTGTGAAAAATAAATAGCGGCTCCACCTGTGGATGTCAAGGAAAATCCCAAGATGTTGTAGAAATAATTTGACAGAACGGTATATATTGTGCAATTTGATAGGCGATACTCAAAATCTGCCGCTGCTGCCATGTACCACATCCCGGAGGAATTTGAGTCCCGAATCTCTTGCGGCTAGCCTTTTTTCTTTGACCTCACTATTGTTTTTGGGTTACTATCCAATAATATTAACTTTTTAGTTGACTGTTCGGTATTATGCTCAGAATTCTTATCGCATTTATCGTGCTTTTTAGCGCCATCCAGGCCCAAGCTCAAAGGACTTTTTACGTCACCAAAACAGAAAGAACCGTTAAGACACTCCTTTCGCTGTTCCGTGATCCGCATTGGCGGTTGCCGGACAAAACAGGCTTTCGCGCCTCAGGCAAAACCATTATTTTGGCCCATGATCCGGAAGACGTTTATTTTGATCCGACCGTCTTTTTTGGGAAAGCAATTCGGATTGAATTCGCTGTTGATTCATCGTTTTTGCGTCCGGTATACTTTCCCCTTCTGAACGATATCGGACGGACCTTAACCAATCATGCCATTGGAAAAGACATCATGGTCATTGAGGGCCATACGGACTCGGATGGAGGCGAACCATATAACTTCAATTTGAGTTTGAAACGGGCCCGGGCTGTCAAATCGTTTCTGATCACACATTTTCCCATTGCGCCTGCCAGGATCAAAATTATGGGTTATGGAGAAACAGCCCCCCTGGTCTCCAATACAAGTGATCTGAATAAGCAGTTCAACCGCAGAGCCACCTGCCTTCTCCCTAAATTTGTGGTTACCTGCTGGGGGGAATGACGCGCAAGTTCGACCAAAATTCCTCTTTTGTCTCTTCTTTTACCAAAAGTGAGCGGTTCCAGGTTCAGAGTTCAGGGTTCAGGGTTCAAGGGTTATAGTGTTTTGTACTTATTACTGATTAGGCTGTTTCAACCGGGAACCCTGAACGGTGAACCGTTCAACCTAGGTTATAGTATTGACCCTACATACTCCGCAATCTGTTCGGCACCATTCGGTTCCTGCCGCTCGATCCGGCGCAACGCTAAAAGTTGATCTAAATCATAAATCCAGCTTCCATTATAGAATTGCGCTTCATCAATCGCTACCCCGGCCACGTTTTTTTGGATGTGCTCGACCAGAATTCGAGACTCTCGGAAATCTGATCGCAAGATATAACCAAAAGGAACCCCGGCCCGATAAACCTCGGCCAGCGTGCTGTATCCGACTTTTCCGATGACGGCATCCGCGGCATTCACAAGGTCCGGGTGAAACGTCGATTGATGGGGAAGAAGAACGACGTTTTGATCCCGTTTCAGCGATGCCGCCCCCCCGGAGATCACGAATACGACATCCTTTTGACGCTTTAAGCCTTCAGTAAACTGAAAATCCTCCGGAATACCACCCATCGTAATCAGAACGGATTTGTACCCCTCCGGTATACCGAGCTTTTTACGAATCTTCCGGGCAGACGCTTTCGGTTGCCGGCTGACCGGCAGGGTGATCAAGTCGGCTGAGTCAAGCCGGCAGAGAGGCTCCGTTTGAATATGATAATCCACCTCTCCGAAAAGCCGACCTAAATAATGGCTGTGCTTTTTTATGGCGGGATCCTGTTTGAAATACCCTTCATAGATCCAGTCCCAGGTAAAATTCTCGATCAGCAGCGAAGGAATGCCCCCTTCTTGGGCAACCAAAATTCCCATGGGGGAAATATCACACATAACCAGTTGGCAGTCTCTCCGTTTTAACCCCCTTGACAGTTGTGCAATTTTGAGCGGATTGTAAGGCAGGAATTCATTCAACTCTCTTATCGTCTGCCCCAGATCGGCATGCAAAGGCGATTTTTGAACCAACCCGATATCGGTTTTGAGGGGATGAATTTCATAAGATCCGCCGAGCGATTGATCGAAAAACCAGGCCGGGGTTTGGGTAAAAATATCAAAATGGATCGATGCATCGATACGGTGCAGGGCATCCATTACCGCTGCTGCACGCGCCGCGTGGCCGAATCCGTGATGAGAGACAAAAAAAGCAATCCGGCGTTTACCGTATCTCAACTGAGTTTCCGGCATCGTTTCGTTTTCCGCTACTGCAGAAGGTTACAATCTGACCACAAATTTGAAAATTTGGCAGGCATTCAGCCCTAAAAGAACGAAAATGGCCACTGCGATGATGAGGATGGTTTGGGCTCTGCTTCGCATGCTTGAACCTGAACCCGGCCTGTCACAGCGCCGTGGTTTCCCGCATAGTGGTCAACACATCGATATACTCTTTTTGCCCCTGGTATAACCGGCACATATCGATAAGCATTCCCGCCATCTGGGCCAGCGCCTGGACAAAATTGACATCCT
This sequence comes from uncultured Desulfobacteraceae bacterium, assembly GCA_964530095.1. Classification (GTDB taxonomy): domain Bacteria; phylum Desulfobacterota; class Desulfobacteria; order Desulfobacterales; family CAZHA01; genus CAZHAH01. The sequence continues at coordinate 15,436 of CAZHAH010000012.1, read as the reverse complement.
CCAGGGTAAACTCCCATGGCTGTGCCGCATAGACACGCATAGCGCCGATCAAATTGCCCCCCACATAAATCGGAACCGATAGAATCGATGTGATCCCTTCATTTTTGGCCGCTTGCGGATACTGGATTCTAGGATCATCAGACACGTCATAAATCGCCACCGGACCGTCTTCCAAAGATCGGGCGATCGATCTAAGGGCGTTGATCGGCCCTTTGTTCAGATATTCGTCACTAAGTCCGTAGGCGGCAGCAACTTCCAGTTCTTTGCTCTTGGGATTCATAAGAAACAGGGCACACCCCTTAATATCCAGTGCATCCTTGATGCTCCTCACACTCAAATGCACCACTTTTTCCGGATCCTTGGACTGTGACATGGCCCGGGTGACTTTTAGAAGGGTTTCATAATTGACAAGCTGTTTAGGCATGTTTCCTCCTTTGGCATACCCCCATCCCCCGCCGATGGGTCATTTCTTTTTTTTGCTTTTATAGAACTTAACCAAATCTATTTTAATGCCAAAAAAGGGTAAATTTCAAGATGTTTTGATTTTTGTTGCTGCCTGCGGTACGATTTATACTTTGAATGGATAGCCCATTCAAAGCCCCCTGGTTTTTACCTTGCAAAGTAAAAACCACAATATCATGTATTTTATTTCATATTGACACACCATATCAAGTATTATATATACCGTTGGACCCAAAATGAGCCCGAGCCATTTTCGAGCCATTTTCAGCTTAATTTTGCTGAGGGGGGCGGTTTCTGCTTCAAACTTTGCCTGGAGGACCGTTATGATCGTAAATGTTGAAGAAGCCTACGACTTCTATTTTGAAGAAGGAGTCCAGGAGGCGATTGTTCCCATGCAACAAAGAAAGGTCATCCTGGAGGGACAATATGAGGGCAATGAAGACGGCCGATATGCGTTGGATGCAGCCATGTGGTATGGCATCATCAAAAAGGAACCTAACGCCTATTATTCGCCCCTGATCAAGAATATGTTCATTCTTTTTTATTATGGTGGTTTAATGTACCGGCTTACCAAAAATAGCTGGCAGTTGTGGGCGAACGCTCAAATTCCGTGTGCTGCGGTTCCTTCCCATGGCGGCCGGGTTCTGGTGCAGCTGCCCCGCGATGGCACCAATACTAAAGATGATTTCTGGGACTGGCTTTGGGGGGGGCGAACGTCAATAAGCGAACGCGAAAAGCCTCAACGCATGAAGTCAGCCATCCCTCCATATCGGAAATATTGCCCCGTAATCGCATAAAGTTCGTCAAGGAGGAGAAATTAAAATTTGGCAAAAAAAAATTGGCTAGTTTTACCGGCCAGTTTGGCGTCAATATACCCTTGGGAGGTCTAGGCAACATAAACCCCTTTTCAGGTGCCACGATTACGGCTGACGGGCGTTTCGGACATCTTTTCTTATATTATAAATCGCCCACGGCCGAAAAAAACGGCGCCATGCTGATCGGCAGTGAGGCATCCGGACCCAGCGATCATGATGTTTCCCATGTCGGCACTAAAGACCAATACGGCGGATCACACGGATTGGGCGGGTCGACAACCTATGAAGCTACCGGCGCCAAAAGGTGGAAGGATCAAACCTGGCATGGCAGAGGACCAACCGGCAGTTACGACTTTATGTTTATCGACTTGTCCACCGGATGGAATTTTCTTCAAACACCGAACTTTGACAAGGATATCCTGGGAAGATATGGGAACCTGCCCCAGGTCGCCGTTATCCCCACCTTGATGAGTTTAAAGGAATGGAAAAAGAGACGTTATGTTTTTGGCAAGGCCAATCAGACCTTGAAGACACTCGACACAGCGGTAGAGGCCTATCATAACGCAACTTTGGTTCGGGAGAAACGGGCCCTCTTATTGACTATCATCGCTTTCTGTGATGAATACATCTCTACTAAACTGGGTCGCAAAGAGGGTCATCATCCCAGGGTAAGGGCAGCAGAAGCGTTAAAAAAAGAAGCGGGTTCGGTCCTGGGCCTCCTTTAAACTATTTCCCATCCAAAATCTTACCATATTCATATTCCATACATTTGATAAACGCCTCGGCGTTATACACCGTGGAATTCCTTATATTCTTTCTCATCTTCAATCTCATCGCCTTTAGAATTTCAGGCGATTGGGGATCGTTTGTCGGGTCGACTGTAATCGAAACAAATTATTTAAAAAAGAAACACGTCAACATCTGAGTATGATGGTTATTATCATTGAGTGGATGGCGGTAGGTGTTTGAAATTCTGAATATTAAATTCAAGTTTTTATCCCTGTCCCTTTCCCTCGATATCCTCATCATTTCATTTTGTTAAAGCCTATCATGCACCTTTTCCCCGGACGGCAGTGAGGTGTTGAACTAATTTTTTTCAAGTGGTAAAAAACTGATAATAATGATTAAATACTGTCCTTGAAAGCCATTGAGATATGATTCAAATACAGAATAAGTAGGGGTGATTTAAATTATTAAGGTCGAATTTGATTTTACAGGGGCCCAGGATAACCCCTCCTTTTGATGGCATTGGCCTATGACGTCATCTTTTCAATTTTATTTATAAATACCATGAAAGAGGGTGGAAATGCCGATTACATGGAGTATCGCTGTATTTAGGAAGAAAGCAAATCTGGGTATATTTACGATGGAGGGGCAGCATTTAAAAGCCATCCAAGGAAAACTCGCAATTTATAATGAGAAAAAACTTTTAAATCGTGGGCGCAATCTTATACGCGATTTAAAGGAGCTTAAAGATGCGATAACAGATTATCTTGCAAGACACCCAAATAGTAGCGGTACCACAAAAGAGAAGTTCGATGCGGTTAGCGAGTTGAGCAAGCAAGTGGAAGATGAACTCAAAACGTATAAATTTTTCTCTCTATCATCCATTCCTCTCAGTAATGCGGAAAGGCTTGCAGACGCGACGGTATCGGCAATCTATCAGCATAAAATAAAAAAAAATAAAGTAGAAGGCGAAAAGCTCGGGCCTGGAATGACATATAGAGAATTTGGGGAAAAGCTTAAAAAAGATAGGGGCAAGTTCGATGCTTACCTGAAACAGATAGCAGGAAAGGAAAATTTTATCAAGGCGCTGAACAATGAAATCAGTTGGAATCGCGAGTCTGTGGCCCGATGGTTAATTCGTATGATAACCCCCGAAATTGAATCCAAAAATAAATGGACGGAAAGATCCTCATTGCTGCAGAGTTTGTCGCTTAGTGCTGCGGCGGAGAATCGGGAGTTTGCTGAACAATTGTATTTGGAAATGTCAATATACTGTGAGTGCATGGCGGATCGAGTGGATGTTAAATTTATCGTTGGTCAGGCATTTACACTTTTGGGCAGTGTATTGGCGCCATTAAAGGCAACACTTTCAGCGCCTGTGGGGTATTTGGCCTCAACCGGACAGGCTGGTGTTCAGTTGGGCGCTGGCAGGGGAGTACCTATCCTTCGGGCCGCTACACCTGAATCCGGGGTGAAAATACAGAACCCAGAGGGTGAAAAAAACAAACTGCTCGATTTTTTCAAGGCAATGATTGCCCTTTTCGAATATTTGGGGACAGTCGATATTAGTAACAATCCGATTGAGGAAGTGGAACTCATCAAGGAGTTGGGTGAAGGTAACGATACCATTGTCAAACAGCGTTTCATCTACAAAATTTTTGAGGAAATTGTGGAATAATATACAACGAGAGCGCCATCAGGGTCTGCCGGCGGCAAGAGACTGAGGGGCCTAATATTCTACCCTAACTGATTGGGATTTGTGAAAATAATTCTATTCATCGATTACAGGCGGGCTTCAAGCGGGTCCTCATATGAAATAGGATTAATCTAACGTCTTTCCAAAAAAGATAGGAACTTAATCGACAGTTGCTAAGGGCTGTGGCGCCTGTTAATTACAGGTGGCCTCAACTTCCATTTTCATCAGGGTCATCGTTATTGCATTGCCACTACGCTGAAGGGTTATCACGCTGGTAACTTTCAACTCAAAAGGGGGGGTTACCTCCAGATTCATTTGGACGGGTTCTATGGTTTCTGACTTAAAGTACATTCCTCTCAGCCAGGTTTCAACCTTTATCTCGATCGCCTTTTTTGTGGTTGTAAGATATTTTTTACGATCTGAAGCCCGGTTTGGATACCAGTACAAATCATTATAGTAAAAAACGAATTCAAGCGTGCCGCCAGTTAGGTTTTGAGCGTTACGATGCCCGAAAAGCAACGAGGGAAACGCTTCCATACCGACTTGCGAACATAGTTGAGACACTAAAAAAAACATGCCCTCGTCATGTTTGAGCGCGACAAATAATTCCCGCAGATCAGCCCAGGTTAACCCCATCTCAACCCCGTCGACTATCGGTGGATGGCGAAGCCAGTCCGCCGGGAACTGTTGGCAAATCCCGAGCGCCTGGCGCGTATATGGCAGGCTAAGCGTCGGCAACACCGTGGCTTGGGTATCTCGAAACAGGTCGGGCGTGTCTAAAATGACCTGCTGAATCTCCGCCTGGGTGACGTTAAGCTGTGTCTGGGGTGGGGTTCCTAGGCCCTGCTCATTCCTCGCCAATGCGTTTGTATCAAAGTTCGACATTTGGAGAAACGTGTTGTTTAGATTCGGCCAAATGCTGGTGTATTTAAATAAATTAAGCGTCTGGAAACCTGTTTTCAAAACAATAACGTTTCGGTCACTTTCCTTAGGAATCAACGGACTCAGCGCTTGGAGGATCGTCATCACCTTCATCGCCCGCCGGGTGTCATTTTCCCTCTGATAGGTCAATTGCAGCATGGCAACGCCATTATAGGCATTTTTAGTATTTAACAATTGAACGCCCTGTTGACCGGCTAAAAAAAGCGCTCTGGCACGAGTGAAAATGTTTGTTAGGGGGATGAGATATTGTTGGTCAACAAGGATATTTTCCCCTTTTTTGTTGCGTTCCAGAGTCTGCTTGAGTTTGAAAAATCCGCCTTTCTGGATATCGAAAAGTTTACGCAAGCTCCTGTTCCCCTTTCCGATATTCTGAAACTGGATATCGCTCGGGGTGGCACCCGATTTTAGCACACTCAGTTTATCGCCGGATTTCAAACGGGCAAGCGTTAACAGATTCAATCTAACATTTTCATCTTCCCAAGGTAAATTAGGCATGTCTACGCCTCCCGGTTTGTCTTTATCTTCTTTTCAGCTATCCCCGCTATAAATAGCAGGAATTTCCCTCTGGTCCGTATGGATATTACAAAAACCGCTTGTATGTCAAGTTTGGTGTCGGTGCTGCATATTGTATATATTACACCGACAATTAGACATATGTTTACAAATCTCATTCCTGTCATTCCCGCCCCGGATCAGGTGCGGGCTAAATGGCAGTGGCAATCCTGTAAAATAAGGGTTTTTGGATAGCCTGATGCTTGACTAGGTGTCCGGCTCTCCGATTACCGTCTGTTCTTCATCCCGGCACACTGTTATCCTTGGGCCTCGAATCGTCTACTGGGTGTCGGCGGAAATATCCTGGGGAAACGGAATGTTGGGGTGATTTTCGAGGCGTTGTTTTTGGTTTTAGAAATTTGGGTGATTTTGGGATTATTAGGGGCCTACCCTCATCTCTTGCGCAGTTGCGCGCACTTTATATTACAGTGCGCTCGTGGCGCACTAGCGTATCGAAACCTTAAATTGGGGGAGGTTGCGAAAAGAATTGACTAGTAGGCCTAATCGGTAGTTTTTGGGAAACGCAAATATTCAAAATATTGTATTAGAGGTCAGTTGCACGGGTCAATCCAGATAAAGCGGGACGCACGGCTCCGACTACCGGGGCTCTATCTATAAGATAGGCGATGCTTTGCCCGGTGGCAGTTGCGGGTAGAGATCTGCAGCCTTATCGAGGTGATAGAGCCGCTGGGCGTTTGCCTGCATCAAGAAGAGCGCTTTGATTTCCTTGGATACCAGATCCACCTGTCTCGCAGATTGCGCCCTTCGGCGGAAATTTTGCGGCGCCTCTTGGGGCGCGCTGGATGGACTGGTCATTCGCAAAGGAGGCGTCAAACGCTATATGGTCTTCTTCCTCAAACAATTAGAGATCAGCGGCATCCGGTTACCGCAGGCGTGAGGTTCCAACGGCCTATGACCGGGATGCCTAACACGCCTTGATCGCAATTCAATGGCAGGAAATGTTCAGGTAGCTCCCCCCCCATTTCCCCTTTCATCATAAATAAACTAAGGCCCATCCATCTCCGCCCGCTGTTCTGTTGGAGTAACATAATTATGATCATACGATACAGGCGTGGATAGAAATGCCAATGCTATCCAAGCAATGGCAAGAATAGCAGCACCGACTGTCACCGTCACCGCTCCTACCTGCGAACTGCTTCCCGTGATAGCGTCTATCCGGTCCTCTGACAATTCTGCCTTAGCTGCACTGATAGCTTCCGCAGTAATATCAAACCCTTCTGCCTTGACGAGGGCCATGCGCGTTTCCCGATCTGCGGCGGCTTTCACCTGCGCTCTGAACTCCTCGTCTGTTTCCACCCTCTCGATATATGCCTTTACACTTTCGATTGACATAAGCTGCTCCTCCTCCTTCTTTCTTCAGACACATAACTAAAATATATGACGAATACCACAATTGTGGTAGATCTAATACCCTTTTACAGAGAGGATCAATAAAAAACAGATTGCGGCACAAATTCTCCGAAAGATGTCGCCTTAAATCACTTATAGGGCTCTTTATTCTCTATGCTCCTATTAACAAAAATCAAAAAGGAGTGTTAAAGATTAGTTCAACTAATCTGAAAATTCATCAAATTTCAGAATGCATGCATAAAGCACTCCGCTATGGTGTCCGATCTCTCGTTTTGTTTAACTAACAGCGTTAAGAAAAAAGATTGATCTTGACGGGGTAGATCATTCATCCTCGTTTAGCCAGTGGTGGGCTTCTTCCATTGTGCGGAAGACCCTGGTTTCTATGTGGAGATCTTGGGCTTGGGCTTCGTACATTCGGCCCAGGCCGAAATCTACATCAGCAGGAAATACCAACGCGCTTTTGCCGGGTTTTCGAACATTCTTACTGCCTCTGACAATAGCGCGTATCCTTAGTATTTCTTCATTTGAAAGGCCGGCCAAGGTGGCTTTGCGCAGATCCCAGATTGTATCTCTGATATATTTAATGTCATCGCTCGCGTACATGGCCTTCAAGTGTGCGCTGACTTCATAGAAAGACAATTCACCTTGACAGATGAAGGTCACAAGCTGCTTTGAACGATCAAATAGTTTCGTAATGGGCATCAGCAACTCCTCTAAAGGAAAACAAAATCAAGCACCCTTGATTTTGAGTGAGATGGAGTCGAGGCGGTAGCGGTCCGGGAGCAGGGGAATCCCGGAAAGTCTTTGTTCTTCAAACCATTGGTTTATTTTTTCGTAGTGGTCGCGGTTTACGGCATAGAGGGAGACGACGTAGGTGCCGGCCGGGCCTTCTTCGAGAAAAGTTGTTTGGAATCTGGTGTTCGCCTTAATGAAGGGTTTTTTTGGCCAGCAGAGGCTGAGCTTTTCGACATCGACCGCTATCATCACGTATGGGCGGTCCGGGGGGAGATTCTTCGTGTATCCGGATATCTTAATCTCTCGGTCGGATCTAGAACTTTGTGGCAGATAGGTGATTTTACCTTGGGGGTCAGAGGCCGAGGGACTAGGTGTCCTTATGAGGGTGGAGATCGTGAGTACAACTAGCAAAAAGCATGCGATTATGGCCAAAACCAGGGTATGGGATCGAGGGGGATCGCGAGGATTTTTATCAGCAACCAGATGCACATCGCTCTTTTTCTTCGATTGTGCCTCGCCTATGATATCGTCTAATTCATCTTTAATGGGCTTTCCCGCCATTGGCACCCGCCCCTAAGCAACCTATTTAAAAAGTCTTTGAAGCTCCCCGCAGCCCCGCTGAGCGGGATCTCCGCTTCGCTCCGACAAGCCACGGGGAATGCGCTCGCTGTTGCGGTTCAACTTCTTTTGTGTCCAGATTTCTTTCCGGGTCGGTTTCAGCCGTCCGGTCATAATTGCTGTGATCGACAGTAAGTTCGTTTCGGCCAGAATCATGATAGAAATCGCAAAGAGCATCGACCCGGATGTGAAACACCTTTTCCCTGAATATTTTTTAAAGAACGCTAGCTAAAAAATTTTAGGTTAATTTGTAAACCTATTTTCCAAATATGTCAACGTGAGATTATTAAGTAATATTGGACAGATTGACAAGAATGAGCGGACAAAAAAGGGGAGTCACAGATATGTGATCACCCCTTGTTTTTATGGTGCCGGAGGCGAGAATCGAACTCGCACGGACGCAAGGTCCACTGGATTTTGAGTCCAGCGCGTCTACCAATTTCACCACTCCGGCTTGAAATTGTTTCTATATTTTAATTCTAAAAAACTGTCAATATATTTGCTCTAAAGACATGCGTTGAGTGAAATGCGATTACGCTCATAAGAGGGTACTAATCTGCATTGCCGACACGTCTCCCTCTCTCAAAACCAGCGGTGGATTTTGCGTAACATCTACCAGGGTTGATCCGATTCCCCCTTTGAGAGGACCGGCATCCAAGACCATATCCACACATTCCAAAACTTCCGTAGCCAAATCCTCTATCCGAAAACAACCTGATTGACCCGAAAGATTGGCACTTGTGCCCGTAATGGGACGGCTCACTTTCTCTACCAATGCCGCGGCCACCTGATGTGCGGGAAGGCGGATTCCGATTTTTGCGGTCTTTGCGGTCAGATTGTCCGGAACTGCCTTTTGGGCCTTAAAAACCAGGCTGACTTTGCCGGGCCAGAATTTATCCATAATGCGCACGGCCACCGGAGAAACCGCTTGAACGATAGTGGGGAGTACGTCCCGGCTGGGAATCAATACCAATAGCGGCTTGGTATGTGATCGTTTTTTGATCTCAAAAACCCGCTCGACGGCTTTAGGGTCAGACGCATCGGCCCCCAGGCCATACAGACATCGGGTGGGAAAACACACAACCCCGCCCTTGCGAATCACTTGTGCGGCTTTTTCAATAAGGGCCGGGTCAATGTGGCTTGAATTTATCCGATTTATTTTTTCCGATTTATAAGTCCCTGCTCAATTTAGGTTTGGCATTGAAGCTCCCCGCAGCCCCGATAAAGCGGTATCTCCGCTTCACTGCAACAAGCTTGCGGGGCATCTTCCCCCGTAAGGAATTCTGTCAAATTGTTAATTCGCTCGCTAATCCCGTAGTAAGCTAGGGGGAATACGCTCGCTATTGCGGTTCGACGTTTTTGGCTTTCTGCACGACCTTGTCAGCCATTTCACGCTTAAAATCATTCAGTTTCCGTTGCAGTGCGGCATCGCTGACCCCTAGGATTTGGACGGCCAGAATCCCGGCGTTTCGGGCCCCGGGTTTGCCGATCGAAACGGTCGCCACCGGAATCCCGGGCGGCATCTGCACCGTAGAGAGCAGTGAATCAAAACCTAAAAGACAGGATGAATCGATGGGAATTCCGATAACCGGCAGGATGGTATGAGCGGCCAGAACGCCGGCCAAATGGGCGGCGTGCCCGGCTCCGGCAATGATGACTTTGATACCGCGATCGCTGGCCGTTTGCGCATATTCAGCGGCTCTGGCCGGACTCCGATGCGCCGAGGCGACCGTCATTTCATATGGAATGCCAAATTGCCTCAAAACATCGGTGGCACCCTGCATGACTCCCAGGTCGGAATCGCTCCCCATGACAATGCCCACTATTGGTGAACTGTGTTTATCTGTCATTACACATTAGCTCCTTCATAAAGGATTTTGGTGACATTCAAGGCCCAGCTCAATCAGCCGGTCCAGGAGTGCACCAAAGGAAATGCCGGCGGCTTTGGCGGCCTGGGGTAGAAGGCTGTTAGCAGTCATTCCCGGAATGGTGTTGGTTTCCAGAACAAATAATTCCTGTCCCTTGAGAATCATGTCCGTGCGGCTGTAGCCTTTACAAAAAAGCACCTGATGGGCCATCTTGGCATAGGTTTGGACCTTTTCGGTCAGTGCATCCGGGATCCGGGCCGGACAAATTTCCTGCGTTACACCGGGGGTGTACTTGGCCTCATAGTCGAAAAAAGCGTGTTCCTTATCCGGTACGATTTCAATCACCGGGAACGCCTCCAGGTCCTGGTTTCCGATAACGCCGCAGGTTAGCTCAATTCCGTCAACAAACGTCTCTACCAGAATCTCTTCATCAAGGGCCAGGGCCTTTTCAATGGCCATTCCCATGTCGGCTTGGGAGTCGACAATTGTAACCCCGACGCTGGAACCGTTGCCCACGGGTTTAACAACCAGCGGCAGTCCGATGCGCTCCACCCACATTTCTGTTTCGACGGCATCTCCACGACGGACAACAACATCCGGCGGGGTCGGCAGGCCGACCTTCTCGTAAAGCTGTTTTGAAGCAATTTTGTTCATGGCAATCGCGCTTCCGATCACCCCGGAGCCCTGATACGGAATCCCCAGCAGATCCAGCAAGCCCTGCACCGTCCCGTCCTCTCCGTATGGCCCGTGGAGAATGATCAAAGCCACATCGATTTTAGCCGCATCGGACACCAGGCGCTGAAGATCGGTTTTGGGATCATACCGGATGATGGCATACTTTTCCTTATCCAGAGCCTCGTAGACCTGCTCTCCGCTGCTCAGGGAAACTTCCCGCTCGGACGAAATACCTCCTGATAACAGTGCCAGAGTCAGTTTTTTCATTGGCTTCCTCGACTTAGGACTTTTTTTGTGGTGGTTTTTTTGTTCACCCGTTCGGTCAGTTTATCCATGTAGTGCTGAGGCATCTCAAAATCAATTGTCGTATCGCAGTATGCATTCAGTTTCATGATCATAAAGTTGAGCTTCTGCAATAGCTTATATTTTGCAGCCGTTTCGGTCATCCCGGACAGGAGCGTTTCAGTCTTCAAAATCTCTTTTTTTAATTCGATTTCCGGCGGCGCACAATCGGCGTTCTTCAACATCTTATAGGCCAGCCGAAGTTCCTCGGGAATATGGCGGTCCTCATCCAGCCGAAGGGGTTTGCCGGTGCCTTCAAGGTTATCAAACTGGCCCTTTTTTTGTGCTGACTTGATCCGCTCTTCGACGATTTTGTCAAAACCTGAAAACACGCTTCTGTCCTTTCCAATAAAACCCGTACCGGCTGTGGGCGGTTCTTTTTATAGCCGCAAACTGTGACCTCTATAATATACTCTTTTCGCTCTTTTCAAGCTCAAAAACATGCCCCTGGACTAATCAAGTAAAACTCGATTAGATGTTATTCGTTATCACTTATTGGTTATTGGTTTTAGCAAAATTTAAGTCAAATAGGATTTGACCCTGCCCCCTTCCATTTGATAGAGCCATCTCAACACTTTAATCCCTACCCCGTCTGAAAGGAATCCGCCATGGAAAAAATTGCTTTTGCCGGAACGGATGGCCGAACCCTTCTGAGTGCCTTTGTGGTAACTACCGCCACCAGTGATATTTATCCTGAAAGATTTCAGGGCGTCGTGGTTCGAGGAACCCCGGCCATGCCCCAATATGCCGAAATAATGGGTTGGCCGGTACACTTTATCCCCACTAAAAGTAACTCCGTACAAGACTATGCCGACACCATCATCCGTTCGATGGAAGCCGGCGAGATCGATTATCTCATCCCCATGCCCGAAGCGCTTTTGTTTGATGGTCTGGTGGATCAATTGGAGACCGCCGGATTTGGCGACCGGGTCATCGGATTGAGCCAAAGGGCCGCTTTTATCGAAGGGGACAAGCTGCGCTGTAAGGCGTTGTGCCGGGAGGCCGGAATTCCGGTGGCACCCGGCTGGACGGAAGTCGATGCTCGAAATTACCCCGACATATTGCAGGCATCCTTAAAGTATATCCACGAATTTGGCGGCGCTGTATTAAAGTACCCTTACAGCGCCGGCGGCAAAGGTGCGCGGATCATCGTGAATTCATGGGAAATCAGGGATGTCTACGATGTATTGCTCAATGACTACAAAGACAGTTACAAAAAAATATTCGGCAAAAAGGGCAAATGGCCGCTTTTGATAGAATCTTTCATGTCAGGTGTGGAAATCAGTTTCACGATTCTGGTCGATAATCTGGGCCATTTTCAGATACTCCCCACCTCCATGGATTACCCTGAACGGTTTGAAGGTCCGGCCGGCAAAAACAACCCGATCACCGGTGGCGTCGGAGCGATTTCGCCCCACCCGATGGAAACGTCCGATTTAATTCAAATGGCCCATGAGGTGATCGCACAGCCTTTAGTCAGAGAAATGCAGAGTCGCGGAATCCTGAGACCCTGCATTCTCTATCCGGGCTGCTTCGTCTCTTTTGATGGTGCCATGCGGCCGACTCAAATTCGAGTGTCCGAAATCAACATTCGTCCGGGAGAACCGGAGGCGCAGCCGGTCGCCCGTCGACTCCGAAATCTGGGAACGCTGATTAAAGCCACACTGGAAGGAACCTTGCATGAAGTCCGGCCCGAGGTACGGACCGATCAGGTTGCGGTCTGTATGGCGCTCGTGACGGGTTCGGGAGGTCCCGATGGGCAGAAAGGGTATCCTTGGTCGTGCACCAAAGGCGAACCTCTGGAAATCGATTTCAAGTATCTGCGACGTAAAGGGATACAAGTCATCCCTTCTGCCATGACTTATGCCCCTGATGAAAGTCTTTTCAAATCGGATGGAACGCGCGTGGCATTTCTGAATGCCAATGTAACCCTCAAGTCCAATGAGTCCGGTGGTGAAGTGGTGCAGCGGCTTAGCCAAAAACTACTGCGGGTCTTCGATAACGGTAAAATCCGGGTCATTCCACGTGAAGACCAGAATGGAAATCGGCTGGACCTGCGGCGGGATATCGGCCTGCATTACCTAAAGGCCGAGAAAATTTTTCCATCCCCCAAAACCTGACAAATCATTCCCTTTTACATCATAAGATCATTCGAGGGTCTAACTACTTTGATTTGAATGGCCTCAGATTGACGGCCTGTTTACCCTGGGAGGTCTCTTTTATATCGAAAGTAACCGCATCGCCTTCTTGCAAACCGAAATGTCCATACTCTTTGACACCTGAACGATGAACAAAAATCTCACCATATTCTTCACTGGTTATGAAACCATAGCCTTTTTTTTCGTTATACCATTTGATACGACCTTCGACCATGCGTATCTCCTTTCATTTTTTCCGCAACCAAAGAAGAATATCAGAATATCCGATTTTTTCAATACATATTTCAAATGCTCTCCTAATTTGAGCGATTTTCAAGTTTGCCGCAGATATATGGAAATTTAAAACGCTCCGTTTAGGTCTCTATCATCCGTCCCGATCGGCTCGCGGTATGGTCAACTTGGCCTCGATAAAATCAGAATGCCCGAGCTTTAAGCATTTGGCAATCGTCCGGATTTCTTCGATCTCCTGAAAAGAAGTCTTTTCTGAGGCATTTGCCATTTGAAATAGGCATTTGATAAAAGCTTTTCGCTCTTCATGCGTGGTTTGTTCAAAAAAACTGTGCGTCAAATAATGATAATCGATCCCCTCCATGGCTCTTCGACGCACGATTTCGGCAAAGAGGGCTGCGTCCGATTCAGACAGATTCCAATCCGACATCAAAATCGAAACAAGGGCTGCGGATTCTTCTTGAGAAAAATCCCCATCGACAGCCGCCACTCTCCCCAACAGGGCCGCAGCCGAGCTAAACTTTTTAAGTTGCTCCTCTGAAATCCGAGCCATTTCAGGATAATTGCGTTTGATATCATATAGGATCTTGTTGCGAATGAAGTCTTCGAGTTGTTGCTCCCTTAATAGCAATTTTTCGTTTTCGGTCTTCTTTTTCCTTATGACGCCACCGGTCAAGCGTGAGAAGAGACCGAGCACAGACGGTTGTTTGGATTCGATCGCTGTTTTCAGCTCGGAGAAGACGTCTTTCTCTTCTCCGGAAACTTCCCCATCAATCGCAATAAGGTCTTCCAGTGTTCGTAATACGTGGTCTTTTTCCGAAGCGTTACGTATCACTTTTAGCACATCTTCGAGCAGTAATTTTCTTTCTGATTCACTAACCGCTGAGTCTATATAAATCTCCAGTTCGGCCCATTCCCTGGCGGTCAACTCCGGGAGTGTAAAAAGTACTTTTTTAAGTGTGTTGAGTTCGGTGTGATCTATCTTTCCGTCAGCCCACGCTACGGCAATCATTAATTTAGCCAATTTAAAGGTTAATGTTGAGGTTTTTGACATGATTTCTCCTTATTTAATTCGGATCGGCAGATATCCGATGTGATTACGACGCCATCAAATTTTATAACATCTATTCACCGACACGCAACCATTAACAAATTAAAAATGAAACAGCATACATAATAATTCGCGGTAAAAAATGGTTGACAGCAAATTAAATTGCATATACAAATTTAGAAAAGAGGCTGTATGGAACCATCCGCTGCACATCAAAAAATAGTGAATTCCATCGCCACCCATTGTCTTTCGGTGCGGATGCGGGTGATGAACCGAATGGTTGGGGCTATCTACGATGAAGCGTTGCGTCCCCATGGTATCAAGGCCAGCCAACTAAATATTTTAGTGGCTGTGTCGGCCTTCGGCAAGATAACCAGCCGGCAGCTTTGCCGGGTGCTGCATATGGATGCTTCAACCTTCAGCCGGGCAGTCGCGAGATTGAAAAAAAACCGCTGGCTGCAGGTTGAGCCCAGCGGTGAGGGAAAGATATTGAAGATTGCACTTACCCAAAAGGGGTTAAAAAAAATAGAGCAGATTTATCCTGACTGGCAAAGGGCTCAGGCAAAAGCGGCGGAGGCTTTGGGAGAGTCAGCCTCTGAAATGGTTGTTGCTTCCGGCAATAAGCTTCTGCTGGGGGGAATGACCGGTTAAAAAATTTATTCTTAAAATTGTATATGCAAATTGGAGGTACTACTATGAAATTGGCTGATCACCCGATTGTTCGAGCTTACAGGGAAGGAAGGATTGATTCACCAAAGCCACGCGTGATCTTTGAATCGACCCAATTAAAAAAAATGGCCCTGGCCGCCGGGGCGGATGATGCCGGGTTTATCGATCTTTCACGGGAGGTCATGGCGGATTACCGACAGGATCTCCTTGATGCTATGCCGGACACTCAAAGCATCATGGCGTTGGTATTTCGTGTAAACCAAAACCATCTCAAAAGTTTGACACACTCCGTTGCCGACTATGAATTCAAGCAGGTTTGGACGGAAGCCAATCACATCACCAGGCAACTCGTAAACCAACTTCAGCGAACCGGCATCAAGGCCATGAATATGCCGGCTGGGTTCCCCTATGAAGCGACCCGCTGGCCCGGGAAGATGTGGCTGACCTGCGATAAGGTGTTTGCTGAAGAGGCCGGCTGTTGATTACCAGGCTATTTCCTCTACGTTCTAAGGTAGTATTCTGACCAA
>CAZHAH010000011.1:0-63587 GCA_964530095.1 uncultured Desulfobacteraceae bacterium | reverse complement strand
CCGGTCACACTCCGGTCATATTTTTGTTAACTGGAGCTTTTTAGATAACCGCATTTACTTATACAAGCGTTTTAGGGACTTCATCACGGCCCGGAAGCATTTCCGGCAGCTTATCCCGAAAGGTTTTGATCACATTTCGGATCTGGCTGGGGTTGACCACATCCCGATCCAGGTCGGTTCCATTATAGACCACCTCCTCATCGAGCTGCTCCCATCGCATTTTGCGGGTCAGGCGATCCCTTTTATCCACCCATTGCTCGGCCACCAGTTTGCTGCCGTCTTTGGTAATCTTGGTTTCAATCAAGTAGGTGTCAAAGCCCACATTTACGCCGTCGGCCACCGCTTCTTCATGCCGGTATTCGTTGACCACATTTTCATTGAAAAATCCGAATGTCCGTTTGTCCGGGGTCGCAGTCAGACCGATGTAAAAGGCGTCAAAATAATCCAGTACCTGCTTCCACAGGTTGTAAATGGAGCGATGACACTCATCGATTACGATGAAGTCAAAAAATTCGGGTGGAACCTTTTCATGGTATTCAACTTCCCGTGGTGGCCCCGTCTCGATGTATTCATGGGGATTGATCTGTTCTGCGGTTTCATCGAGTTCCTCCCCCTTGAGGATGGAATACATCCGCTGGATTGTGCTGATGCAAACCTGGCTGTCGGGTGGGACATATTTCGAGTTCAACCGCCGGACGTTATAAAGTTCCGTGAATTTGCGGTTGTCGTCACTCGGCGTATACCCCATGAACTCCTGTTCGGCCTGCTCCCCCAGATTTTTCGTATCGACCAGAAACAGGACGCGTTTGGCATCCGTAAATTTGAGCAGACGGTAAATAGAGCTGATGGCGGTGAAGGTTTTTCCGCTGCCGGTCGCCATCTGGATCAACGCACGGGGCCTGTTTTCGCAGAAGGATTTTTCAAGATTGGTGATTGCTTTGATCTGGCAATCCCGCAGTCCTTCAACCGCTAAATCGGGAAACTGCTGCAATCGTTGCCGTAGGCTGGTTTTCTGCCTTATCCGCTCTTTTAATGTTTGCGGATGGTGGAATGAAAAGACGGACCTTGCGCGGGGTTTAGGATCCCGCAGATCCGTATATCGTGTTAGTATGCCGGTGCTTTCATAAACAAACGGAAGCGGTTGACTATCGGCAAACCATTTCAGTTTGCTTTCGGCATAATATTCCGCCTGTTGTTCATGCACACTCAGACGGTGACCTTCTTTCTCTTTTTTTGCCTCAATCACCCCCATGGGTTCACGATCGACAAACAGTACATAATCGGCGAAACCGACATCGGTCTGATATTCCCGAACAGCAAGCCCCTGGCCGAGGCCCCAGTCAATTGCATTCTTGTCAACAACCGCCCAGCCGGACCGTTCAAGCATTTTGTCTATGTTGTCTCTTGCTTTTTGTTCGGGTGTTTTGATCATTTCAAAGCTTATTCTTATGCATATAACCGAGCTGACAGGTGCACGGGCGCTTTTTCCGCACATTCTTATCCAGACCGTTGTTATGCCTCAACTTCATTAGACATGAATCAAAGTTGTTTTGTGTTGGGCCACTCTATTTGTCATTACCTCACGAACAGCGTACAGGATGTGTTTGCTACAATAGAGCCCAAACTTTCTTGGCTCTTTGGGCGAGCAATTCCTGACGATCGTTTATCTCTTTGGCTGTCCAGTCTTTAAATTCGTTGAGTTCGGTCGTCAATTTGTATTTCGATTTCTTATATTCTTCCTTTTTGTCGCTAAATGGGTAGTTCTTGCAGTCACGATTCATCGGCCCCGTCAGTATTGTTAGGTTTCCGATTCGACCGCAGTTTCGCTCCAGGTTTTCTTTTTTTCTCATGGCTAAAGGCCACTTGCTGGAAGGGCTCTTTGGGAGGATATGCTCAACAGTCAAAACATCAGGATTAGGTATGAGGCTGTCATCACCGGTGATGCTCATTTCGATTTTTGCAAGTAGGTACTTTATGATTCGAGGGCTTGAGAGTGTCTTCTCTTTGAAAATCGTAACGAGCTCGCCGTCGGATGGGCAGATTCCTTTCAAAATCTCTTTAACACTCTTGAGCTTGACTCCTGGCTGCCTCATTCGGCTACTTGCGCGTGCGTACGCCGTTTCCAAGTTCCCTGTTCCCTTTGCACAGATGATACTGTAGCGAACGGTTAGCGCAACTATCCACGATAAAACGCTGACAAGATCTCTTGACCTCGCGAAATAAGTAGAGAGAATGAGGGGATAACACTGCACTGGGCCAAGAATCAGAATTTCCTCGAGCAGCGACTGACAGGCCGGGCCAAATTTAGTCCAAAGCGCATGGTCTGGATTTCGGATAGCGTCATACACTTGAGCTGATTCCCTGAGCGAAGCAACGTATTCAACCGCCTTCGGGTTCGTGCGGATCTGCGCCTTAATCTTTTTGTATAGCGCCTTCTCACGTGTCTGACCGTGGCGGCTCATCCATTCGTGTCGTATGTAAGTCTTCATGTATTCTTGGCCAATAAGGGTGATAGTCTCAGTCCACTTGTGTTTCGTTTCCTCAAGGCGCTTACCTGCTTTGCTGAACAAGAAATTCTTGAGCATGTCAGAAAGGGTAAGATCAATTCCTCTGTCATTGAGGGTCTCAAAGAGGACATAGGCCGAATCCTCTGAGGCCGTAATGATCTGGATGCATGATATCGAATCTGTGAGGGCACCGACAACGCTGGACAGGAATTCCGTATTCTTGAAATTATCAGAGGCCTTCCGAACATTTTCATAGAGCAAGAAGTATGCCCGAGCAAGGAGGCGATTGCTCAACACTGCGTCCTTGTGGCGCTGTATAGCCTTTAGCTCGATAAGAGCAACAGATTTCTCGATCACCTGCATGAAGAGGCCGTTATCGATTTCGTTTAGCGAGAGTCGCGGTGCGGCTTCCATAGTCTTGAGATCCCTCGTACACAGGTATTGCAGATCAATATGGTTAGCGCGTTGGTGGTCATCAATACTTTGGAAACCATCACGTATGGCCGCCAGGAGGAGGGATACCGTGGCAAGCCTCTGCTGACCATCTACCACCTCAAGCGAACCGTCGGACTTTGAGATGAAGACCATTGAGCCAAGGAAGTAGTTGTCTTCCTCTCCGTAGAGGATTCCCTGAAGGTCGTCCCAAAGATCAGAGACTTCACTTTTGGTCCAAGAGAAGCTACGCTGATATGCAGGAACTCGTAAGAATCGCTTGTCACCAAGCAGATTCCCGATTGTTCTCTGTTCAGAATTGATCGCCGATGTTTGTCTTTGTCCCGACATAATTCCTCCGTCTTATTGAACTTATCGCTTACCGAAGTTGTGGCATAACCAGCAATTATACTTTTCTTTTTCTTGGTTTTATCCCGTTAAATAGATCTGGATAACATTCAAATTGGAGTGTTATCCATCAGGGCTAATTTTTGTTAAAACCACTGTAGAGCGTTTTTTCGCTGGATATCAATTTCTTCTGTAATAGGGTATATTTTAAGGTGAATTGGTATTCTTAGCAGCCCCTGTAATTCCCATTTTCAGGCACGGGGCAAAAGCAGGGGCAACTCAACATCTTTGAAGGCGATCCGGTCGTTTTACGGTATTCTTTATGCCAATTTTGTCGGCAGGTCAAGCGAGCGGTCGAAATCCGGAAATACCGATGGATGCCGAGGTTTAATACGAGGGATATCATACCGCATTGTCCATGATCATCATCAATTGAAATACGTTCCCTATTTCTGTATCAAAGATGGTCGCTAAACGGGCTTCTTGAACAATAGGTAGAGTCTGACCTTTCCAGGGATCGGTCTCTATCCTTATGGGTTAGGCTGGATGACCGGCAGAGGGCCGTAGCCCCTTCCAAGGCTCGATCTTTGCCAACGTCTCGGCGAGGACCTCTTCCGCCACCTCGGTGTCATAGGCTGCCTGCGCCCTCAGCCAGTAGCCGTTGGAAAGGCCGAAGAACCGGCACAGGCGCAGATCGGTATCGGCCGTAATGGATCGCTTGCCCGCTACTATCTCACTGATCCGTTGGGCGGGAATCCCGATTGCCTTTGCGAGGCGGTACTGCGACACGCCCATTGGTACCAGGAACTCCTCTCGCAGCAACTCACCGGGTGTTACGGGTTTAAGCTGGGACATGGTCTTTTCCCTCATGCGGATGTAATCCGCAGCGAATGCATAATCAGGCCGCTATCCGCTCAAGGTGGTCAATATTCACATTTTGTTTCGCTTTCCATAAATCATATTGAAGTTGAAGCCTTAACCATCCTTCGGGAGTACGACCGAAAACCTTGGAAAGCCTCAAGGCCATTTCAGGGCTAATCCCCGACTTTCCGTTCAAGAGCATTGAAAAAGTTTTTCTAGTCACGCCAAGAGATTCCGCCGCCTTGGTGACTGTCAAATGTAGGGGCTCAACACAAAATTCTTTAATTATTTCACCTGGATGAGGTGGATTATGCATACTCATAATAAACTCCTTTAATGATAATCTTCATAATTTACTTCTAAAACATCTCCATTTTTTAACTTAAAGGTAACCCGCCAATTTCCGCTAACCTTCACAGCTAATGTATTTCTTCTTTTGCCTTTTAAATTGTGCAAATTTAAGCCAGGCAAATCCATATCATCAATGGTTTCGGATGTCTCAAGAAGTGCGAGAATTTTTCGAAGGCGCTCTACGTGCTGCGGGCTGGCCCCAGAAGTGTGTCCTGTTTCAAATAGCCTCTTTAACCCTTTATGTTTAAATGATTTTATCATTGCGACTATTGTAACCCATGTCGTAACAGGTGTCAATAATGATAGTGTTTTTTTGCAACGCAGCCGGTTAGGAAACCGCAATGGGCCGGACAGGCGAAGCGGTCCCAGCCCTGATCTTAAGCGGTGCGGCCATGAAAATAAATTCGGTCACCTTGTCGCGCGCCAGGTCCTCAAGATTCATCGCCTCGCAGATCCATTTTTCTGCTCTTTCTTTAACAGGTGATTGGCGATGATCAATTTCTGTATTTCCGAGGTTCCTTCATATATCCTCAGCGGTCGGATTTCCCGGTAGAGCCGTTCCACGACAGAGCCTTTGACCACCCCCACGCCGCCGTGGATCTGAACCGCCTGATCGATGCATCGAAAGGCCGCTTCGGTGGCATACAGCTTGGCGATGGAAGAATGCAGGGAGGCCGAATCATCGCCTTTATCCTTTTTAATGGCGGCCAGGTATACTAGGCTTTTGGCCGCTTCGATTTCGGTGACCATTTCGGCCAGCTTGAAGGCAGTCGATTGAAATCTGATAATCGCTTGCCCGAACTGAATCCGTTTTTGACTGTATTGGAGGCTTTCTTTTAAGGCGGCCCGGGCCATTCCCACAGCGGCCGCCCCCACGGACATGCGCATGAGGTCCAATGTCTGCATGGCTAACTTGAATCCATCGCCCCACGCCCCTAACAGATTCTCTTTGGGAACTTTAAGGTCCTTGAAGCTAAACTCCACAATGTCATGGCATGCCATCAGTTCGATGCGCCGGGCCAGGTCCCAGCCCGGCATTCCCTTTTCCACGATAAAAGCCGATATGCTCCGGGGGTTATCGGCGCTGGGCGTCTTGGCAAACACCACCCCTATATCGGCCGAAAAGCCGTTGGAAATAAAGCGCTTGCGTCCGTTGAGCACGAAAGTGTCGCCCTTGTCTTCGGCCGTGGTCTGCATGGCGGACACATCCGATCCCGCTTCCGGTTCGGTCAGGCAAAAAGTGGACAGTAGTTCTCCTCTGGCAAGTGCGGGCAGATACTTCTGCTTTTGGCGTTCATTTCCTTGAAGAATAATCGGGTATCCGCCCAAGCCTTGCATGGCCAGGGTTGTATCGGCCGGGCTATAGACCCCGGCAATGGCTTCGCGTGCCAGGCATATTCTCACCGCACTGACGCCCTCACCGCCATATTTTTCAGGAAACAGCGGCCCGTAAAGTCCCGATGCGCCCAATGATTCTTTCAATGCTCGCGGGACATCGTTGATTTCGCCCAGCTGTTCGGCCAAAGGGGCCAGCCGTTCGCTTGCATACGTTTTGCAGCGCTGCTTAAAATCCCGATCCTCTTGAGAGAGCAATGTTTCCATATCCGTTTTCTCCTACCTTTCTGAAAGTTCCTTTTAAGTGAGGTCGGTTTCATTGTGAAGAGTGTTGATGATGTCTGATTTGGTCATTTGGAGTCCTTTCTAAAAAATAAAACAAAATAGATTAATATAAATTCAGTTGAAAAATGTCAATGAATTCTATATGGTTACGCCGGAATTCCAATATTTGCCGGGAAAAAGGATATTCAACGATGGGGGAAAGAAGGGCGAGCAACAATAAGGACAAAAAGAATATCCAGAATGATGGATATCAGACAACAGGCATATCGCAATGGTCATATTTTTGGCGACCTTCGATCTAAAATGTGACAATTATTGCCACATTATTTTCACCTGATACCTTGCGTACTTATATAACTATCTGTATTTTTTAAAATATATTTTATTCTAACTTTTTTGGCAAGTTTTTTGCATATTAGTATTTCAGGCTTCTCTCTTGCACGTGCATCTTATCCATCGGTCATCTTCAACTATTATTGATTAATAAGAGATGTGAACCGAGCGTAATAACGGCATTAAGAGAGGCCATTCCAATACCTCCTTTTGTAAGGGATAGCTCATTTGGGCTATCCCTTATTTTTTTACCGCCTATTTACCCGCGGCGCAGACAGAGATGGCTGAAAAGCGGAATCAGAACACTAACGCTTTTGGGCCACCAGCGAGGCCATGCAATCACGATGTGATAGGGGACGTGATAGGGGACGTACATAAGTTCCCATCAGACTAACGTGATTATGCATTGTTTCTTGGGTCGTTTATTCCTCCATGGTAATTTGCAAGCTGACTCAAATCAAGGTGAAAATATTTGTAAACTTATAATCGTATGTACGTCCCCCAAGCTTCACACTAAATAACCTCCTTTCCCAGCCCGTTCTATCCGGCCTTACGATATCGGTGTCAAGGCTTGTGAATCAAATTTTTCAAACTGGTTTTTCACATTCTTGGCATCATGTATCTTCTCCATGTGCGCGCTTTCTTGACCATTGATCGATACCATAATTTGTTTAAAGCGATCAACACCTCCTTCAAAGAAGAATCGAGGAATCGATTCTATAGCATCTGCACCATATTTATATGGAATTAATTCCCTATATCTGGTAGCGGGATCCCACTCCAAGCAAAAGTCGTCTGGAAAAAAAGCAGAAAATCGTTCAGATGTAACTGTCCAGATATACAGATAGGAACCTCAAAGGCATATAAATTACGGCCGTGCTTGATAATGTGAGAGGTTTCCGGCAAAGTTTTTGGCATGATTAATGCACAATTAACAGACAAATCATGCAATATGTTGTCATGGCAACTTTATGATTTCGTGGAAAGACACGAAATCATAAACTCTTGAAATAATTATAAAAAGAAAAATAATTCTTGACTTTATTTCTTTTTTTTGATAAAAAATTCTAGTAAAAAAGTTGGTTAAATGTAAAATCCGAATCAGATTAACAACATGTTCGACCCCCAAACACTTCTTTCATTCGAAAATTAGAGAATAATTCGAAACGCCAAAACAATTTAACATGGAAACAATGGCATGAATAAGGGCAACCTGATGAGAGTGGTTCTGGGTGTGGGGGCCCTCTTCCTGGGTGCTTTAGAGTATATTTTGAGCAGACCGGCAAGTTCCACGCATTTTGGGGAAATGGTTCATAAATATACCGGCGGTTTCAATTCAAATATACAGATATTTGGAGATCTTGGAAAATATTTTCCCGATTTTGCCCATCCATTTGCATTTGCATTACTGACGGTGTCCTTATTCCCGAGCGCCGGCAGGGTGATACGTGGGTCGATCTGCCTGCTCTGGTTGGTGATTGATCTTCTGTTTGAAATTGGCCAGAATTTCGGTCAAGTGATCTCAGAAATGATTGAAATTTTCATTCCTCCGAGTAGAATTTCCGGACTTCTATCCGACTACTTCGTAAACGGGACCTATGATTTCATAGACATTCTGTTCATATGTCTGGGGATAGTATTGGCGTTTTATGTCACTGAATTCACAACAAATGGAGGAAAAGAAAATGAATCAAAGAAAAAAACACAAAAAACAATCGGAAGGCTTGAAGACATTTATCAGGAGCCTGTCATTAAAACGGGCTGTTATGTCCCTTGCCCTGATACTCGTGATCATGACCGGGCTCAGCTTCATCGTTGCCACCGGAGGTGGAGGCGGGGGCACGAGTAGCACCACCGATTCTACAACCTCAAGCACGAGCACCGCCGGTTACACGGTGCCGTCAGAGATATCGGCGGTCCCCACAAACCAGACCCAAAGCGGAGCCAGTCTTACGGTTAAAGGGTTCAGCCATGCGTTAAAAGCAAGTCCCAAGGCCGTGTCAAGGGCGTATAATGATGCGGGCACAGATTACAGCAATGCGGAGACGAAAAGATATGTTGAAGAACACACCCTGATGCAATTCGAAATCCTTGAACAGGTCTTCAATGCGATCAATCAGACCCATTACAATGAGGTGGAAAACATTGGTGCCGACCCGTACAAATGCATGGTGGCATGGGAGGATGAGCAAAACGGAATAGATATCAAAGTACTTGAGCCGTGGATTGTCGAGTCGGACGAGATCGAGGAAGAGGGTCAGACCCTACTGCGGGTAAGGGCATGGATCGAAGAAGTGGTTGAAGACACCGGGGAAACATCGGTAGGAAAGGCCGAATTAAAGATTACGGAAACGCCCGAAAAACTACCTGACGGTTCATATTCGGACTATGGCGCATGGACGATGAACGTCAAATTCGATGCAGCCGGGGAAAATGATTATTTTGCGGCTTCGGCATCGAAGACGGAGGACGGCCAGAGCCTGATAAAGATCCATGAAAGATTTGTTGAAGGAGGTCCCATGGGGCAGGTGTCCGATCTCGACTTTACACCGGTTATGGATATGAAGGCGATTATGTACAGGGGCACGGGGTCAGGATATGGAAAGGTGCATTACCCCAAATTCGAGGATTTGTGGGACCCCGATGTTGATGTGAGCTCCTTGACGGAACTTCCCCATAAAACCGCCAAATATGCCTATAATGCGACTTACCTTGCAGTCCAGGCGGAAGGCGGATCGGTTGTGTACAAGGACAGAACCACAGTCACTGAAATGACGCACAAGTACGGCGTGTACAATAAATCAACCGGTGCAGATATCGAGAAATCAAAAAACTTTGGTTTTCCGATCCGATACACGGTCAGTGGCGCCACCAACAGAGCCTTTTATGGGGCCTGGCAGGGCCGCCACCAGCTCTGGGGGCCGGAAAATGACGTTTCACAGGGAACCACTGTCTACAGGGAAGATCTGCCGCCCGGCCAAAGCGAGAAATACACGGCCGGTCCGACATTCAAGGGCGTCCTGACAAAGCGAACCTATGTGGATGCCCATATCGATGATATCAAGAATATTCCCATTGAGATGTGGTTAAATAACGACTATAATCTTATTTATGAAGACACAGACGGAAAATGGTATAACTGTAAAGACTGGGACTGGCAGAATAATCAGTGCGAAACAACCCCGACTGATTTTGATGCAACCGTGGGGCTTACTTCCTTGATCGTAGGGGCAGACGACAACGTAAAAAATGTATATATCTCTGCTTGGGACAATCAGAATAATCAACATATCTACTATGTATATGAGGCCGCAAGCAGCAATAACAGCGGTGCGGGGTTTTATCTGGCAGAGGAGGAGGAAACCGACTATGGCCGGAAACTGAAGGTCAAGATCCCGAGGCAGTTGTATGCGCCCAATGACAATGACCAGTTGTGGGTCTTTGTAGGTGGACGGATTTTTGTGGAATGGAAAGGATCTGCGACGGGATGGGTTGAAAAAGAGGTGATCGCTTTTAACAACATGCATTGGAAACCGACCTTCAGTGAAAGCGGGGACAAGGCTTTTACGCTACCCGAAGGGAGGGAGATTTACGCCAATCTTGAAGGCGCCAATTATGTTATAACAAGATCCGGCAACACTTACACGACAAAGCTTGAGCTCCAGACCGCTGCCAATCCAAGCAATGCATCCTCGGTTGTAGCTTCAGGAACAATATTTAAGGACCAGTGGAGCCCTGACGGAAGTTCAACCTATGAGCTTGACACGGATTCCACCAGCGATACCTATATGCTACTCGTGTATAAAACCATAGGCGACGCCGATAAGGATGCAAACGGAGATCCAAAAGAGGGGGTGGCCGTTGGCGCTGTCGTTAAGGAAAATTTTTGGGGCCTTGAGGCGTATGTCGACGGTGCTCAAACAGGAAAGATTTACAACTGGGAATATTCGAGCTCAGGTGGGTGGGGCAGTGTGACCTATCTGTTGAACGAGGACGGCACCTACAAGATACTCGATGATCCCATGCGCTTTGACACGTTCACCGCGCAGGACAACGCGGGCAATACAAAAACGCTTGCGCTCCAGTTTGACGGATGGATGATGGGGCTTCCCGATCTACATCAAGAACTGAGCAAGAACGACTGGACGATGACCACCGCGATATCAGATAAGATCATCAACCTGGCGGCCGGCACGGAAGTAACTGAGTCTTCCACAGGAACGGTATATGTGCTTAAGCCGCTGGATATAAGCCAGTTTTTAAAAGTGGTCCCTGACACAACGTCCGATCTTCCGGATATTTCGGTGGCGGATGCTGTCGATCTGGCAGATGTCCCCAATTTCACTGAGCACGGAATGGGCGATATGCCCGTGGTTGACACAGTCAAGTATTCGGAAGGTGTACTGGTTCAATAGCATAAGCTGATAATTGACAGGGTTTTAGTACCGATAAGCGGGGCGTCTTGTTCCGCTTATCGCTACTGTTAGTTTCAGACACCCGCTACCGTTTTAAAGGAGACGATCGTTGTATCAAATCCGAAGACAGGTAATTATATTTACAATCATGCCGATTTTGTTACTTCTGTTCGTTTCAACACCGCAAGCAGCAATGTCGTTAAAGCTTCCGGTCGATGAAGAGATAGGCGAACACCCTTTTGAGAATCAGTTTTTCAATGACACTGAAATAAAGACGGATGCTTACGGGCTGAAGGCGGAGTTTTTGCTCGGCATGGGCTATCGGGTTGATGAATATGACTGGAATATTGCCGGCAATACGACTCTGGGCAATTATGTCAATGTGTTGTCCGAATTGACCTGGAAGAAAATAAAAATCTACCAAATAAAGTTACGTAACAGAACCTCTTTAAAAAATGTTTTCCATCTGCGGGGTTCATTGGGCAGCGGCTGGATTTTTGCCGGTGAGAACCAGGATTCAGACTACCTGGGTAACAACCGCACCCTGGAATATTCCCGTTCAAACGCGCACACCGGTGGTAGCAATGTATTGGATGCGTCTGTGGGAGTCGGCTATCATTTCCGCCTTAGACGGGATAAGCTGCTGCTTACACCGCTTATCGGTTATTCATACCACCGGCAAAATCTTTCGATAACAGATGGGAATCAAACAGTCGCCTCGCAATATAGCAGTCCTGCCGGGCCGATTGCAGGTTTAAGTAGCTCCTATAAAACAGAATGGTATGGTCCCTGGATTGGATTGGATGTGAGACACAAATTCAGTCAAAGACATGGCGTTTACCTTGAAATTGAATATCATTGGGCCGATTACTATGCGAAAGCAAACTGGAATCTGAGGACTGACTTGGCCCACCCCAAAAGCTTTGAGCACGATGCTGATGGGAATGGTATCGCCATATCAGCGGGTTTTAACTTTTCCTTAAATCCCCTTTGGACCCTGAACCTGAACTATGATTATCAGAAATGGTCCACGGACTCCGGCATCGACAGGGTTTTTTTCTCAGACGAGACAGAACATGAATCCCGCTTAAATGAGGTTAACTGGGAATCCAACGCTCTGATGATCGGACTCATCTATTACTTCAAATAAATTATGCATAGGGCTTTTGGGCCACGAGCGAGGCCATGCAATCACGATGGTTTTTGCGATTTTTTTCAGTTTCCTCATAAAAAAGAATCTTCAACGACAAAAACAGAAGCAGCAATTCATTTTCCCTTAGAAGGTGATCTTTGTTGTAGGGCCCTGCTTCTTTTTGGCTCCCCATCCGTAATGTTTCAAAGATCAGCACACCACCCTGGTTGAGACCCTCGCAGATGGCCGGAACCAGGCGGCGGTCTAAAAAATTGATGTTGATTATTAGATGATATCGCTCTTTGGGGATACGAAACAGATCAAGATCGGCACAGATCGGATGCACATGCGGATGTTGGCCGGAAACTTCTTTAAGACCCACGTCGGAAATATCAACCGCATCGACCTTAAATCCCTGCCGGGCCAGAAAAAGGGCGTTTCTTCCGTTTCCGGCGGCAATATCGAGCGCACGACCTTTGGGGGCCAATTCAATAAATCGGGCCACAACAGCGGAGACCTCGATTGGATATTCTTTTTTCAAATATTTTTGATTCCAACGGGTTCGGTCTTTTTGCACCTGTGCTTTTAATCCTCCCTGAAAAATGATTAGGGGCCGAAATCGAATTCTTCCTTTAACAACTGTCGTGTCGTACGATTGACATTAAGCCGTTTTAATTCGTCTGGCGACACCCAGCGCGCGTCGATGGCATCGCTGCGCCCCTGGGGTTCGCCTTCGATATAGTCAGCCTTTAAATCGACGATGACATAGTGGAATCGAATCTTACCCTTTTCATCTTTTTCAATCGCATCAAAAATGAAAACCGGTTCTTTGGCCCGAATAATGATACCGGTCTCTTCCCGAATCTCCCGTTGGGCGGCTTCCTGGAGGGTTTCACCCAATTTTACACTGCCACCCGGGATGGCCCATAACCCATCGGATGGGGGTTGCCCGCGCTTTACCAACAGGACCTTCTCATCTTTAAAAACGATCGCACCCACCGCCGCCCGGGGTTGGGCCGGGTATTCATTTGGCATCCTCAGTGTGTTCCCTTCTTAAACAATCTATTTCGATACATCTTTTTTCAAAACAAAGCCTGTCCGGGAAGGAAGATAGAGACTCAATACATGTCTTTGATTATTCCCGGATGCTTGCATGCGTGTAAAGTGATGTTGATTGGGAACGAGCCGCTGGTGGCCCCCATACTCCCTTGCATCGCTGTCAAATATCATCCTATATTTGCCGGGACACGATGCAAACCGATAATCGGTGAAAGATTT
Source organism: uncultured Desulfobacteraceae bacterium (assembly GCA_964530095.1). Classification (GTDB taxonomy): domain Bacteria; phylum Desulfobacterota; class Desulfobacteria; order Desulfobacterales; family CAZHA01; genus CAZHAH01. Next base: position 50,310 of record CAZHAH010000011.1, on the reverse strand, counting down.
GCGAGGATGAAAGTTAAAAACGAATATGAGCCCCGCCCGTTCGATTACCAGGATTTTATCGTCGTCATGCGCAACTAAAAGGACAGGTCCCGCAGATTCCAGCAGCCGGCGGGATTGGGTCAGGAAGATCATGTCGTGATCAAACCGATCCAGAAGATGATACTTTAGCAAAGGATCATCTGCCAGATGCCACTGCCGCCGGGCATAACGGAAAGACCAATTATTTTCTTTGCGCGGGAAATCGATCCATTCCGGATGTCCGAACTCATTTCCCATAAATGTCAGATATCCGCTGCCGGCGGTAGCCAGGGTAACAAGACGAATCATCTTATGTAGCGCCATGCCCCGATCAACGCCCAGGTTTTCGTCAGAGACACTCATATGCTCATACATAAGGGGGCCGATAAGGCGAAAAATAAGCGTCTGATCTCCCACCAGAGCCTGGTCATGGGACTCGGCATAGCTGATGGTCTTTTCATCTTTGCGGCGATTGGTCAACTCATGCCATAAGTGCCCCATGTGCCAATCTTCATCCCGGACGTCTTTGACCAATTTTGTCCAGTAATCCGAAATCCCCATGGCGAAACGGTAGTCAAATCCGATTCCTCCCAGGTCTCGCGCCGTAGCCAGCCCCGGCATACCGCTGACATCCTCGGCAATCGTGATCGCATCCGGACGGATGGCATGAATTATTTGATTGGCCAGCGCCAGGTATATAAGAGCATCCTCATCCACGGCACTATCGAAATAATCGTCATAGGAGGTAAAGGCCTTTCCCAGCCCGTGATGCAGATAAAGCATGCTGGTGACTCCGTCAAATCGAAACCCGTCAAATCGGTATTCATCGAGCCAGAAGCGGCAGTTGGAAAGCAGAAAATGAAGCACTTGCGGTTTACTATAATCAAAGCAGCGGGAGTCCCAGGCGGTATGTATCCCCCGGGATCCGTCATGAAAGTATTGATAGACGGTCCCGTCAAAGCGGCTGAGTCCCTCCACTTCATTGGACACGCTGTGTGAATGCACAAGGTCCATTATGACGCTGAGTCCGGCATCATGGGCCGTATCGATCAAGCTCTTTAGCGCCTCGGGGGGACCAAAACGGGATGAGGCCGCAAAAAAATTTGAGACCTGATATCCAAAGGAAGCGTAGTAAGGATGCTCCTGTATCGCCATGAGCTGAAGGGTATTGTAACCGCTGTTTACAATACGGGGAATGATTTTCTGGGCAAACTCCTGATAAGATCCGATTTTTCCGTCTTCCTGAGCCATTCCCACATGCGCTTCATAGATGTATGGCGGGTCGGGCGGACAACGAAAATCCAAATGCTTCCATTGATAAACGGAATCCGGCTGCCACACCTGGGCATTGAAGATTAAGGTTTCAGGATCCTGGATCACGCGGCGTGCATAAGCCGGAATGCGGTCCCCTGAACCACCGGGCCAATAAACTCTCAAACGGTAAAAATCACCATGTGACATTGATTGCGACGGCAGACGGATCTCCCAGATCCCTTCCGGATTGATGCGTTCCAAGGCAAAACGTTTTTTTTCAAGCCAGCCGGTCATATTCCCCACCAGGAACAGCGCCTGGGCATTGGGTGCCCACTCGCGGAAAATCCATTCGTTACCCTTAAATTGGAGCCCAAAATATTCATGCCCGGCGGCAAAATCAGCTAAACTGATTTTACCCTGGGTTAGGATGGTTTCTTTTTTTTGGATTTTTGCTTGACGACGCTCGAGTATCTCCTGGTACGGCTGCAGGTAGGGATCGGTTTTCACAAGATATGTCAAAGCATCCTTCCTTTAAAACAGTCGCTATCATTCGAAGGCATTGATGAGGGGCCTTTGGAGCATTTTTTCGTATAGCTTAATGTATAGCCGTGCATTGGCTGCATGGGTAAATGTTTCGGCACTTTGTTGCATGACGCGTTTGATCTGTTGCGCCTTAATCACCGGGTCTGAGTTAAAAAAATTCATGGCCTGTTCAATGGCCCACAAAAGACCAACCGCATCATAGGTTTTAAATAGAAAGCCGTTGCCGGAATCCTGGCCGACATCCATATGGGTAATCGTATCGTGAATCCCTCCCGTATCGCGGGCCACCGGTAGGGAACCGTAAACCGGCGCAATCATTTGCGGCAAACCGCAGGGTTCAAACAAAGAAGGCATCAGGATAAAATCTGAAGCACCATAGGCGAAATGTTCCAAATGTTCGGAAAAGTCACACACGGCAACACGCTTTTGGAGCTGGTGGAACATCACAATCTCCTTAAACACCCCTTGGTATTCGCCATTGGCCACAAAAACGATTTCCAGATTTTGGTCCCAGTACTGCGATATGACCCGATAAAAAATTTCGGCCAGCAACTGGCAGCCTTTCTGGTAAGGGTCTAGACGGGAAGGCCAGAAAAATAGGGGCGCTTCTTTATCCTCAATTAACCCCAGCGCCTTTTGAAGTGCGAGTTTGTTTTCCTGTTTGCCGCTGACATGATCGTCCCGACCGTAGGGACAGTGCAAATGGGTATCTGTTTGTGGGGTGAAGACGGGATCGGGTGCATTTAAAATACCCACGGCGCATCCACTGTTATACTTATTCGTTAATTCCCGACGCATGAGGTCCGAAACAAAATCGTGTTGGCCTTCGATTATTTCGATTAGAAACGTGTTGCTGACGACGTTGACAAAATGGGCCGCGAAAACCCCGCTGGCCAGAAAATTCACCGGATTGTTTTCCCGGGTTTCCTCGTATTCGTATGGCATGTGCTCGTAATACAAATGCTGCCAGAAGTAAGCCGCATCGATGCCACGGTCCTCGATATGATCGATGGTGCATTTTACGGTATGAACATTATGGATGGTGAATAAACAGGGGATCCCCATCTGCCGCGCCATGGCCGGAATCAACCCGGTCATCCAATCATTGCAATGGATAAGATCCGGATCGACCCGGGGAACCACGTTGTTGATGACTTCCCGCTGAAAGGCCAGGGATAGTTTCGTGTTTTCGCCGCCATAATCGGAATAGACCTGGTTGAGGTAATAAAACGCCCGATCCTCGGCCAGGTGCACCCGGTCATCCGGCATAACACGCCGGATGGCTCTCTGCTCCTTTTTTAAAAAGGGAGCCAAACGATCCTGAAATATCGCCCGGTAATCGGGCAAAGCCACGTGCACGTCGGCCCCTTGCTCAAATAAAGCACTGATCAAAGCGGCCGAGACATCGGCCAGTCCACCGGCCTTGGCGGTCAGATAGTTCGACAAATTCCCCATTCGGTTGGGCAGATACGTAACTTCCGGGGTTACAATCAGAACCCGGGGATTTTGGGGTACATCACTCATAACTTGAGTGTCCATAGTTCTTACTGACTACATGAATTTTAAAGAAATATCATATTGGTTAAACCGTCATTCCCGCGAACGCGGGAATCCAGGAAAATCAATAGGTTATGGATTCCTGCTGCAGTTTAGCCCGCACTGGATGCGGGGCAGGAATGACAGAACTTTGGACTATGTAGTTCATAAGCCACCATGGTTAGCCTTGGGCCCATGTAATCAGGCCCGGCGTATATCTGATCCGCGCATCTCCCGTGGGGATGACCCGCACCGTAAAACCGATTCGGCCGGTTATTTCACATATCAAGGTACATCCGTACTGATAGACGCCATTGCCGCGATCTTCCAGGACGGCCATCGGTTCGGTTTGACCGTCAGATACGCTATCGATTGTTTTAATACGCCCATAATAAAGCTCTACCTCGACTTCCTCCGGCCGCAGTTCACCCAAGGTCACCTCGGCTGTCACCTGAAAAGACTGGCCGATAAGAAAGGGACCTTCTGCCATTCGGATGGGAGGATCAACCTTGATGTTTTTCCATAATGAACCCAGTCTTTGACGCTGTGTGACCAGCCGTTTGGAAGTTTCAGCCTGATTCGACAGAATCTTTCGAGACTGCTTTATGGCCTGCACGTAAAACTTCTTTTCATATTTGCGGGCCATGTGATGGGCACAGTAAGATCCCATGACCATCTTCATCGATTCCTTCATCATGCTGATCCAGCGGTTCGGAGTTTCGCCGTTTTTTCTGTCATAAAAACAAGGGATCACATCATTTTCCAAGACATTATAAAGAGCCTGGCTTTCAATCGAATCCTGATATTCCGGATCGGCAAATTCTTCCCCGCGTCCGATCGCCCATCCGCGATCAGATGAATACCCCTCACACCACCAGCCATCCAAAATGCTGACATTGATCACCCCATTAACGGCCGCTTTCATACCGGAGGTGCCGCACGCCTCCATGGGTCGTCTGGGAGTATTAAGCCATATATCGGATCCTTGGATGAGATGCCGGGAAATGCTAATGTCGTAGTCTTCCAGGAAAATAAACCGATGTCCCACACCCGTTCGCCGGCCGAACTCGATAATCCGTTTGATAAGCGCCTTGCCCTCATTATCCTTGGGGTGAGCCTTACCTGCAAAAATGAACTGGACCGGATGGGTTTCCGAATTGATGATCGCTTCCAGCCGTGCCGGATCTTTTAGGAGTAGCGTGGCCCGTTTATATGCGGCAAATCGCCGGGCAAACCCGATGGTGAGAATATCCGCATCAAGGGCCGACTCAGCTTCCACCATCATCACCTTGGGAGCATTCCGTCGTTGGTAATGTTTGATCATTAATTTGCGGCAGTTGCGAACCAGGCGCGACCGGCTCATTTCACGAGCCCTCCAGAGTTCCTCGGCATATATTTCGTCTATTCGCTTTACAGACTCGGGATTCCAGGAATTTAGATACCAGTCCGGACCGAGATATCTTTCGAAGAGAAGCGCATTTTCAACCGAGATCCACGAGGGGATGTGTACGCCGTTGGTGATATGCGAAATGGGGATTTCATCTTCCGGCCATCCCGGCCACACATGCGACCACATACGGCGCGCCACTTGGCCGTGTAACTCGCTCACCCCATTATGGTACTGGGACATGCGCAGTCCCAGTACAAACATGGAGAAGGGTGCCTCCGGTCCGGATCCTTGGGGTTGGCCCCATGAAAGGATTTCATCGGTTTTAGCGCCCAAACGCTCCTGGAGGGGTGCCAGGTAGGGTTTCACAAGATCCGGCGGGAATTCATCATGACCGGCCGCCAGCGGCGTATGGGTCGTAAAAATCATCGTGCGCGGAACGATCTCCAGTGCCGTTTGCAGATCAACGTCATGCTGAGACATGGTCTGGGCGACTCGCTCCAGGCTGGAGAAGGCAGAATGCCCTTCATTCAAATGGCAAATCGTCGAAGAAAATCCTAGGGCCTCCAGAGCGCGAACACCGCCGATTCCTAAGAGGACCTCCTGGGCCAGTCGCATCTTGGGCTCTCCGGCATATAGTCTCCCCGTTATTTCGCGACTTTCGGGCGGATTGTCGGCCAAATAGGTATCGAGCAGATATATCGGAATCCGGCCCGCGCTGACCTTCCAAATCGATGCAAAAACTTCACCATCCGGCCCGGATATGGAAACCATGACTTCGTTTCCCGCCGGATCCTTGGCCCTTGACATGGGGAGCATATAGAAATCCGTAACCGGATAGGCTTCTTGTTGCTGACCATCCTGGTCAAGGATCTGGTGAAAATACCCTTGACGATAGAGGAGTCCGACCCCCACCAGGGGAACTCCCATGTCGGAAACGGCTTTTAAATGGTCTCCCGCCAGAACGCCGAGGCCGCCTGCAAAGATTGGCAGACTTTCATGAATGCCGAACTCCATTGAAAAGTAGCCGATGGCTCCCTGTTTATCATAAAAAGATCCAGCATGGTCCACCGGGCCAAGCACCTCTTTAACGAATCGCTCCTTGACGCGATTCAAATGGGCCAAGAAGCTTTCATCTTCTGCCAGCTCCCCCATGCGTTCCGGGGGTATTAAGGTTCCAAACAGAATCGGATTGTGGCCCGCTTCAGACCAGAGCCGCGGATTGATGCGGCGGAAGAGCTCGATTGCGTCGGTATGCCAGCTCCACCAGAGATTGTGCGACAATATTTCCAGAAAAGAAAGCGGTTTCGGAATGACTGGAAATACCTGAAACGTTTTCAAATAGTTCATTTTCGATGTCCTTGATAGCTCACTTTACCCCAACATTATCTTCTTCAACCCATCAATACAATCATAAATCATCAATCGAAAATCATCAATTGATAGTCAGTCGTACCCACACCCGGATCAATTCACTCAAGCCCCACGCCTGGGCATCGCAGCCGCGCGGCTTGTGAGGATAATCGCCATCCACAATCTCCGGCGTATGCCCCATGCATCCGCCATTGATCAACCGGAAGGTGCTGGTCAACCAGGCTAGGGCGGTTTCGCGGGAGGTGTCTCCATAGGATTTGACCCAGGCTTCACAAAATAGGGGCAGCACCCAGGTCCAGGCCGTACCATTATGGTAGGCCGGCTTGCGCTGGGTATCCTCATCACCCCGGTACTGTCCCTGGTAAGGATTGTAAGGATCGTTGATAGTCTTGCCCTCCCAAAGGATTGCAAGCGGTCGCTCAATCTGCCGGTTGGCCAGGCTGCGTACGGCTCCGGGCACGAGGAGCTCTTCGCAAGCGGCCACGATTTTGCGGCAGAGATCCGGATCTTCTATGGCCCCCAGGGTCACCCCCAAAAGCTGATTGGGGCGCAGGGCATCATCCGGTTCTGCCTGCCGTGCGGATAAACCCGGTTTGCCGTGCAGGCAATCGCTAAGGTAATCGTTTTTGGGGATAAAAAATAGCGTTACAATGGAAGCACGAACGCGATCGGCCAAATGGTGCCATTTTCTTTGTGAGCTGTTGGGTTGAATCTGGGCCATAAATTTCAGCGCTGCAAACCAGAGGGCTTGGATTTCAATCGGGTAGCCTTGGCGGGGAGTCCCTGCCGGGTGATTGGTATCCATCCATGTAAAATGGGCCGGGCTAAAAATGAGCCCCGTGTCGGAATCCATTTGAATGCCGTTGGGTGTGCCGTTGACATACGCTTGGACAATAGACTGAAGAATTTCAAGAATCGTGCGATCTCCGCACCGTTCTTTTAAAAAAGCGTCTTGACCCTCTGCCCGAACCATGTCCCTGCACGCCACGCAAAACCACAGAGGCGCATCGGAAGTATCCCGGTTCTGCGCACTTTCATCCTGAATCATATTGGGGAGCGTGCCGTTTATCTCCAACCTTGCAAATTGCTTCAGAACCTTGCCTGCGGTTTGGATTTGCCCGGCGGCAATCAATCCGCGTGCAAAAATGATCGCATCACGCCCCCAATCCAAAAACCACGGGTACCCGGCAATCACCGTTTTAAGATCGCCGCGTTTGACCACAAATTGGTTCATCCTGGCTTTTAAGAGGGCTATCATTTTCGGTGGCGAAATTTGATTCGGGCGGATGAACGATTTCTGTTGGTAGCCAGAGCCAGGATCAGATGTTTGCGGGTCGTCTGGCCTGGAAACGCAAGCGGTCAAGACGGCTTCTTCCCCCCCTCCCAGAGTCAGCGTCAGATAACCCGGACTAAAAAGATCCGAATCCGGATCTAAGCCCCGCTCGGCCTCATCGGGTCGATGGACCATGTAGCCCCATTCCGGCTCAGGTACAAAGGTACTGCCGCTAAGGCTGACCTCCAATGCATGCGTATCGTCGGGTGTAAACCGAAAACCGCCATCTAAAACAGTGACGGATTTGAGCCAGTCATGCTCGGGGCCTAGATAGGCCTTGGTGACATCATGAAAATTTCGGTTCTCAATGTCCGGGCGCAGAATGAACTGGATCGGGCAGTCATCTGCGAGTTGTCCCGCTTGGCTTCCGGTCGAAGGCCGAAAAAAAAGGATTCGGATAACATTTTGCTTCTCAAGCATTTCGAGCCTTGCCGTTATCAGAACATGTTGCCCCTTTCCGATGGGCACTCGAAAGCGCCAAGTCCCCCCCTGCACCTCATCGATTGTAAAACGATCCTGGCAGTCCTTGCTGATTTCTTGGGAATAATCTTGATATACCACCCAGGCCCGACAACGGGTAAACATTACCCACCGATTTACCGGATAATCGGAATTCAGGTTGGCCGCTAGGAGCGCATCATATCGGCTTCTTAATTCACCCCAGCTTACCGGTATGCGCAGCATCCCCCCGCACCCGTTGGTGGCCAGAAATGTCAATGGCTCCCGTAACAACTCTTTACGGTGAATAATCATTTGGGGACGGGCCCCTTCGGCCTTGGCCAGAAAGAGAAGCGGGACCTTCCAGTGCTCACATCGCTCGGGCTCATAGACCACCAATTTCAAGAAATGGTTTGAGTGGTCTGGGGGTGGCTCTAGGGGCTTAAAAAGAACAAAAGACATACCCTCCGAACAAGGCAGGGCCTTTTCACTTGCCATGACCCGGTCATCTTTTACCAGATTGGCCCGGAACGAATATTTGGACTTGACGAGCAAAAAATGATTGGGGGGCACCATAACCTCCCGCCTTTTGTCCCGCGGCCACAACCAGGTAACGACCTTCGGTTCTGCATTGTGGGAATTCATTTTGCGGCAAAATTCCAAAGGGTCCCCTCCAAGTTCTGCGGCGGCCGTATCCGGATTAAAGTCCCTCATATCGCCCAGGCCGTGATAAAAGTGGAAAATATCCAAGGCCTTGGCCCGCAATTGCTGTCGCCAAATCCGATCTGGAAGCCGTGCCGACCGGCCATTGTCGCCTTGGGTATATTCAAGATCACGCCGATCGGCAGACAGACAAAAAACCTCTGCCGGACCCAGTTGCAGCGAATTGATCCCATCATGTTTAGAGATCTTGATATCTCTTCCGCTAAGCAGATCCACAAAAAGCGTGCCGTCTATCGGCATACGCGACGGGTCCCAATCGGCACGTATCGGATTTTGATCATCAAGGTTAACAATGACCACGAGCCTTTTATCTGTTGGAAGGTGATGCCGGCACAGAACCATGAAGTTGCCTGCGCCGTGCTGGATCATGCGTAATTCGGTTTGATCGTGGAAAGCAGGATGATGTTTTAACAGGGTACTTAGCCGCTGGATCTCTTGCACCTGGTTATTGTTCGAACCCCAGTTCAAAGAAGGGGATTCATGCACATTTATCTTTTCGGTGGCATACCATTCCACTCCATTGGCGAACCCGAAGGCGCCCTGGTGCGAACACAGGGCACCAAGGGCGGTTCGCATCTTGGCATACTCCCGCGAACGAGCAGCCAGACGGGGGTTATCGTGGGTCTCGGCATAGTGAGCCATCACCCCCTCGGCCTTGGAAATATCGATTGCGCCGGGCAGATAATTTTCAATTTGTTCACGGGAATAATTTTGAAACAGTTCCGAATAAGCCCAGTTAAAATTGGCTTCATTCAAAAGATCACGTGTTACACTGACCTTGCCGCCCAGACCTTCCAGGAAAAATATCGTATCTGGAAACTGCTCCCTGACCCACGCAATAATATATTTCCAGACCCGAATCGGAATCATGTACCCGGCGTCACATCTGAATCCATCCACGCCTCGTCGGCACCAGGTTAATAAAACATCCGCCATATATTGCCAGAGATCTTTGTGCCCATAATCGAGTTTGGTGAGATCCTCCCACCGCACGCCCCAAGCTCCGGGATTTTCGATCTCACCCTCAGGGTTACGAACCAGCCACTGGGGGTGTATTTCGTGCAGGCTTGCAGCCCAGCCGGTATGATTAATGGCCATATCGATAAATATCTTCGCCTGCCGGGCATGAACGGCATCCACCAGTTCTATGAATTGTTCCAAAGGCGTGGCTTTGGCGTCGAACTCAGCCAAAGCAGGATCAACAGCGGTGAAGCTCAGGGCGGCATAAGGGCTGCCGTAGCGTCCCATGCGACCATAGCTCGTGGGCGTCGGATAGACGGGTAGCAGCTGAATAATGCGACACCCCAATTCGCCCACAATAAAATCGAGTTCGGCAATCAATTCCCGGAATGTGCCCGAAGGTGGGATGACGGAATACCCCTCGCTATCGAGGGTTTTAAACCATTCAGTGCGCGTAGGATCGAAAAAGCCACCCCTTTTATTGGCTCCGAATTGCCGGATAAAGGCATTATACATGATATTGCCGCAGCAGGTATCGGCCGGCTCCACATTAATGCTCATATTAGGCCCGGCTGCCCATAGGGGCTCCTGTGATTTTGCGGGTATAAAATAGCCTTTGGCCTCGAAATGCCCGACTTCACAGAGGGGCAGCGTCACCTGATAATCATACTCCCCGGTCTGGTTCATGGAAATATCGAACCAGTCGCGGCTCATGGGCGGTTCATCGGAATGAACCTCCGCTATGATTTCTTTTCGGGAAACCCGAGCATGTCCAATGTTGGTGCGCAGAAAAGCGGCACCCGCACCTGAATCGCTCAAAGAGAGACGAAACGTAATTGTATCGCCGCGAAACTTCAGTAGCCGAGTGCCGGGACCCGGTGTTTGGATGACACGCATGGGTGTCTTCATTTCTATTTATAGACCTCGGTTTGCGGATGGAACGCCTGCCAGGCAAACCAATAGGCGAATATATGTGCAATCGGGTTTCCGGAATCATCCCTGACCGACACAATTTCCCCGTCTGCGTTGACTTCAATTTTTATCGCCGCGCCGCCGATCCTGTCATTTACAAAACCGGTTTTCCCGGCCAGCGATTTTAAAGCATAAGCCTTGCTGGTTTGATTCATTTCAACCCCGAGGACTCTTTCCTTGGCCGCAAGATCTTTGCGAACCTTACCGACCGGAAACATAAGCCCACCGATGCGGTAATAGCCTTCATAGGGATCGATGGCGTAATTACGCCCATAACCGGTTTGGGTTGATAAAACAAGCGTATTTGGATTTCTTTTCCGCCACGATTTCCAACTCGTTCGAGTCGCAGGAAGTTTGACAAGCCTTCTTCCGGCGGCCGGGCCGGCAATCGCTTTTTCCATGAGCTGTGACCAGAGGCTTTCGGTCTGATGATCATAGAGAAGTACGTTGCTTTTGTACAGGCGACCCGAAACACCGAATGTACGTTCGTGCCCATCAACCATGCGGGAATAGACCACTCCCGTCTGGGTCAGCGGTCAGAACGTAATCACGATGGGAACACCATTGATCGTATCATTGACGACTTCATGCCAATTCAAAATTCGGATCGGATAAGCCCTGGTTTGGCCTTTAATATCGACACCGATTACTCGGTCTTTGTCATTCAGAAAAACAGCCTCTGACGGTGCTACAAAATTTGGGTTTAAGATCGCCGGAATCCCGTCTTTAGGTGGACCGCCCGACAGGATCTCATTCTTCGGTACAAGGCTGTTGTCCAGATTAAAACCGGTCAATATGAAAAAAGCACCCCCAAGGAGGGTATAAAGAAGCTTTTTTGACATATAAATCACCTCCATATTTTGTTTATGCTCATTTAGGGATTAAAAAACAGGCCAAAATGCGCTATACTCAAAAATTAGGCTCGGAGCCTATAGGTGTCAAGCGATATGTGACAAAAACGGCACCCATAAACGAATATCCCCGAAGCACAATTAGTTCAAAGACAGCGATCAAACGATGAAAACGCAACCGTCTAATCCGTTGGATAAAAAAAAGAAACCGTTAAAGGATGTCGACTCGGTCACGGTATCGCTGTTTTTAAAGAATTTTGCCTGGTCTTTCCCGTTTCTTGGAGTCCTTGGGCTGGTTGCGGGTTGGCGCGGACTGGTTGCGGGCGGTATTTGGGGGGGCGTCGGTCTTGCGTTTGTAGCCAGTATTGTCGCTTCCATGCTGACAATGTTTGTATCTGAACGATTGGGTCGTACGGCGGGAAAGCTTTACGGCGGACGGCGACCGATCTGGACGCTGAGACAACAGCTGTCCGGTGATGTACTTGAGGTCCGCAACAAAAAAATGCGCCGGGAGTATGAGCCGGCACTCCAAAAGGTCAATCAGATTTTAGGCAAAGATCCGGAGTTTCCCGAGGCATTGCTGCTCAAAGCACAGATTTTACATGAAGGCTTCGGAAACCCGGCCGGAGCCAAACCCTACCTTAAAAAAATAATCGAAGGTAAAACCAACAGGGAAGATAAGATTTATCGCTGGGCCGTGAGCCTTTATGATGAATTGAACGGAACCTCGCCAACGGGATAATCCAATGCACCACGGCAACATCAAAGTCAACTATAGTTCATTAAGATAGTGGAAATTCCAAACAACAAATCTCAATTTGAGATTTCATAGATTCGGTGGACGATTACCAAATCAAACCCAAATGGAGGTGACATATGAAAAAATTTTATGTGTGCATTTATGCCGTGATATTATTCGCTTTCGTTACAGCGACCGCCCAGGCAGGCTTTGAAAAAGACAGCATCCCGACCAATACCGGAAACCTTGAGGTCACCTTTATCGGTCATGGGACCCTGATGTTTACCTTTGCGGGAAAGGTCATTCATGTCGATCCTTGGACCCGGTTTACCGATTACGCGGGATTTCCCAAGGCCGATACTATTTTGATCACCCATCATCATCGTGACCATCTTGATACCCGGGCAATAGAGGTGCTTCGAACCGAAAAGACCGCTGTCGTATTAACTGAAACCTGTGCCAAAAAAATCACAGGCGGGATCGTCATGCAAAATGGAGACACAAAAACGGTTCAGGGTCTAACAATTGAAGCTGTGCCTGCCTACAACCTCGTGCATATGCGTAGCGCCGGCGTCCCTTATCATCCGCCGGGTATCGGTAATGGGTATGTCATCACGTTTGGGGACAAACGGGTGTATGTGGCCGGTGATACCGAAAACACTCCCGAAATGAAAAGCCTCAAAGATATCGATGTGGCCTTTTTGCCGATGAATCTCCCCTATACCATGACACCGGAAATGGTGGCCGATGCCGCCATGGCCTTTCGACCCAAAGTTTTGTATCCCTATCATTATGGAAAAACCGACCCTGTCGGACTGTCAAAACTGTTGCTGAATGAAACGGGGATAGAAGTCAGAATACGCAGCATGCGCTAATCCATTTTTTATCGAAGGGGACAACCACATGAGCCAGGTCACATTCGTTCAGACCGACAACCGACAATTGGGAGTCAAGACATCGATACAGTGTTTGGGAACAAATCCCGTAAAAAACAAAGATGTACTCATCAAACCCAACTTCAACACCGCCGATCCGACCCCCGGATCCACACACAACGACACCTTGGTCGCCCTGATCGATGAAATTTGGTCAATGGGGGCCAAGTCCATCGCCTTGGGTGAAAGAAGCTATCCCCCCACCCTTGAAGTCATGCAACAAAAAGAAATCATCCCGCTTTTGAAAGAAAGGGATGTGCGTATCATCGACTTTGATGACCTGGCCCAAAATGACTGGGTAGAATTCAAACCCAAAGACGGCCACTGGCCCAATGGATTCCGGATTGCCAGGCCGATCCTGGAGGCCGAATCGCTGGTGTGCACCTGTTGTCTAAAAACCCACCAGTTCGGCGGTGTTTTTACGATGTCCCTTAAACTGGCCGTGGGTGTGGTGCCCACCTCACGGCATGGATTTAATTATATGGGGGACCTCCATTCATCCAGCCATCAACAGAAGATGATCGCCGAAATCAACCAGCCGTTTACGCCCGATCTGGTTGTTCTGGACGGGGTGGAGGCTTTTGTGGACCGAGGTCCGGCAACCGGCGAACGGAAAAGGGGCAGCGTTTTCCTTGCTTCGGTCGACCGCGTGGCCATCGATGCCGCGGGGGTGGCGGTCTTAAAGCTGCTCGGAAGCAATACCGCGATTATGCAACCTAAAATTTTCGAACAAAAGCAGATCGCACGCGCAGTAGCGCTGGGTCTCGGGGCATCATCGCCTTCTGAAATCGCCGTAGTCCCTGCTGATCAGGAAAGCCGGGACTATTGTAACCGGGTGATACAAATGCTTCAAAAGGGATAACCGCAACTATAACCGTTCACGGGTTCAAAGGTTCAATGTTCACCGAAAACCTGTATTAAACACCAAAGGCGGGCATTTCTACTACGTTCAAAAATCGCTGAAATTCGTCAATTTTTTGAGATTTTTTGAGATATCAAAAATGACACATTATGCCATCATTAACCGAATGTCTTTGATATTATACGCAAAAGAAGTCGCTCGAATAACTTATTTTTTTTAAGCAGTTAGCATGTTTATCTAATTAATAATCTGTAATATCAATTGACTATATATCAATAAAGGTGTTCTGACGCATCGAAGTCTATTCTCTTTTTATCCGGCTTGACAAAGCTTTTTTCTCCTCGTAAGAAATTGCCTGTTGCAATAGAATCCCTTTTGACCAGCACAAATCGGCTAATACACGCAAACATTTAATCATTAATTGCCAGAGCTTGCCAGGATGGAACCATGCCTCAGATTTTAGTAATCGATGATGAAGTAGGGATTTTAAACCTTATGCGCTTGGCATTAACGCGGTATGGCTACCAAGTTGAAACGGCCCTAAACGCACGGCAGGGACTTCAAGAATTTGATAAAAACCACTTTGACCTGGTGATAACCGATATCCGCATGCCGGGATGGGATAGAAATCACGTTCTCGAACACATTCGCAAGTCGCCCAAACAATCGACTCCGGTTATCGGCTTTTCAGGTACCGCCTGGCTGCTTGAAGACAGTGATTTTGATAGGGTTCTCTCAAAACCGTTCGACCTCAAAGATCTGATAATTGCTGTCGGGGATCTTTTAACAAAGCCGCCCATGACCGCCGCCTACGTTTAGACATTGTACCCCCCAATTTACTTTTTTTACACCTATTTTTATCACAAATTGTCATCAAACAACCTTGTATCTTAGGATAAACTCAAAATCGCGTTTTCCGATGTCGGACTTATACAAATGCAAAATCCATACCTTAAGAATATGGATCTTTAGCCACATCGATATTGAAGTTTCAGATTGTAAATGCTAACTAAAAGTTGATGTCGGCTTTAATAGCAAGCTACGAGCAAGGGAAGAAACCGTGACAGAAACCCTTCAGCAACTTCAGGACATCAAAGCGCGTTTACAGCAAGAATTGGTTGAGCGCAAGCGGGCTGAGGAAGCCTTGATCGAAAGCGAGGCGAAATATCGTGAGCTTGTGGAGCATCAAACCGATGCCGTGATGCTTATTGACGCGGAAACGCTGAAATTCGAAGATGTCAACCAGGCCGGGCTGGAGTTGTTTGAATATACGAAAGACGAATTTTTGTCTTTAACGCTGCAAGATATTTCAGGTGAAAAGCAAAAAATACAAATTGGGGTCCCAAATCTGAAAACCGAGGAATCCCGCAAAATTCAGATCCCCATGCGCCGATTCAAGAAGAGAAACAGCACGATTTTTAGCGGTCAGCTCGTCAGTGGCAGCTACACCTCCGGCGGACGGATCAAAATCATTGTGCTTGTGCGTGATGTTACCGAACGAAAGCAGCTCGAAGCTCAACTCCTTGAGGTGCAAAAAATGGAGGCCGTGGGATCATTGGTGGCCGGTGTGGCACATGAGGTCAACAATCCCATCAATACAATCATCATGAATGCACCGCTGCTGGAAAGAATCTGGCATGACCTCGAACCCGTCATGGCACAATATGCCGCCCGGGAACCTGACAAAAAATACGGCGGCCTGACGCACGATTTTTTAAAGGAGAACTTGGCTCAACTCATTCTTGATATCGATGCTGCGGCAAACCGGGTTGCCGGCATCGTAAAGAAGTTAAAGGATTTTTCTCGCAAATCGGTTACTTACGGAAAAGAGCCCTTGAAGATCAACACGGCGGCTGAAAATGCCATCCATCTGGCCCAGACGACCCTGCGAAAATCAAATATTGTGCTGGAAAGCCGCTTTGATCAAAATATTCCCCTGATGGAGGGCAACCTCCGAAATCTGGAACAGATTATCTTAAACCTGATCATAAATAGTTATCAGGCCATTGATCACGAAGAAGGAAAGGTCAAGATCAGAACCGGTTTTGAAAAGCAGGCAGGGAAAATCTATCTCTCCGTGTCCGATAATGGGCGGGGTATCGATCCTTCCCTGGTCAAAAAGGTGTTTGATCCCTTTGTCACCGACAGGCAATCTGAAGGAAAAACCGGCCTCGGGCTCTCGGTGACCTACAATCTCGTTAAAGCGCATAAAGGCGAAATCACCTTTAAAAGCCGCAAAGACGGCGGGACGATTTTTACGGTTCGATTTCCGTTTACCCTGCGCAGACGGGCAGCCAAGATTTTGATCGTTGAGGATGATGACCATATCCGGGAGGTTGTGGCACAGGCGTTGAGGCAAAACCGGGATTACATCCTTGAGGTAGCACCCAACGGCACGGAAGCCTTGGTTAAACTGGGCACCTTTAATCCGGATTTGATCATTCTCGATCTTTTGATGCCCGGATTAAACGGGCTTGAGGTCTGTCGGACGCTAATGACCACACCTGAACTGACCGATGTCAAGGTGATCATCATGACCGGTTATCCCGAACAACCGGAAGTGGGACAAATTGCCGGCATGGGATTTAAGACCATCATTGAGAAACCTTTCGAATTGGAGAATTTGTATAAAACAGTCGATCAAACCTTGAGCCAGTAGCAAAAAAATGGAATCGGTTCCCGAAAGCAAAACGCGCATGCTGGTTGTGGATGATGATGTCGGGCTCCTTTTGAGCGTTAAAAGCATCCTCTCAAGCACCGGAATGCCGGAGCCCGCCCTGCTTGCCGACAGCCGCCGGGTAATGGATCTTGTTCGAGAGCATCATTTTCATTTAATACTACTCGATCTAATCATGCCGTATATCGGCGGCATGGAAATCCTCCAAAAGCTAAAAAAAGAATTCCCGGAAATCGAATGTATCATTATCACTGCCATTGATGAGGTGGACACCGCCGTTCAGGCCATGAAATACGGCGCCTACGATTACCTGGTAAAACCGATCGAAAATGAAAAGCTCCTCATAGCCATCGATCGGGCGCTTGAGCGATACGACCTAAGGCATAAGATTTCGCTCATGGAACGGCGTCAATCCTTGGAAGATCTCCGGCACCCCGCGGCATTTGAGTCAATGGTCACCGTGACCGATAAAATGGCCCTGGTTTTTCATCAAGCGGAAGCCTTCGCCCCCAACGATTATAATCTGCTCCTCACCGGCGAAACGGGAACCGGTAAGGAAATGCTGGCCAGGATCGTACACTCGCTGAGCCCTCGCGGACAGGGGACGTTTGTGGCGGTCAATATGGGCGCTTTTAACAAAACCTTGTTTGAAGATGAATTTTTTGGCCATACCAAGGGCTCCTACACTGGCGCAACCGACGCAAGGCGCGGTTTTTTTGAAGAGGCTCAGCACGGCACCCTCTTTCTGGATGAAATTTCGGAACTTGAGCTGGATATGCAGCCCAAACTATTACGCGTTATCGAAGAAAGGGAAGTCTACCGGCTGGGGAGCTCGGTAGTACGCGGGACTGATGTGCGCATCATATCGGCGACCAATCGTGAAATCCGGGATGAGATTAAAGCAGGGCAGTTTCGCAGCGACCTGTACTATCGCTTAAATGTGTGCCATATCCACATCCCCCCTTTAAGGGAACGCAAGGCGGATATTCTCCCTTTAGCGCGTCACTTTCTGAAAATGTATACCCATAAAAATAAAAAAAATATCCATGAGTTAACGCCGGACTTGATGGATGCTTTATTGGATTATCCTTTCCCCGGAAATGTCCGTGAGCTGGAAAATATGATTGCCTCGGCGGTCACCACTACAAAGGGTGAAACGCTGACGTATGCCTCCATGCCCGATTTCCGGCGCCATCCAAAGAATGGCCTGGTCAGAACCGGAGGCATCCTCCCTCTCCAGGAGGTGGAAAACCGCCATATCTTAGATGTCCTGAAAATGGTCGAAGGAAACCGCACCAAAGCAGCCCCCCTTTGGGAATCGGGTTGAGAACCTTGCAGCGTAAACTAAAGGATCTGGGAAAGTAACAACCCGTCAATAAAAAGGTGTCATTCCGACCTAAATAGAGTGCGTTTATTTCGACCTCGGTTTTTGCTCCAAGAACCGGATTCGGGGACCTAGGTGCCCGACCAACTGCGTCAAAATGGCGCGGGATACGCCAAAATGGCACGGTTCATATAATCGTCTGATATTAAATAATTTTCTTTGTTTTTTTTCTCATCAGGTGCGTCATTCTGGCGTGCCGACAATCCTTTCTCCTTTCTTGGCGATGATGCCCGTTTGTCGCTGGAATCCTACTAACTTACTGCAATTAAATAATATACCAACTTTACGACCATTTTTGCGCCTAGATTGGCACAAATGATGCACTAGATAGTTCAAAAAAGCATTTATGCCATTTGTGCGATCACTCCCGGACTAATCGTCATTTTCAAGCGAACGATCCTGGCAAGATCGCCGGCGGCAATTATGAAATAGGGGAGAACGAATAAATGAGAGTTCTTGTTGTTGATGATGACCCGGGTACCCTGAACGCCATAAAGGTGGGTTTGATCAGCTACGGCCATCAGGTGCTTACGGCTCAAAACGGGGAAAAAGCGCTAAAAATTATTGATTTAGCTCATCAAAACCTTAAGCCTTTGCACTTGCTGCTGACCGATCTGAGGATGCCGGGTATGAATGGACTGGAATTGATTATAAATGCCAAAAACATCAATCCGGATTTACACGCTATCATTATGACCGCATACGGGGATGAAAATAATGTACGCGAAAAAGTGGATGCCCTGGGGGATTGCAGATATGTCGACAAACCCTTTCGGCCGGAAATGCTTAATCAACTGATTGAAGAAAAATGGGGATAGTGATGCGTAAAATAGCCGTTTCACTTACCAAAGGCGGTGTCGGAAAAACAACCACGGCCGTGAACCTGGCCGCCGGACACGACATTTTAAAGGACATCGATTTCCCATGGCCGCTTGCTCAAATTGTCCTGCAGCACCATGAAAAAATGGATGGGTCCGGATACCCCAGAGCCTTGCAGGCGAGGATATTTTACTGGAAGCCCGCATTATTATCGAACAATCCTTTTCATTTGATGACCGGTCCGCTGATTACGAAAGGGCAGAATAGCAAGGCATGAAAGAAAAACAAATGACCGCCAATAAAGATATCCGTATTTTGGTTGTCGAAGACAGCCCCACCCAGGCCATGCAGTTAAGGCTTCTGCTAGAGGAGCAAGCGTATCACGTCAGCCTGGCCGCTAACGGGGAGAAAGGACTTTACGCCGCCCGCAAAACTAATCCGACGATCATCATCACCGATATAGTTATGCCGGTGATGGATGGCTATGCGATGTGTAATGCGATTAAGCAGGATGAGATTTTACGTCACATTCCGATTATTCTGCTGACATCGCTTTCGGACCCGGCCGACTTTACCAAAGGTTTAAGGGCTGATGCGGATTACTATAATACCAAACCTTACGATGAGGCGTACCTTTTATCCAGGCTCAGGGATATACTGGTCAGCCCGGTTGCACAAACGGCGAAGGCAGAACAGGCGGAACTTGAAATCGTTTTTGGCGGTAAACGCCACATGGTACACTCAGACCGGCGCCAAATCTTGAATCTTCTGTTGTCTACCTACGAGAACGCGGTCCAACGGAACCTTGAGTTGGTCAAAACCCAGGAGGCATTGGAACAGGTCAACGAAAAGCTGGAAGAAAAACTGCACGAACTAGGGGTATCAGAGGAGAGATTCAGAAGCCTTGTGATGACCATACCCGATATCGTTTACCGGATCGATCCCGATGGAAATTTCACTTTCATCAATACAGCCATAAAACGACTGGGCTATGTCCCAGAGGAATTGATCGGCAGGCATTTTAGCGAAATTATTCTCCCGACCGACGCAAAGATGATCAATCGGTCTCTTGTTTTCACAAAATACAAAGGCAAAAAGACCGGTGATAAAAGTTCGCCCAAACTATTTGATGAAAGAAGATCCGGCGATCGTAAAACAACAGGCCTCGAAGTTCGATTGGTTCCCAAGCATGGCTCAGGCCCAGAACCCGCATTTGTGCAACCGCTGAGCGTTGACATGATCACGGTCGATATCAACAGTTCAGGCATGTATGAAATATCCAGCGATAGAAAAGAAAAAATGTTTATGGGGACGGTCGGTGTCATCAGGGATATCTCAGCGCGTAAACACATGGAACGGGCCCTAAAAGAGAGTGAGCAGCGTTTAAAGACCATCCTCGAATACACGGAGGCCGGCATTTTGGTCATCGAACCGGAAAAAAAGAAAATTGTCGAAGCCAACCCGGCCGCCGCCAGGATGGTCGGTCTTCCGATCGGTAAAATTAGGGGGTCAATTTGTGACCAATTTGGTTGTTGGGATGACAAAAAATTATGTCCGACAACCGCCAAAAAAGAGGATGTGTTCAGTGCCGAACAGACTCTGCGCCAGCCCGATGGTGATTCGATTACAGTCCTAAAAACGGTTGCTCCCATTATTTTTAATAACCGCAAGCACCTTTTAGAGAGTTTTGTCGATATCAGCAAACTCAAACAGGTTGAAGATGAATTGCATCAAGCACACGATGAATTGGAGATCAAGGTTGAAGAACGGACCTTAGAGCTTAAGCATTCTCAGGCTCAGCTCATTCAAGCGGAAAAGGTTGCCGCTTTGGCCACCTTGACGGCCGGGATCGCTCACGAACTCAACAACCCCATGATGGGTATGCTCAATTTCATCCAGTATTGTCTCAAAAAAACGACTGAAAAAAATAAAATATTCGAGGTGCTTACAGACGCGGAACATGAAACCAAGCGCTGCATCGCCATTGTCAATAATCTGTTGACCTTCTCACGAATCGAAAAGCAAGGTGAGGAAAAATATCAGAAGGTAGAACTGGCGTCGCTTTTTGATCGGATTTTACGCCTGTTGGCTTATCGGATCGAAAAAGAAAATATTTCGATTAATAAAAAGATTGACGAAAATACACCCGAAATCTGGATCAAGCCAAACAATATCCAGCAAGTATTTCTCAATATTACAGGGAATGCGCTGGATGCTTTAAAGGATAGTCAAAAGAAAGAAATTAGGATCGATGCTCGGCCCCGGGGTGAATTTGTGTGCGTAACCGTTTCTGATACCGGCCCGGGAATCGATCCTGAAATCCATTCTAAAATTTTCGATCCTTTTTTTACCACCAAACCAACCGGTAAAGGAACCGGGCTGGGCCTTTCGGTTAGTCGTTCGATTGTGGAGGCACACAGTGGTAAAATAAGATGTGAAAGTGAGATTGGCAAAGGGGCGACGTTTACCGTTTTATTGCCGATAGAGAGAGGGCCGGAGGTTTGATGGTGATCGAAGCAATGAAGAATATTCAATAGTCACCTGTCTGAATTTCAGAGGGGAGTCCGTGTGCTGGCAGGGATGACCGATGTGCGTGAGGCACTGTCCCGCAAAGATTCGGAATCGATTTCAAGGGCAAATTCTGTTTTGGATCATTTTTATTCAGGCTTGGGTGTCAGCGTAGCCTATCTCATGGATGCAGACGGCAAAACCCTGGCCTCATCGAATCGCCTCACTCCCAAAAGCTTCGTAGGAAAAAACTATGCTTTTCGACCTTACTTTCAAAAAGCACTGCAGGGGGTTCCGACTACATACGTGGCCCTTGGGATTACCTCCGGCAAGCAGGGTGTTTATTACAGTCATCCGGTTTACGGTCCCGATAAAGCGCAGCCCTTAGGCGTGGTCGTCATTAAAGCTTCCACTAAAGCGCTCGAAGATGAGATCGGCCGATCCCGGGAAGGAAGCATGCTGTTGACTGACCCCAATGGCGTCATCTTTCTCTCCAGCCGCAAAGACTGGCGGTATCAGGTTTTATGGAAAGTTTCGGCCCAAACGATTTCAAATATCACCCGGACACGCCAATTCGGTCAGGGCTCCATAAACTGGGTGGGCTTAAAAAGGACAGATGAACACCTGGCGACCGATTCGTCCGGGAAAGAATTCCGCATCCATCAAAGCCACATTAACAATTATAAGGGCTGGCAGGTCGTCTTCCTGCATGATCATCAAGCGGTGGTTAAACGTGTGGGTCAACCGCTCTTTAGAACGATGGGCGCTGTCATTTTAACAGCACTGGTATTCATCGGGCTGGCACTTTTTGTATTATATCGCAATGCGAGTCACGGGATCCGGCAACAGGAAAAAGCCGAAGAGGCTTTATCTACCAGCAAAGAGAGATATCGGTTGCTTTATCAAAACGCCCAGGAAGGCATTCTGGTGGCTCAGGACGGGATGATAAAATTTCCCAATCCCCAGGCGCTTGAACTGTACGACTGGCCGGAGGAGGTATTGACCTCAAAATCATTAACGGAATTTATCCATGAAGAGGACCGGCAGATGGTGCTGGAGCGGCACCAGGCACGGCTTAGGGGTGAAAAACCGCCTGAGACCTATCCTTTTAGAATTGTAACCCAGGCGGGAGAGGTAAAGTGGATCGAACTCAAGGCCACCCCTATCACCTGGGAGAATAAGCCGGCGGCACTATGCTTTATGACAGACATTACAATGCGTAGGCAAACCGAAGCCGAGCGTGAAAAACTCATTTCTGAGCTTAAAGAGGCCCTGGCCAAGGTAAAAACATTGCACGGATTGCTGCCGGTGTGTGCCAATTGTAAAAAAATTCGTGATGACGGCGGCTATTGGAACCGGATCGAAACCTATATTGAAGATCATTCGGAAGCCGAATTCAGCCACAGCATCTGCCCTGAATGTGAGCAAGAATTGTACCCGGAGTTGTTTGAAGAAGACGAATAACAGGTGAAATAACAAATAACAAATTCCAAATAACAAACAAATACCAATGACCGAAATTCGAAAACCCAAACAATAGCTTGTCCTGATTTTGGTGATTGTATGTTGGAATTTGAGATTTATTTATAATTTGGTGCTTGGATTTTATGAAAAAGGGGGGTATCGTACCATGTCGGACGTGAATCATTTGGAAGAGGCTTCAATGCCCGAAAAACCAGCCTATAAAGAACTCGAGCAGAGGATCCGGACTTTTGAGCAGGATGCGCTAAAACACAGAGAAACTGAAAAGGCACTCCGGGAAAGTCAACAACGGTTTGAAAGTCTGATCGAAAAGAACGCCGATGCCATCATCGTGATCAGTCTTGATGGATATGTGCGTTTTATCAACCGGGCGGCAGAATCGCTTTTACGGTTTCAATTCGAAGATTTGGTAGAGCAGACATTCGGATTTCCGGTGGTGGTAGGGGAATCCACCGAGCTTGAGGTAATATCCAAGGATGGAAGCACTCGGATCGTTGAGATGCGGGTTGTGGAGACCGAATGGCAAGGCGAGAAGGCAAATCTGGCAACCTTGCGCGATATTACGGCCAGGAAAGGGGCTGAAGATGCACTGCGCGAAAGCGAAGGAAAATACCGTGAACTGGTCCAGAATGCCAACAGCATCATTATCCGGATGGATTTGCAGGCAAACTTTACGTTCTTTAATGAATATGCCCAGGATTTTTTCGGATATCGTGAAGAAGAAATATTGGGTAAGAATCTGACTGAAACGATTACCCCCGAGGTCGATAAAGGCGGGCGGAATCAAAAAACGGAAATTCAGAATCTGTTACAAAATCCAGCCGAATTCGCCTCTTATGAAACTCAAAATATGCTGCGCGACGGAACGCGTGTATGGATCGCGTGGACCAATAAGGCCATCCGGGATGAGAAAGGGCGGATTTGTGAAATCCTCTGTGTGGGGAGTGATATCACTGCCAAAAAGCAGCTGGAAGCACAGCTCCAGCAATCCCAGAAGATGGAGGCCATCGGAACGCTGGCCGGTGGGGTGGCACACGATTTCAACAACCTGCTGACCACCATCATCGGCAACGCGGACATCTGTTTGATTCAGATCGACAAAAACAATCCCTTGCGCGAGGATGTGGAAGAGATCAAAAAAGCCGGCGAACGGGCCAGCGCCCTGACACGCCAGCTTTTAGCCTTTAGCCGTAAGCAGACACTCCATCCGCAAGTATTGGATCTAAACGATGTGATCGGAGACATGGAAAAAATGCTCAGGCGCGTGATCGGTGAGGATATTGAGTTGAAGAGCACTCTCGAATCGGATCTTGGAAAGATCAAGATCGATCCGAGTCAAATGGAGCAGGTTCTCATGAATCTGGCGGCGAATGCCCGGGATGCCATGCCCAAAGGTGGAAAATTGACCATTGAAACTGCCAATGTGCACCTGGACAAAAATTTCTTTCAAAACCGGGGTGTGGGAAATGCCGCCGGCCAATATGTATTGTTCAGCGTGAGTGATAATGGCACCGGTATGAGTCAAATAACGCTGTCACAGATTTTTAATCCCTTTTTTACGACCAAGAAAAAAGACAAAGGTACAGGGTTGGGGCTGTCCATGGTTTATGGTATCATCAAGCAAAGCGACGGCTTTGTTTGGGTCGACAGTGAAGTCGGTCGGGGCACCACATTTAAGATTTTTTTGCCTACAGAAGAAAAACCAGTCGTCGATATCGACAGTAATAAAATGAGAATGACGGCTGCCGTAGGCTCCGAGGCCATTCTGGTGGTGGAAGACGACAGGATGCTTCGTAATCTTTCACAGAAGATACTAAAAAATTACGGATATGAGGTATTTGTCGCATCACACGCAGAAGAGGCCTTGGGCATTTGCAGGGAGCAGGAGGGGGCTTTCCATCTAATGCTGACTGATGTGGTGATGCCGGGGATGAGCGGGAGAGAATTAGCGGAATGTGTGCGGCCGCTATATCCGGAGATGAAAGTACTCTACATGTCCGGCTATACGGATGACACAACGGTTCGCCACGGAATAGTGGATCGCCGAATCAACTTCATCGAAAAACCGTTTACCCCGGAGAGCCTGGCGGTTAAAGTGCGCGAGGTGCTGGATGCGGATCAGAGTCCGAGCGGGTAAACACGGAAGGATATAGGGGAGGAATATAAGCCATGCAAGTCGCTTCAGATCAATCAAATCCGGCGAAGCACGGCGTCGACCAAAAACAGAGTAAAATTTTGATTGTTGACGATGAGCAGCCGATCCTGCGGCTTTTGAGTCGTATTCTCGGAATGAGCGGTTATGAATGTACCACCGCCGGTGATGCGTTAGAGGGTCGCCAGTGTTTAAAGGATAAGCAGTTTGACCTTGTCATGTCAGATGTAAAGATGCCCGGCGAATCCGGAATTGATTTTATACGCCATGTGATCGAGGCCTATCCGGACACAGCGGTTATGATGGCTACGGCCATGGATGACCCGGAATATGCCGAAACGGCACTGGATATCGGCGCATATGCGTATATCATTAAACCCTTTAAGACCAATGAAGTCCTGATCAATGTCACCAACGCCCTGCGGCGCCGGAAACTTGAGATCGAAAACCGGGCCCACAGGGAAAATTTAGAGCTCCTGGTGGCCGATCGTACGGCCGAGCTGAAGGATTCCCTGGCCAAACAGCGCAAAACCATGGAAGGCATCGTTCAGGCCATGGCGCTGACTGTTGAAACACGGGATCCTTACACAGCCGGCCATCAAAGACGGGTGGCCGATCTGGCGTGTGCCATTGCGGAGGTGATGGGGCTTGATGGCGACCGCATATACGGGATAAAAATGGCGGGCGGGATTCACGATCTGGGCAAAATATCGATTCCGGCTGAAATCCTCAGCAAGCCGACACGGCTGACGGAAACAGAGTTTATGCTGATCAAAACTCATTCTCAGGCCGGTTATGACATTTTAAAGGGGATAGAATTCCCGTGGCCCGTGGCCGACATGGTGGCCCAACACCATGAAAAAATGAATGGTTCCGGATATCCCAATGGCCTGACAGGTGAAGCGCTGATTACCGAATCAAAAATATTGACTGTTGCCGATGTGGTGGAAGCCATGGCCTCCCACCGGCCCTACCGCGCGTCACTGGGCATCGATATCGCGCTGGAGGAAATCGAAAAGAATAAAACCACGCTTTATGATGCCGCAGCTGTTGAAGCCTGCATCGAACTTTTCAGGAAACGGGGGTATCAGATTGAATAAAACCCTGGTGGACTGCGTGGCTTGAATGCACAGGAGTAGAAATATGCAAAAACCGCAAAAAAACACACGCCAAACGAACCCATTTCTAACGCGAATGGAATGGGCGCTTGAGCGTGTCATGTCCGCCAAGAATCTGGATGAAATTTTCATCGGTGCCCGCGATCGAATTCTAAGTCTTTTTAAGGCGGACAAGATCATCATCTATTGTCTCGACTTAAGTCGCAGCGAACTTTTCACCCGTTATCTGTCGGGATCTGAGATCAGGGAAATCAGGCTTCCGGCGGACCCGTCAACGATAGCGGGCTATGCAGTTTACACAAAAAAGCCGATCAATATCAAAGATGTTTATCAGATCGACGAGCTGAAAAGATTACATGCGGATCTTCAATTCGACCGTTCCTGGGATCAAAAAACCGGCTATCGGACCAAATCGGCCATGGCGGCTCCGATCGTTTTTAAAGACGAGGTGCTGGGTGTCGTCATGCTCATCAACCAGCAAGACGGTAAAAACTTTTCAGCAAATGAACTCCAGGACCTGCAGTGGATCGCAAACCATATGGGCATCGCCTTTAAGAACAAATTGGGGTTATTGCACCCGACACGCTTCAGTTATCTGGTGGAAAATAAAATTATTTCCCACGATGACCTTCGGAAATCGATGCTGGCGGCTAAAAAATCCGGCTTGCCGGTGGAAAAGATACTCATGCAGGATTTCAAGGTCAGCAAAGAAGAGATCGGGACATCGCTGTCAACGTATTATGGCTGTAAATTTGTCGGGTACCGACAAGATATCTTCTTACCGCGTGAGCTGATAAAGGGAATCAACCTGAATTATCTCAAAAAAGCCCTGTGGGTTCCGATTGCGGTGTCGGAGGGCAAAGTAACCATTGCCACGGATAATCCCCGCGATGTGAAGATCACAGAAATACCGGGCCTCATAAAAGCAGGGGGGTTTGAGATTCGGGTCGCGTTAAAAGAAGATATTTTGGAATTTATCGCAATCTTGGAGAAGGACTGGGATGAAAAGAAGGTTGAGATGTCTGAAATTGCAGGAGAGCTGACCCTATTTGAGGACGACTTGGATGAGGATCAGGATGATGGAATCAATGAGAATTTAAGTGCCATCGTCAGACTTGCAAATCAGATCATCATCGACGGTTTTAAAAAAGAGGCCTCCGATATTCACATCGAGCCGAACAAAGCCGGAAAGTCCACCGAAATCCGATTGCGAATTGACGGGATCTGCACCAAGAATTTGACTATTCCTTATGGTTATACCAATGCGCTGGTTTCAAGAATCAAGATAATGGCCAATCTCGATATTTCCGAAAGGAGAATCCCCCAGGATGGAAAAATAAAATTTAAATACAAAGACAGCACCATAGAGCTGCGCGTGGCCACGGTGCCTTCCGTTTCCGGCGAGAATGTGGTGATGCGGATTCTGGCTTCCTCCGACCCCATGCCGCTGGAGAAGGGGAATCTGGCGCCCTGGAATTACAAGAATTTTGAGGAAATTATCCAACGGCCATACGGAATCATCCTGGTGGTCGGCCCCACCGGCTCCGGAAAGACCACCACGCTGCACTCGGCTTTGGGGCATATTAATACCCCGGAGCAAAAAATATGGACCGCCGAAGATCCGGTCGAAATAACACAACCGGGCCTGTGCCAGGTCGAGGTCAAACCCAAGATCAACTACACTTTTGCAGCGGCCCTGCGTTCATTTTTAAGGGCCGACCCGGATGTCATCATGATCGGGGAGATGCGTGACCTGGAGACAGCGACGATTGCCATCGAGTCTTCCCTTACGGGGCATTTGGTATTCAGCACCCTGCACACAAACACCGCACCGGAGACGGTTGTCCGTTTGATAGATATCGGTATCGATCCATTCAATTTTGCCGATGCCATCTTGGGCATACTTGCCCAGCGCCTGGTGCGGACATTCTGCAAAAGCTGTAAAGATGCGTATCATCCCGATGAAGAAGAGTACAATTTTTTAGTCAATGCCTACGGCGGGGAAGCGCTCTTCTCTGAGTTGAATGTCAGTTACACAAAGCGGTTGAAATTTTTTAAAGCCAAGGGCTGTGACGCGTGTAACAATACCGGTTACAAAGGAAGGACCGCTTTGCACGAACTCCTCATCGGAACCAAA
The DNA here is from genome assembly GCA_964530095.1 of uncultured Desulfobacteraceae bacterium. GTDB lineage: Bacteria > Desulfobacterota > Desulfobacteria > Desulfobacterales > CAZHA01 > CAZHAH01. The sequence continues at coordinate 22,108 of CAZHAH010000011.1, read as the reverse complement.
GAAATTAAAATGATCATTCAAAAAAGAGGGACTGCGGATACGATTAGGGCCCAGGCCATAAAGGATGGGATGCGGACACTGCACCAGGATGGCATAGCGAAGGTATTCGAGGGCCAGACCGATTACAAGCAGGTACGCAATGTATGTATGGTATAACCCGAGCCTGGCATAAATCTTTTAGTTGCATGAAATACATGCCAAAGGAAGGGTTGGTACAATAACAATAAGGGTTCGGAAAAAATTGGTTCAGCGGCGTTTCTAACGAAGTTTCCCAACCGCTTTTTCCACCGCATCCAGGATCCTGCCGCTCTTCATCAGATTTACCATACGTTCTATATCTTTTGAAATAATCCGATCCTTTTCCAGGTGACTCACCGCCTCGCGGATGACTCGATAAGTCGCTAGCGTTCCTTCGCCGGGCTTCATATTGGTGAAGAGGTCCAAAGCCTGGGCGCCACACAACAGTTCAATGGCGATGACCTGTTCGGCATTCTTCACAACCTCCTTACATTTTCTGGCTGATATCGTCCCCATGGAGACATGATCCTCCTTATTGGCCGAGGTGGGAATGGAATCGACACTGGCCGGATGGGAGAGGACCTTGTTTTCCGAAACAAGGGCCGCCGCCGTATACTGGGCAATCATAAAACCTGAATTAAGCCCTCCATCGGCCACCAGAAAGGCCGGAAGTCCGCTCAACTGCGGGTTCACCAAACGTTCGATGCGACGTTCCGAAATGCTGGCCAGCTCCGAAACACCCATGCACAAAAAATCCAAGGCCAATGCGACCGGCTGTCCGTGAAAGTTTCCGCCTAAAAGAAACTCATCTGAATCGGGAAATATCAAGGGATTGTTGGTGGAGGAGTTCATTTCCGTCTCCAGCACGTTGCGGGAATATGCGACGGCATCTTTGCTTGCACCATGGACCTGGGGCGAACACCTCAACGTGTATGCATCCTGAATCCGATCACAGTCCTTATGGGATGAAATGATTTCACTGTTGTGCGTGAGTCGCAGCATGTTGTCGGCCGATGCCGCCTGACCGGGATGCGGTCTTACCTGATGAATCCGCGGATCGAACTCGGTGCGACTTCCCATCAATACTTCCAGACTCATAGCGGCGGCAATATCCGCCGTTTTGGCCAGACGGATCGCATCGAATGCAGCCAGTCCCCCGATGGCCGTCATCACCTGGGTACCATTGATCAGCGCTAATCCTTCCCCGGCTTCCAACCGCACAGGCGCCAGCCCGCATGCTTTCAACGCTTCTGCTCCGGATATGCGTTTCCCGTTGTAGAAGGCATCTCCTTTGCCGCTGAGAACCAGGGCCAGATGGGCCAAAGGCGCCAGGTCACCGCTGGCACCCACCGAACCTTTTTCCGGAACAACGGGATAAACCTCTGTATTTAACAACTTCACCAGCAATTCCGTTGTCTCCAGACGAATCCCTGAGTGCCCTCCGCAAAAATCTTTGATTCGCAGCGCCATCACAGCCCGAACGGTCTCCTCTTCCAAACTTTCCCCTACTCCGGCAGCATGACTCATTAGAATATTTTCCTGAAGCCGGCGGGTATCGGTCTTTGAAATGATTACGTTACTCAACGCGCCAAACCCGGTTGTAATTCCGTAAATGGTTTTTTCATCCTCAACCCATTGCTCGATTAAGTTGCGGCTTTTTTGAATTCGTTCTTGCGCATCCTCACTTAACCGGACGCGAGCACCCTCTCGGGCAATCCGCACCAGGGTTTCAATCCTCAAACGATCCGTTCCAAACCCTATCTCTTCCATAATCCACCTTTCTATTGTTTAATGCTTGGCAATATTTTATGATTAGTACTAATAAATGACTAAATCAAATCCAAATTGGGGAGCACAGCCATGAGTACCAACATTGACGTTTCAAAAGCAATGACGGTTTCGTTAGAGGAAATTTTCGATCAACTACCCGCAACAAAGGATTTTGCTAAGGGGATACGGAGGGCCCCCAAACGACCTTTCAGTCTCACCCCGGATGAAACCGTTTTGGCACTCAAAAACGCCCTGCGCTACATACCCGAAAAATGGCACTCAACACTGGCACCTGAGTTTCTCGATGAGTTGCTCTCCCGGGGGCGTATTTACGGATACCGTTTTCGTCCGCCTGGGAAACTATATGGCAAACCGGTGGATGACTATCAAGGCAAATGCATTGAGGCAAAAGCATTTCAGGTCATGATCGACAACAATCTAGATTTTGAAGTCGCGCTTTATCCCTATGAACTTGTCACCTATGGCGAGACCGGTCAGGTTTGCCAAAACTGGATGCAATACCATCTCATAAAGCGCTATCTGGAAATCATGACGCGTGACCAGACCCTGGTTGTCGAATCAGGCCACCCTCTGGGCCTTTTCGAGTCCTCACCTGAGGCTCCCAGAACGATTATTACGAATGCCTTGATGGTGGGCGCATTCGATGATCAGGAAAACTGGAATCGGGCCATGGCCCTCGGTGTCGCCAACTACGGCCAAATGACCGCCGGCGGATGGATGTATATCGGTCCCCAGGGGATTATTCACGGAACCTACAATACGATCTTAAATGCCGGCAGGATGAAATTGGCCGTTCCTGATGAAGGAGATCTTTCCGGTTTTTTGTTTGTCTCATCGGGTCTAGGCGGAATGAGCGGTGCCCAGGGCAAAGCCGTCGAAATTGCAAGGGCTGTCGGAATCATCGCCGAAGTCGACTATTCCAGAATTCAAACCCGCTACGATCAGGGCTGGGTAAGCCAAGTCATTAAAGATCCGGCGGAGGCCTTTCAACTGGCTAAATCGTATCAGGCCAAAAAAGAGCCCGCCAGTATCGGTTTTTACGGTAATATCGTCGATCTTCTGGAATACGCCGCCAAGAATGAAATTCATATCGATTTGCTCTCGGATCAGACTTCCTGCCACGCGGCCTATGAAGGTGGTTATTGCCCCCAGGGTTTGAGCTTTGAACAGCGAACCGATATGTTAAAAATGGATCCCGGGCAATTTAAATCGCAGGTCAACCGTTCCCTTAAGCGTCATTTTGAGTTGATTCAAGAACTGGTTGTTCAAGGCACCTTCTTTTTTGATTACGGCAACAGCTTTTTAAAAGCCATATATGACGCCGGTGTCGATGCGGTTTGCAAAAACGGCAGCGATCCCATGGATGGATTTATTTTCCCTTCCTATGTGGAAGACATCATGGGACCGCTTCTGTTTGACTACGGTTATGGCCCCTTCCGGTGGGTTTGTCTAAGCGGTAAACATGAAGATCTCCTCAAAACCGATCAGGCTGCCTTGGCCTGTATCGATCCCAAGCGCAGGTTTCAAGACAGAGATAATTATCTGTGGATCCGAGATGCGGACAAAAACAAACTCGTCGTTGGAACCCAGGCCCGGATTTTATACCAGGATGCTTCCGGCCGTATGCGCATTGCCCTAAAATTTAACGAATTGGTGCGCAAGGGTGAAATCGGCCCGGTCATGCTCGGCCGTGATCACCATGACACCGGCGGAACCGATTCACCGTTTAGGGAAACCGCCAATATTAAAGACGGCAGCAATATCATGGCCGATATGGCGGTGCAGTGTTTTGTGGGCAACGCCGCCCGGGGAATGAGCATGGTGGCGCTTCACAACGGCGGTGGCGTCGGTATCGGCAAAGCCATAAACGGCGGATTCGGTCTCGTACTGGATGGCAGCGAACGCGTGGATAGCGTAATTAAAAAAGCAATTCAATGGGATGTCATGGGTGGTGTGGCCCGCAGAGCCTGGGCCCGAAATGCAAATTCCATTGAAACCGCCGTCAAATTCAATGAGGAGCGTAAAGGAAACGACCATATCACACTGCCCTTTATCCCTGAGGAAGGGCTGATCGAAAATCTGGTCACGGAAGCTTTCCAAGCTAAAAAAACAGCCTAGGCGTTCACAGGTTCAAAAAGAGAGCATCACATGGATGACAAAAAGAGATTGGTTGAGTGTGTTCCCAATTTTAGTGAAGGTAGAAATCCGGAAAAAATTGAGCAAATCGTCACACCCTTTCGCGGCAAAGAAACCGTTAAACTGCTGGACTATCAGCGGGATGAAAATCACAACCGGATGGTGGTCACGGTTGTGGGCGAACCGGATGATCTCAAAGAGGCCGTTATTGAAGCCATGGGGGCAGCGATCGATGTGATCGATATGCGCCGGCATCAGGGCCAGCATCCGCGCATGGGGGCCATCGATGTGGTGCCTTTTATTCCGATCAAAAATATGCCTATGGCGGAAACCATTGACTTTTCAAAGGAGGTGGCCCGGCTTGCCTCTGAAACATATGACCTCCCGGTTTTTCTTTATGAAGCATCCGCAATCCATCCGGAAAGAAAAAACCTGGCCCATATTCGCAAGGGAGAATTTGAGGGGATGGCTGAAAAATTGAAACACTCGCAATGGAAGCCTGATTTTGGCCCGGCTCAAATCCATTCCACCGCCGGTGTCACCGCCATCGGCGCGCGGATGCCGCTGGTGGCTTACAACGTGAATTTGGATACCGGCAACCTGGAAATTGCCAATCAGATCGCCAAAAAGATCCGGCATATCAGCGGCGGCCTCCGTTACTGTAAGGCAATTGGCGTCGATCTGAAAGACCGCGGCATTGTTCAGGTGTCAATGAATATGACCGACTATACCCGAACGGCCTTGTACCGGGTCTTCGAACTGATTCGGATTGAGGCCGAACGTTATGGAGTCAGTATCGTTGGGAGTGAAATTGTCGGTCTGGTCCCCATGGAAGCGCTGATCGACAGCGCCGCCTATTATCTGCGAGTGGAAAATTTCTCCATGGAGCAGGTTCTGGAAGCTAGGCTGATGGAGTAAAGACACGCGTAACCACAATTGAAAAGATCATTCGCCAAGGATACGAAAGGAAAATGTAAAAAGATGCTTACCGATCTGTCCATCAAGGATTTTTTAAAGGAGACTGCATCAGGTTCTGCGGTTCCCGGCGGGGGGAGCATTGCCGCCCTCAATGGGGCTTCAGCCGCAAGCTTGTGTGCCATGGTTGCCAATCTGACCATCGGCAAAAAGGGCTATGAGGCCGTCGAGGCGGAAATGCAATCGATTGCAAAGACGGCCTCAGACCTCAAACAAAAATTCATTCAAAATATAGATCGGGATGCCGAGGCTTATCATTCGGTCCTTAAAGCCTTCAAACGACCCAGGGGAACCGACGCTGAAAAACAGCTTCGAAATGAAACGATTCAGGCCGCTATTAAACAGGCCGCGCATGTCCCCCTGCAAGTCGCCGAGGCCGCTTTCAGTCTTTTTGAGTTGATCGCGAAGGTCGTCGCGCAAGGAAACAAAAACGCCGTCACCGATGGCGCAGTCGCAGCCCTGACTGCCGGGACTGCGATTCGGGGCGCCCTTTATAATGTACAGATCAATCTGGGCTCGATCAAGGACCAAGTGTTTGTTGATAAGACTTCTGCGAAAGTCAAAGCGATACAAGCTCAAGTCGAAAAAACAGAAAGGGAAATCCTGGCGAAGGTCAATCTAAATAGTGCCCATCCATAAATAGCATCTTTCGGTCCAGGACGGCGTTCTCCCATTTTTGCAATCCTCAACGTAGCGCGCTACGCCTGCGGTTGCAAAACCGCTGCGGCCTTGTCCTGAACCAAAACCTACCATTTCTGGATGGACACTAAATAATTAAGGGGTCGGGGTGTTTTTTGAATGAATTGTCGTAGGCCTTTAGTTTTTCTGCGTTTGGGTATTACCTCAGCCCTTGGGCAACATGCTTTTCTAATTTTTGGATCACGAGGGAGCAGGGCAGTGTCAGTAATAGATACATGGCTGTGACTGTAATCCAGATTTCCATGGTAAGCAGGGTACCTGTCATCAGTTCATTTGCTCTGAAGGATAGCTCGGGGATGGAAATAACCGAAACGACGGCTGAGTCCTTAATCAGGGAAATGAACTGTCCGGCCAAGGGTGGCAAAATGCGCTGGAATGCTTGCGGCAATATGATGTACCTCATCTGCTGGTATTTTGTCATGCCCAAAGAATGGGCCGCTTCCCACTGCCCCTTTCGGATCGACTGGATCCCCGCCCTAACAATTTCGGTAATATAGGCGCCTTCAAAGATCGCCAGGGTAAACAACGCGGACAGGAAGGTGGTGAGTTGATCCGGCGGTGCGAGGCAAAACGTTACCAGGCTCACCAGGAAGTTGTCCCGGCCTTCTAAAGCCTCGCCCAGGCCGCTGTAGGGCAAGAGGTGATTACCGATGAAGAAATAGACAATAAAAATGATCACCAAGGGCGGCAGGTTGCGCATGGTTTCAACATAGGTCCCACTGACCAGGCGCAGGAACACCACGTTGGTTGAACGGCAAATACCCATGATCGTACCCAGTAAGATGGCCAGGATGGTACCGAATATACTGAGCCGGATGGTGTTGTACAGACCCCACATCAACACGTTGGATACCCACTTCCCGCTTTCCTCATCAAAGCGGAACAGGAATTGCGGAATCTTTTCCCAGTTCCAGTTGTAGTTGAGACCGATTTCAATTCGGTAATAGGCGGCAGCACCCATCAACAACAATAGGGTGCCGACAATTAAATCCGATTTTTTCAGCCGGAGGTTTTTCTTGTACATGAAGCTTCCTGCGGATTCGTCGTCGCATCGCAATGGCACCGGTTTAATTTACCGGCACCATTGCGGTCCAGGTCTGTCTGGAAATCTATTTCAGCAGCGATTCCCACTCCAAACTCTTCCACCAATAGTTGACCTTTTTTTGGATGAAGCCGTTGTTGCGCACAACGTTAATCCAGTTATTCAAATAGGCCAGCGTATCCGGGTCACCCTTGGGGACGCCGATGCAAATCGGTTGTTGCACCAGGTTTTCATCCAGGAGTATCAGGGTCTCGGGATGTTGGGCTGCCAATTGCGCCGGCTGGGGCGCCGAGGCCAGCAGGCCGGTGGCCTTGCCATTCAGGAGTTCCTGCACCATGGGTCCTTCATCGGGAAACAGGCGTACCTTGGCTTTGCTGTATGTTTCTTTGGCCAAAGCGGCACCGGTGGTCCCGACCCGCGATAAAATCGTATTGTCTTCTTTGTCCAGATCCATGTAACCGGTAACACCGGCGGCGAAATTTTTATGGATCACGACATTCATTCCCGAATAATCATATGGAATCGTAAAATTGATTTTCAACGCTCTCTGGGGCGTGCCCGTCATGCCGGCCACAATCAGGTCAAATTTTCCGGTAAGTAAGGATGGAATGAGGCCTTCCCACTTGGTTGGCACGAATTCGATCTTGACGCCCATGTCTTTTGCCAGTTGTTTGGCGACATCGATTTCGAATCCGACCCATTCTCCCTTTTTATCCTGCATCGCCCAGGGCACAAATGAGGACAGCCCGACCCGCAGCTTGCCTTTGCGCATCACCTTGTCGATGATGCTGGATTTGGCAATCTGCTTGTTGATATCATCGGCCCAGACAGACCCTGTAAAACAGAACATCAGGGCCAGCAGAAGGGCTGTGGTCATCGCCAGAATACTTCTTTTACTAATCCTCTCTTTTTTCATTGTCTTGCTCTCCTTTCTTTGACTGTTTGCCAAAAACTTCAAAGGTTGATGGCGTCGTAAAAAATCCCATCTACTGCGTTGTAGTATTTTTTCAGACACTCGGCATACTACATGTATAGCCTCGTTCCTGAAAAAATGCTACGCCTTGCATATGAACTTTTTGAATTAGCCATCTATAGTTACGCAACTTTTTACGAGATTATGATGGTTACTTCGTTTGCCCTCCTTTCTGTTTTGTTTTATCACCGGCATGTTAAAGGATCTGACTGAGGAAAAGTTTGGTGCGATCTTTTTTCGGATCGGTAAAAAAATGATCGGCCGTGCCCTCCTCCACCTTCATGCCATCTTCCATGAAAATAACCCAGTCGCAGACTTCGCGGGCAAATCCCATTTCGTGTGTCACAACGACCATGGTCATGCCCTCAATCGCCAGATCCTTCATCACTTCTAGAACCTCTCCGATCATCTCCGGATCTAATGCACTTGTGGCTTCATCGAACATCATCACCTTGGGCTTCATGGCAAGCGCCCTGGCGATGGCAACTCGTTGTTGCTGTCCGCCGCTGAGCTGGTTTGGGAAAGATTCCGCTTTATCTGAAATGTCCACTTTCTTCAGCAGTTGCATGGCGTTGTCATGGGCCTCATTTTTGGATTTCTTGCGAACAAGCATCTGTGCCAGCGTTATGTTATTGAGAACTGTCAAGTGCGGGAAAAGGTTAAAATGCTGAAACACCATACCCACTTCCTTGCGGATTTCCAGCCGGTTCTTTTTATTGTCGTCAAGCGGGGTGCCGTCAATGGTGATCGAGCCTGAATCAATCTCCTCCAATCCGTTCAAACATCTTAAAAATGTGGACTTTCCAGACCCGGACGGGCCGATGATTACGACCACTTCGCTGCGGCGTATCTTCGTGGAAAAATTTTTCAGCGCTACGACACCGTTGTCAAAGGTCTTGTCGATCCCATCCACGCGAATAATGTAATCACCTAATTGTTTGGTACTCATTGGGGTGTTCAATTTAGTCATAAAAAGATGCCTTGCTGTTTTGGGTTTATCCCGAATTGCCACATCAGCGAGGGCAATTTAAGAAACAACCTTGTATCGCTTTTCAAAATAGGCCACAACCCGCGACAGTGTGAGCGCCAATGCCAAATAGATCGCCGCGATGGTAAAGTATATCTCAAATACCAGAAATGTTTCCGAGGCGATTTCCATGGCATTCATGGTCATCTCATAAATGGCGATGACACTGACCAGAGACGAATCCTTGATCAGGGACACTGCCTGGCTGGTCAAGGGCGGAAGGATGCGCCTTATAGCCTGCGGCAATATGATGTAGCGATAGTTCTGGTAAGTGCTGAGCCCCAGTGTGTAAGAGGCTTCCCACTGCCCCTTGTTGATGGAAACGATGCCGGCGCGGTAGATTTCTGAAGCGTAAGACCCTTCAAACAGGCTCAAAGCCAGAACCCCGGCGGCAAACCGATTGATATCCAGAACAGGTGCGACGACAAAGTACATAAAGAATATCTGCACCAATAAGGGCGTGTTACGCGTAATCTCGAGATAAACACGGGCAACACCCCTGGCAAGCAAAGAGTTTGAAAGTCGCATCAATGCCGTAACGAGCCCGATGATATAGGTCAAAAGAAGGCTTATCCAGGTGATGTTCAGCGTAATCTTGAGACCCTCCAGGACGGGGCCGGCGATGAGTCGGCCGTCATCAATCTTATAGAGAAAGCGGGGAATCCGAAACCACTGCCAGTAATACCCTTGATCTTCAGCGCCTTTGAGGAGAAGGAACACGAGCCCGATCAGTAGAATCAGATATGCCGAAATATCAAAGAGGTGATTTCGTTTGCAGATTTTATAGATTGAGGCTGCCATTAGGAAAAGATTGTGGGTTCAGTTGATTTCGAAGTTCCTTATACATCGCCACGGCAAAGTCGTAAAGGCCTTTTGTAGGCGTTCACAGTTTTACTCAAGCCGAAATGAAGCGGTCGGTCAGAGCACCTTCCGCCTGCCGGTAAATCTCTTCTATCTGGTTCACAGCTTTCTCCGACAAGGGGTCGGGTTTGTGATTATCGAGAATATCTTTGGCCTTTTGCGTGATGGCCTCTAAATAGGCGGGACGTCCCTGGGCGTCCCATGTCTCAGGGTTGTCTCGGTTGATGAACCTGGGGGTCCAATGCTCCTTGCGCATAAATTCGTAGGTGTGCGGCTCGGCCAGAAAATTTCCACCCGGTCCCACATCCCTGATCAGATCAACAGCAAGACTCTCCGGATTAATCTCAAAACCGCGCAGGATGCGTTTGACGTAGCTGATCATCTCGCTGCACATCACAATCGAAGCCGGGCTTCCGATAAGGCCTTGCCCCAGATAACCGACGTCATGAATAAGATTGCATCCTTCAAGGGCCCCCATCAGGATCTGGAAGGCCGACTCCATGGCCGCCTGTTGATCAATGGCCTTGGAATCGCTACACCCGGCTTCACCCCAGACCGGAATCCCATAAAAATGATAGAGCTGCGTGCAGGCGGTGTGGGTTAAGCGTTCTTCGGGGCTGCCATAAACCGTATTCCCTGTGCGCATATCCAGGGGAGTCACGCTAAAACCCGAGATCATGGGCGCTCCCTGGGCGCGAAGCTGGTGGATCACCAACCCGCTTAAAGCCTCGGCATTGGCCACGGCGATGGATCCGGCCATGGTCACCGGACCGGTCCCGCCGGCCATCAAGGCCGGAACGTAATTCAACGGGATGCCCCTGTCAGCACAAAGAAGCAACTTATTGACCGCTCCCTTCGAGTGGACCAGGGGGCTGACCGGTTCGGCATAGTGGATCAGGAACGGTTTTTCCCTGAGCCGTTTCGCGCCCCCGGACACGGCAGCGGCCATCTTTAGGATGAACTGCAGGTCCTCGGCACCGGCGGAGGTAAAATAAATCGGTTTCAGCGAATTTTCTATCAGCGCTCTGAACTCGGCGATAAAGGCCAGATTGCCGGGCACTTCATTGGGAAAGGCCTGCGAAGCGATGAAATCGATTTCATCGAAATAATCCGCCACAATGGCGGCATCGGCCACATCCTTGAGGCAGGACGGCCTCAGTTCATTGGTCTCCAAGTCATAAATCTGGAGGAGATCGGTCCCCAGACCGAAATGGACCTGGTTTCCCACCAGATGCATGGCTTCGCTCCCATGACGGTTATAAAGGGTGATGCCGGAGGGCGTACTTTGGATGCATTCCTCCACCAAACCGTTTGGAATTTGAACCGTATCATCTTTAATGATACGACAGCCTGCAGCCCTTAGCATGCTGAGCGCTTGCGTATGGAGCACCCTCACACCCACCGTCTCCAGAATGTCAAGTGTCGCCTGATGAAACGCCTTGATTTGTCCATCTGTGAGCAATCTGTATTTGGGAACGCAGTGAGTATTAAAATTGCCAGGCATGCTTAACCTCGCTCAAAACATCGAATAATCCAGTCCAAATCGGCCCAGCTTTTCTTTGCAACGCTCATAGAGATCCAAGTATTCCTGGGTTGGGCGCACCGTCATCAGGTCATAGCACTCATGGAAGCATTGGCCCACGGGGGCATCGGGTATCCGGTCTTCATACTCGGCCAGGATTTGTTTCACGATATGGTTGGCCTGCCCCCGCGATATTCCCTGGCCGGCGATCAGGTGCCCTGTTTCGGCACCCATCCGGGCCTCCATTCCGCTGGCCCGCTCGGGGTGTTTATTGCGTGCCACGGCCACCAGGTTGAGATGCATACCGGACACTGTTGCGGCCAGGACGCTTGCCGCGATTTCGTGGACCACCATCTCCGTGCACGGGCCGGCGGCCGTAAACGGGGCCAGTGCGATCAGAAGATCGGTGTTGCGACTTAGGGCCTGCCCCGAGACACTGATTAACCACAGGAGATCGCGCGTGGTATTGCAACCCTGCATAAGGTGCAGGGGAAACCCGTCATGCCATTGAGCCTCAAAAGCGAGAAGACCCAGGAAATGATGCGCCACATAGGTGATGGCTGTTGCTTCCGGTCCGCCGGCATACCCACCCATCAAAGGTCCGTACAGACCGTAACTGTTGTATCCCATATGGCGTAGAAAAACCGCCTTCTTTATGCGTTCATAATCCACTTTCAACTCGGCAATGGCGGAGATAGCAAGCCCGTCATTGGGCTGGGCGCCGAACTCAGCCTGCATGGCAGCCAAGGTGGCATCGGTCCGTTCGGCGTTTGACACCAGGTTGTGGATACCGATTTTGGGCCGCCCTGCAGCCCGGGCCGCTTCGCGTAGCTTGACAACGTTCCAGATGGCGGCCTCCACTTCCTGAGGTGTTCCGGACTTGATGACACGGCCCTGCACGGTCTCGCTAAAGGCGCTTGAGAAGGTATCGGCCAGGGGTTCCTGGGCATAGCTTTGCACCATGGGGACAAAGCGCTCCTCCGCCACCGTGCAGCCAACCGGTGTACAAAGACAATAAGGCGGCGTCGCATCTTCAGGGCGTCTATGGGTCATCACCCTTGCGTCCTCGCCGCAACCGTAAGTAACGGTCTTGGGCGCATGCTTGAGCGCCCATGTTATTTCATCCTGGCTAATATTAATCAGGCGGCTGGTGTCCCGGCAATAGACGCCTATTTCCAGAAAGAGTTCCAATCCCGCCCGATATACGCGATCGGCCAGGTCGTCATCGGAGGGGATGACGTGCTCCGGATCATATTGAATATCATATTTTTGGGCCAGCTCCTGGGCCTTAAGGCCCAACTTCCGATCAAATTCCTTTTCCTTGATATAGGGTCCCTTTTCGCTGCGTCTAAGCACCTCCCAGAGATCGATCATTCTTCGCTCCTTTCCGCCTTCATTTTCATCAAGCCTTCTGCCACGCTGACGGCTTCTTCCGCATTCTCGCCGTAGCCATCGGCTCCGATTTTTTTGGCGTACTCGCGCGTTATCGGTGCTCCGCCCACCATGACCTTGAACTTGTCCCCCATTCCCATTTCATCCAGAAGCGCCACCAGATCCGGCATGTAGGTCATGGTCGTGGTCAAGATGGCAGAGGCGCCGATGATGTCGGCCTCCGTTTCTTCGGCCTTTTCAATAAACTGTCTCAACGGCACGTCCCGACCCAGATCGTGGACCGTGAAACCGGCCGCCTGCAGCATGGTCTTGACGATGTTCTTTCCAAGGTCGTGTATATCACCCTGCATCGTACCCAAAACAACGACGCCGGAGACGACGCCGTCCCCCCGCTGCATCAGATGCGGCTTGAGAACCGCTAGGGCGGCGTTCATGGCATCGGCCGCCAGAATAACCTGCGGCAGAAAGATCTCCACATTGGCGAATTTTTCGCCCACAATGCGCATGCCCCTGGTGAAGCCTCCCTGTATGGCCTCAACCGGGTCTATGCCTTTTTTAAGCACTTGCCGTGCCAGATCGACGCAGAGCGTTTCATCCCCGGCAATGGTCGCCTCTATAATCTCTTTTAATAGATCCTTATTTTTGTCCATCTTCAATATTCTCCTTTGCCAACTCCGGTGTTTTTCTTTCTTTCGACCTTGACCGGTACGAGCTTCAAGTTTGGAAATCCGCTGATCGGGTCCAATTGCCGGTCATCGGTTAGGAGGTTGACATTGGCTTCATCCCAACCATGGGCGATCTGAACAAAGCCGGGCAGAATCCCCTTCTCTTGCATGATGTTGGCTGCGACCTCAATTGCGCCAATTTCCGAAATGACCCTCACCCGTTCTCCGTCTTCAAGGCCCAGTCTTTTTGCATCCTGGGGATGGATCTCAACCCCGGGTTCGGAAACGGCCTTATTAAATTGTTCGATGTTGCGGTATCTCGAATGCAGGTAGAGCGGCATTCTGGCGCCTGTGATCAAGACCAGGGGATATTCGGAATCGGGCTGTTCCAGATAGGCTGGCGCTTGATACACGGGAATCTCAGGAAAGCCCATTTGTTGCAAGGTCATAGAGGCAAACTCATATTTTCCCGATGGGGTCGGAAAGGGTCGACTTTTATATTTCTTATATCTCATGGGCCGATAAACATAGCCTTCAGGATGCCTTTTCAATTCCTCAATGAGGATGCCGGTGGGCTCCAGAGTCCATTTCAGGGCATCTTCTTCTTTTTCCCAGGGGAAATAAGATTCGCCCAGACCAAGCCGCTGCGCAAGCTCATGCCAGAACTCATATTCGGTTTGGACGCCGGGAATTTCCTGAACCTGGGTCGACAAGGTCACCATTTGCCGGTAAGATTGGACATGCAGTTCTGATCTTTCCAGGAAAGATGCCGCCGGGAGTACATAATGGGCCAGCTTTGCGCTGGCAGTCAGAAAAAGATCTCTGAAAACCAAAAGGTCAAGGCCCGAAAAGGCCTCCATAACCTTTTTGGCGTGGGGATTACTGAGAACCGGATTGGCTCCTGTCACAATCAACCCCCGCAGCGGATATTCGCCCCGGCCGAGCATATAGTCCATAGCCGACATGGAGTGGCATTCTTTGCCGAGCTGATAGAGGAGGGGGTATTTGTCCGCCCCAACGGGCCCTTCATGGAGCAAAGGAAGCTCGTCATAGAGGGTCAAAGCCCGGGTCCCCATCACCTCCGGCCAAAGCGCACCCCCATGGGTATCAACCGCACCGGTGAGGCCTGCCAGGCACGCGATGGCCCGTGTGGTGTCGAATCCGTTGGGCTGGTGTTCCAACGAAACACCCGGGATGGCGGCGATTTTGGGTCGATTTTGAGCGATCATCTCCCCGATTTGGATGATCATCTCTTTCTTAATGCCGGTTTGGGCTTCGACGACGTCTAAGGTGAACCTTTGGGCATAGGCCTCGAAGATGTCAAAACCAATGGTGTAATTTTCCACAAACTCATGATCATAGCTTTTGTTTTGAATGAGATACCGGGCTAAGCCCCAAGCCAACGCCCCATCCGTGCCCGGGAGGATTTGTGCAAAAATATCGGCCTTTCGCGCAACTTGCGTCCGTCTGGGGTCTATGACAATGAGTTTTGTACCTCGCTTGCGTGCTTTGTCAATGAGGTTCATGTAGGGCATATGAGTAATTCCGAAATTCGTGCCCCACAGCAATACGACATCGGATTGCTCATAATCCGTATAAGGTTCCCAATATCCCTGGACCATACGGTAGGCCATTTGACGGGAGATCGAGCATACGGAGTCTGCCGAAAAATAGTTGGGAGAGCCAAAGGCGTGCACAAAACGACGCGCATATTGACTCTGCTGGAAAAACCCCACCGCCTCGCCTGCCCAGGCGCCCATAGCCCTGGCACCGTGTTTCTCTTTAATAGCGCGGATCCTTTCCGCGATCTCGTCCATGGCCCTTTCATGGGAGATCTCCGAAAAAGTGCCGTCTGCATTTCGCTTCAGCGGCTTGAGCAAACGATCGGGATGATACACCAGATCCACGGCCGCACGCCCTTTGGCGCAGGTCCGGCCGCGTGAATGGAGGTGCTCTTTTAGGCCGGTGATCTTGCGGATCTTACCTTTGGCGATGTGCACATTCAAACCGCAGTGCATGTCGCACTGTCGGCACAGGGTTTGAATGGTCCCGTCTTTGATAACGGTCTGATGCTTCATCGATTACCTCTCTCAACTAAAACATCAGTAGGGAAATTCGATACCCATTTCAGCCAGTTCATCTTTAACCCGGCGGTACATATCAAAATGCTCCTGGGTCGGCAGAGCCGTTGCCACATCATAACACTCCGGGTATTCCTTGCCCATGGGGGCCTCGGCCGCCTTGTCTTCGTATTTCGCCAAAAGCCTCAGGGCCAGCTCGTTGGCCTGCGCTCTTTTCATGCCCTGACGCGCAACGGCATGGCCCACTTCCATGCCGATCCTTGCCTCCATCGGTGTAGCCCGATTTTTATATTTATTGCGCGCCGAGGCCATTTCCCACAGATGCCACCCCGAAACGGTGCTGACGAGGGCATGACAGGCTGTTTCGTATAAGACCATTTCAGTCATGGGGCCCGCATTTGAGAACCCGTTGGAGGTACTGATGAGTTTGCTGTTACGCGCCAAGGCCTGGCCGGCCACGCTGATCGGCCAAAGAAGCTCTCTGGTCGTATTGGAGCCCCAATGCAGGTGAAAAGGAAAATGCTGGTTGTAGATCGCGCCATGGATGCACAGCCCGCTGAGGCTGTAGGCCACCAGCGTCACGGCAACCCCCTCCGAACCCATACACCAGCCGCCGTAGATAGGACCCGTAAGGTTGCCGGTATAGCACCCATATTGAGCGTAGTGGACTGCCCGGTTCAGCATCGTGTCTGCCGTTTTAAACTCGGTTAGCGTGCCGACAAGTCGAGAATCGGTGGTCCGCACTCCCCACTCGTTGTCGGATACGGCAATCTGACCGCTGTCGTGCTCGGCGGTTCCGACGGCAACAAAGAAAACACCGGGCCGGCCGACTTGCTTTGCCGCCAGTCGCAGGTTGTATATATGCTGGGTACATCCGTTGATTTCAGTGGGAGACCCGGATGCGATCCGCTGGCCGATGGTGTCCTCTAAAATGGGGGCACAAAAACCATCCAAGAGCGGCTCCTTGAGATAGGCCAGGCACATGGACTGGTGCAAATTCTCATCACACGTTATGTCCGGGCTGAAGATGCAAAAGGGCGGCTCGCGATCCTCGACCTGGCGTTTTTTCCATAAAACCGCATCTTTTCCGGCCCCAACCCAGTAGGCACCCTTTATCATATAGAGCGCTTCTTTGATTTCCTCATCCGAGACCTGAATGATCCGGTGGGTGTCTGTGTTATAAAGGCCCACCTCACGAAATAGCTCCCAGCCGGCCTGCCACACCCTGTCAGACAGATCGTCGTCTGTAGGCACAGGGGTTTTAGAATCATATTTTATCTCGTATTTTTTTATGACCTCCTGCAGCTTCGGTGTGAATATTTTCGGCAGGAAATCATCTTCATCGCAATGTGGACCTGTATTGGACCGCTGTAAAATTTCCCAAAGACGATAGGGAGTAGACATAATATTCCTCCTTATGATTATTTTCATGCAAATGGAGTATTGTAAATTCCAAATAACAACTCTCAAATCTCAAACAAATCACAATGACCAAAATTCCAAACGTGTTTCGGTCATTAAATATTGGAATTTGGTGCTTGAAATTTAGGATTTTAACAGTTTTCAAAGCCAAAATTTTATAATGCCCTGTCCCTCAGGACACGATTTTTTACTGCCTGTCTAAAAGTTCCGCCATCAGCCGGGGAGCCGAGCCGGCATCCTCACACCACAGATCGGCGCCGATCTTATCCGCCCACTCCTGGCCTGTGGGTGCGCCGCCAATGACCACCTTGTAACGCTCCCTGAGGCCCTTGTCTTTTAAGAGTTCGATGATCTCCTTTTGTCCCGGCATGGTGGTGGTCATCAGGGATGAGGCCCCGATGATATCTGCTCCCATGGCCTCCGCCTCTTTGATAAATGTGAGTGAATCCACGTCGTATCCCAGGTCCTTTACTTCGAATCCGTTCGTCTCAAGCATCAACTTCACGATATTCTTTCCGATCTCATGCAAATCCCCTTTGACAACACCGATCACAACCTTGCCTTTGGGACCCCCCTGTTCCCCCGCCTCCATTATCTTGGGACGCAGAATATCAACCACGGCTGTTAATGCCTCCCCTGCTAACATCAATTGGGGCAGAAATATTTCCAGACGCGAGAACAGGTCTCCAAGCTTATTCATCGTCTCGGTGAGCGCTGAAATCATCTGGAGGGGATCATTGCTCTCTTCCAGAAGCTTGCGTGTTATGTCTTCAGCCTCACTTTTATTGCCGGATTCTACCGCCTGGCAAAGCGCTTTAAATGACATCAGAACACCTCCCCTTATTTACTTCACAATTGTTGGAATTAATATAATCAATAATAGCGCCCTTTTTTAAGCCATAAGCCTCAAAAAGAGCCAGATCTGCCAAAATGATGGTCAAACATAGGTATCCGACCCATTCTAATAGCATTAATATATCACTTTCCAATTTGCAAGATATATTTAAAATATATTATTATTGACAATAAGGATATTCCTCTGTATGGTGTCTGAACAATCGATACGCTTGCACGCTGAATACTGCTTTCCGGGGGCCTTATGAACAAAAATGAAGTTTACGAGGAGATGCGTTTTCAAATCATCTCCAATATCATCCAACCGGGCAAGATTCTAAACGAAAAGGACCTCATGGAACAATTCGGCATTGGGCGAACGCCTTTGCGGGATGTGCTCCTCAAGCTTGAAGAAGAGGAATTAATAAATACACTCCCGCGCCACGGACATATGGTAAGGCCGGTGGATGTATCCGAGGTCCGGGAACTGGTTGAACTTCGCCGCGAACTGGAAGGATTTGCGGGCAGCCTGGCCGCCGAAAGAATCAGCCCGGCGCAATTGGACCAAATGCGGGATATTATACATAAAGCCGAGCATGAAATTCCGGAAAACGATTCAATGCCAAACATTTCCGAATACTTCGACACCAAATTCCACCATACGCTATATGAAGCCACCCAAAACCGGAAGCTGGTCAAAGTTCTGCGGGGACTGCATAGCGTGATGTTCAGGATTTGGTATCACATCGGTCTCAGCACCCAGGACCATTCCCTGCTGACACAAAATCTGAGCTCCGTGCTGGGGGCATTGGAACAAAGAGATCCGCAGGGGGCACGGCGGGCAATGGAGAAGCACGTTGAATTGTATGCCGGTAAGATAAGAGAAAAATTTTTGTAGAAAAGGAAATAATATGTACTCCGGATATAAGTCTCAATGTGTACCGACTTATCATTTGCTGTCGGTGGAGCAGATCAAAAACATACACCATGCAACCCTGGAATTGCTGGAGTCGGTGGGTGTGCGCGTAATGCTGCCCGAGGCGGTCCACATGATGCAGGATGCGGGTTGCAGTGTAAAAGAGAGCAATCTGGTCAAAATCCCCAACTGGTTGGTGGAAGAGGCCATCTTAAGCGCGCCGTCTCGTATCACCATTTTCAACCGGCTGGGACAGGAGGCCATGCGCCTTGAGGGTCGCCGTGTTCATTTCGGGATGGGAACCGATTTGATCCAGACATACGATTTGGACACGGGCGAACTCAGACAATCACGGCTCACGGATGTGGCCAATGCGGCCCGTATCGCCGACGCACTTGAAGATATCGACTTTATCGGTTCCTACGCCCTGCCACATGACTCCCCAACCAACCTGATGTATCTGGATTCATTCAAGGCCGAGCTCGAAAACGCCGTCAAGCCGATTTTCTACACCGCCGCCGGGCTGGAAGACATTGCCCTGATCAATGAGTTGGCCGCCGAAGTGGTTGGCGGTGCGGACAATTTGCGAGAAAAACCGATCCACATCCACTACTCCGAGCCCCTAACCCCCCTGACCCACACCATCGGGGCCATTCAAAAACTGTTTTTTTGCGCCGACCACGGTGTCCCGGTTAACTACACGCCGGGCATGATGTCCGGCGCCAGTGCGCCGGTGACCCTGGCCGGTGCGATCACGGTAGGCAACGCCGAGGCGTTGAGCGGTCTGGTGATGCACCAATTGAGGGCCAAAGGAGCACCCATTATATCCGGGTTCGGCACCTCCACGATAGACATGCGCACATCCACCTGTGTTTACGGCTGTCCGGAATATCGTCTGGCGCTCTCCGCATGCGCCGATTTGTACCACTACTATGAGTTGCCCATGTGGGGGACTGCGGGAGTCAGCGACGCCAACTGTCTGGACCAGCAGGCCGGCATGGAGTGGAGTATTTCCATCATGATCGACGCCATGCACGGTGCCAACCTGGTGCATGACATTGGTTATTTGGGGCAAGGCCTGATCGGTCATCCCGGTGGACTGGTGATGTGTTCTGAAATCATCAGTTATGTCAAGCGGCTGATGCACGGCTTTGAACTTGATGACACCCATATCGGCCTGGACGTGATTCGACAGGTAGGGCCAGGAGGAGAATTCCTGTCCACAGAACAGACCATGGATTTCTTCCGACAAGAGCACTGGGCCCCTCAATTATGCAACCGCGACAATCTGGCAGGCTGGACGGAGAAAGGCAAAAAGGACTGGGGGCAGATGGCCACCGAAAAGGCGCGTGAAATCTTGAAAACCCATGAACCGGCCCCCTTGCATGCCGATGTACGCAAAACGCTGGCGGAAATTCGAACAAAGGCCGAGGAAACCTTGAAACATAAAAACTTTGAAGCCTGATATCTTATGGGCGTATTGCTGCAATTATTCTCCGTATTGATTTTGCGGTTGCGATTGGCCAAAAACCCGTAGTGGCCGATTCTGACAAAGCCCCGCGGCAGCGTGTGGAGCAAAAAGCGGCGCATAAACTCAACAGCTTCGATGGTGGTCGTTTCTTGGGTATTGTTTTTTCGATTCTTATAACGGAAGGTGACCTTGCCATCTTCAAGGGCCACAAGACGACTGTTTGAGATGGCCACCCGATGTGTGTAGCGTGCCAGATATTCTAACACATGCTCTGCTTTTTTGATCGGCTCCATTACTCTGAGCACAATTGCTGATCAATTTACCAGATGGCTGGCGGTGGGGGGCTTCTCTTGAATGGATGAGCGGAATTCGTCCCATGGAATGCATGCTATATTTCTGTGGAATCAACTCCCCATGTTGCACGGCCCCGATCCTTCGCCATCCCGCCAACCGCATAGCTCTAGCAAAATATGTATTTTGGCATAATTATTGCTCTCCCGTAGAGTGATGAAAACATGCCAAACCATCCCGGAAGATCCTCGGCATCCTCCAGCATCCTCTCTCGTGGGCCAAGTCAGCGGCCGATTTTTTTTTAATTTTGGGTATTTTTATTCATCTCCCCAATGAGCTTCTGAGTGTCACTCATGCGCAAGCAGGTGGACAACTGCAAACGCAACCCATTTCATCCCCCCTGTTATTGTCAGCTAAGCATGTAAAGGCGGAACGATTATTCCAATGGATCGTCCGTGAGGCCGCACGGAACCACAAGGTCGAACCTGCGCTTATAAAGGCCATGATTTTTGCAGAATCGCGCTATAATCATATGGCAATTTCGAAAAGAGGTGCCAAGGGTCTTATGCAGTTGATGCCGAAAACGGCCCATGCCCTGGGAGTGAAAGACAGTTTCGATCCTGCACAGAACGTCGACGGTGGTGTCAGATACTTTAAACAGCTCTTAGATCGATTTGAAGGGAATATCATTTTGGCGCTGGCGGCATATAATGCCGGCAGCAGCACGGTCAGAAAGTATCAAGGAGTCCCGCCAATCGGGGCAACACGGCATTATATACGTAAGGTGTTGAAGTATTATCAACACTACCGGAGGGATGGCAGGGGAGGGCCGTGGATGAAAAATAGAGGACGGAAACGATGAAAAAAACTAAAGACGTATCCAAACAATTAAAAGAGTGGTTTGTGCGGCTAAAAATATGGATGAGTAGAAATACGATTGAGATACGAACCGTGCCCCTCGAGGATTTGCATCGGCTGATTCACAAACTGCAAAAACAGGCAATCGAAATGGAAAAGCCTGGCAAGGTGCCTTGCAGGAGACAGCCTGAGTTTGAAGAATCGGAAATGGTTTGACGATTAATGGAGATTTATAACGGTCGTGGAAAACTAACTTTCTATAAAAAATTTTAAAAAATCAAAGGAAGACTTGACCCCCTGTCCCAAAAATCCGCGTTTCAGCTTCCTTTATTATCCAATGCTTTCCGAACGATGTTCGCCAAATTCTCCATCACCAGAGGCTTCATGGCATAGGCTTTGATACCCAAGCCCATAGGGGACGTTCGTGCAGAAAGTGCATAACTCACCATGCTTCTACATAATTGATTGAATTTCTGTTTCCAAAAATGTAATTATTCGGAATAAAGCCCAAATCACTTTCAAAAAATAGTATGGCACGTTCGGAACGAACGTCCCCTAATTTGAACTCGATTCAGATTATATTGATGAATTAAAGAATAACGAATCCGAACGGTGATGCCCTGATCGTTACCAAGGAAATGATTCTGATAGACGGATTTCATCGCCTTGAAGCAGCCAAAAGGCGGGGGGATGAAGAGATGGAAAAAGGCTTACTGTTTTAGAGCTGGTTGAAAGAATAAAACTCTTGGTAGAAGAACAAGGATGGTCGCAGAAACGGGCAGGGCAATACTTCGATAAAGGCCAAGTCTGGATAAGCAACCACGTAAATATTGCCAAAAACCTCGATACTACACTTATTACGCGCGTAATAAAATTGGATTATTCTTCTGCCAGAGAATTGGTCAAGCTTCCTCAAAATAAACAAGAACGAGCTTATCGATTGGCACGAAAGATGGCTGTGCAGCACAGACGTCCATCCCCTTCATCCCGGTTGGTGGCCAAGGCGGTAAAGAAAATCCGGGATGCCCCAGCTACAGAAACGGATCCGGACGGTGATGAGTATCATCAGGAGAAATTATCGGGGTCAAACCTTGATCATTGATTAATCTGCCCCAGACGCCTTTGCTTTACTTG
>CAZHAH010000010.1:0-65432 GCA_964530095.1 uncultured Desulfobacteraceae bacterium | reverse complement strand
CGTTCCTGAAAAAACACTACGCCTTGTATATGAACCTTTTTACTTAGCCATCTATCGTGGAATTCGCGACTTTTTACGAGATCACCAGTATTCAATATTCAATAATCAATTGAAAAGGGGGTTGAATGAATGACAGTATACTTTTAGTCGAAGAAAAAGACGGCATTGCGACGCTTACCCTCAATCGTCCGGAAGTGATGAATGCGTTCAATTTTGAGCTGCTGAATGTGTTAAAAGCCAGAATCGAGGCCATACGTATCCGCAAAGATATTCGCGTGATTATCATTACCGGAAGCGGTGACAAGGCTTTTAGCTCAGGGGCGGATTTAAAAGAACGCCGAACCATGAAGCCCGCTGAAGTGAAAGAGTTTATATTTACGATCAGGAATCTTTTTACATCGCTTGAATATTTGAATAAGCCGGTGATTGCCGCCGTCAACGGTATTGCCCTGGGTGGCGGAACGGAACTGGCGCTTGCCGCCGACATTCGAATCGCTTCCATGAATGCATCAATGGGTTTGACCGAAACCAGACTGGCCATCATCCCGGGGGCCGGCGGAACACAGCGACTCCCCAGACTGGTAGGCAAAGGAAAGGCCAAGGAGCTTATTTTTACCGGAAGACGGGTCGACGCCAATGAGGCATTGGCTATCGGGCTCGTGAACCAAATTTGCGAGAAAGAAATGTTGCTCCAAGAATGTCACAAAGTGGCCGCCATGATCTGTGAAACCGGACCGATCGCCATAGAACAGGCCAAATACGCTATAAATTACGGTCTGGAAACCGATTTGCATTCCGGTCTGGCCATCGAGTCGAATGCATACTGGGTAACGATTCCGACGCAGGACAGGCAGGAGGCACTGGCGGCATTTCGGGAAAAAAGGAAACCTGTGTTTAAAGGTGAATGAAAGCTAAAAACAAGGGCAAGAATCTCATTAAAGGAAAGGAGGCACAGCCAGCACTATGACTGAATATGATTATTGGAAAATATTCCCCCGCATGCCAAAGCGGGTCACTATCGGCGATATTACCCCCAGAGACGGTTTTCAGCATTTGGAGAAATTTATCAGCACCCGCGCGAAACAATTTTATGCTGCGGAGCTGATTTTGGCCGGTTGCCGCAATATCGAAGTGACCAACCTTGGAAATCCCTATCTGATGCCGCAGTTTGCCGATGCGGAAGAAATTTTATCCTTCCTTCGCGGCGATCGCTTCAAAAACCGCTGTCTGCGGAAAGGAATCGATATTGACGACATCTGTATCACCGCCGTGACCATCCGCGAAAAATCTGTCGACCGTGCTATCGAACTGAAACAAAGAGGGATCGGGCCCGATCGATGCCTGATGATGGTGTCAACCGAAGAAGAGCATCATTTTGCCAATTCCGGCACAACGCTTCCGGATTACTGGGAAGAGGCCGAACGATGCATAAAAAAATGTACGGATGCCGGTCTTCAAATGTGCGGAACCGTCAGCACGATTTGGGGAAGCCCCATCGCGGGAGCCACGCAGTTGAAAGATGCCGTGGAGTTTACCAAGCGCTGGCTGGAGATCGGCGCCACCGACATCGAACATGCAGACCACGACGGAAGTGCTTCGGCCCCGGATGTGTATCGCTATTTTTCGATGATATTGGATCAAATCCCCGAAACGTCATTGCATATTGCCCATTTCCACGAGACAAAACGGGTGGCCTCAGCCTCGGTACTTGCGGCTCTTCAAGCCGGTATTACCCATTTTGAAGCAACCCTGGGCGGTACCGGGGGCCAACCTGCCAATTTTCTTGACGATTGCCCGGTACCGGGAACGGGCGATTATTACTACGAAGACCCGCGTTTCGTGGGTCTCGTGTGTTTGGAGGACCTGCTGGTCCAGATCGATGAGATGGGAATCGAGCACGGCTACGATGTTGATCGAGTGCTGTGGCTAGGGCGGCAGTTGGAGCGCACGGTTGGGGAACGGCTGCGAAGCGAAGCCGCGATCAATGGGAGAACGCTTGTGGAAGGGCATCCCAAGTTTGCGCGCCCGGGACTCAAAAAGCTGAAAGAAAAAAAGGGTGAAGCGACGGGTCAGAATTTTCCGGCCAGCTGGGGCCCCCATGCGGATTTGCCCCAAAAATATCGTCCGACGAAGTGAAACCAAAATAGGCCAGTCAATCGAAGACCTAAATTTAGGAGCATATATAATGGATACCAAAAACCAACCGCCTCCCATTAATGTCGATTTTTTCGAAGACTTAACGGGCGAAATCGCCACCCCCGAGCAGGGGGGTGTCGAGGAAGTCGGCCAAAAGATCAAATTGCTGCGCGAAGAAAAGGGGCTGGCCCTGGAAGAGCTGTCAAATCTGACCGGTTTTGATTTGGAATTTCTCCGCAATATCGAAACCAATAAAGTCCAGCCGCAGCTTGGAACGGTTATTAAACTTTCCAAAGCGCTTGACAGTGCCTTTAGCCGTCTGGTGTCGGGAGTGGGGAACCGTCTTTATTCGATAACGCGAAAAAAAGAGCAGAAAGTGGTTTCACGCTCCACGGCCCAGAAGGGGAAAAAGCAGGCCTACGTCTATAAAAGCCTTGCGCCTGAGGTGAAGGGGCGTCACATGGAAGCCCTGATTGTGCAATTGGAGGAAAATCCCAAACAAGAAATATCGATCCATGACGGTGAGGAGTTTATCTATGTTTTAGATGGTGTGGTCGCCCTGACGATCGATGAAGAGGCATTTGAGCTGGATCCCGGTGACAGTGCCTATTACCTGTCCACCACGCCCCATCAAATCGCCGCCAAAAGGGGAAAGGCAACCATCCTGGCTGTGCTTTACGAAGGCTAACTCGAAATATAGCTTGTCACCAAATCACCCACTTCACGGGTCGTACGTCCCATTTTCCCGGCCGCCAGGTTTCGGATATCGTGGGCGACGACTCTTTTAATGGCCCTCTCGACCCTCTGAGCAGCAGCGGCTTCCCCCAAATGATCGAGCATCATCTGCACCGCCGCGATGCAGGCTATTGGGTTGATGAGGTTTTGGCCTGCGTATTTGGGGGCCGAACCACCGATCGGTTCAAACATGGAAACGCCCTCGGGATTGATATTGCCTCCCGCCGCAACCCCCAGCCCACCTTGGATAATGGCACCGATATCCGTAATGATATCCCCGAACATGTTATCGGTGACAATAACGTCAAACCACTCCGGATTCTTAATCATCCACATGCTGATGGCATCCACATGGGCATAGTCGGTCCGGATGTCGGGATATTCATGCGCCACTTCTTTGAAGACACGCTCCCAAAGATCGAACGCATACGTCAAGACATTGGTTTTACCACAAAGCGTCAACGTTCGTGTTTTTTGGCGCCGGAGACAGAAGTCGAACGCAAACCGGATACAGCGTTCCACACCCATGCGGGTGTTGATCGATTCTTGAATGGCGACTTCGTGGGGCGTATTTTTACGTAGAAATCCGCCTCCTCCGGCGTAAAGTCCTTCAGTGTTTTCGCGTACTATCACGAAATCGATGTCTTGAGGTCCCTTACCTTTTAAAGCGGTTTCAACTCCGGGGTAGAGGACCACCGGGCGCAGATTAATGTATTGGTCCAATTGAAAGCGGAGTTCCAAAAGCAATCCTTTTTCGAGGACGCCCGCTTTGACATCCGGATGGCCGATGGCGCCGAGGAGAATGGCGTTAAAATCTTCCAGCTCCCGGGGTACACCAGGCGGTAATACCTCACCGGTTTTCAAGTATCGCTCTCCCCCCAGGTCATACTGCTCCAATTCAAGATTGAATCCCTCGCAGTCGGCTGCCGCTTTGAGAGCCTTGAGCGCTTCGGCAACAACTTCAGGGCCGGTTCCATCTCCCGGTATGACGGCGATTCGATAGGTTTTAGGCACGTTATTGTTCCTCCTTCAATTTTTGCTGAACGTAGGGAACCAGTCCCCCGGCGTCTAAAAGCGACTGCATAAAGCGCGGAACGGGTTGCGCCTGGTAGCTTTCACCATTGGTGCAATTGATGATGGTACCCTTCTCCAGATCAATTTCCAGTTTATCACCGGTCTCGAGGGCGGCTGCCGCCTCAGGGCTTTCGAGAATCGGGAGGCCCATATTAAAGGAATTGCGGTAAAAGATACGCGCAAAAGATCCTGCGACAACGGCTGAAATTTGAGCGTGTTTGATGGCCAGGGGGGCGTGTTCGCGGGACGAACCACAGCCGAAATTTTTACCGGCCACAATGATATCGCCCGGTTTGATTTTGGTGACAAAATGCGGATCCACATCTTGCATAATGTGTCGGGCTAATTCTTCCGGATCAGAGGTGTTCAAATAGCGGGCTGCAATAATCGCATCCGTGTCGATATCATCGCCGAATTTCCAGGCATGGCCTTTCAATTTCATAGTAGCTTCTCCTAAATTTCATCCGGATGGGCGATGCGGCCCAACACGGCGCTGGCCGCCGCTACGGCCGGTGATGAGAGATAAACTTCGCTTTGCGGGTGACCCATACGGCCCGTAAAGTTGCGATTTGTGGTCGAAACGGCACGTTCCCCTTCGGCCAAAATTCCCATATAGCCACCCAGACAGGGGCCGCAAGTGGGGGTGCTCACGGCCGCTTCAGCTTCAAGAAAGATATTCATGAGCCCTTCATCCACCACCTGCCGGTAGATCGCAGGCGTGGCGGGGATTACGATCAAACGCACGTTGGAAGCGGTTTTTTTGCCTTGAAGAATTTTTGCGGCTGTTCGCATATCGTCAATGCGGCCATTGGTGCAGGAGCCGATCACGGCTTGATCAATGGTGATGTGAGAGAGCTCCCAAACCGATTTGACGTTCTCAGGGCTATGCGGACAGGCCACTTGAGGAGCCAATTCAGAAACATTCCAATCAAAGACCGATTCATAAGTTGCTTGCGGGTCGGAGGTATAAAATTTGTAATCCCGTTGGGCCCGATCTTTGACATAAGCTTTGGTGGTGCCATCCGGTGGAATGATGCCGACCTTGGCACCGGCTTCAATCGCCATGTTGCATATGGTGAATCGATCGGACATGGGAAGGGAGTCGATCACCTGGCCCTCAAATTCCATGGCCTTGTAACGCGCACCATCCACTCCGATTTGACCGATGATATGCAGTATCAGATCCTTTCCGCTGACCCAGGGCCCCAGCTGCCCGTTGAGTAAAAACTTTATCGAAGGCGGCACTTTGAGCCATACGCTCCCGGTGATCATGGCCGCACCAAGGTCTGTGGAGCCAACCCCGGTTGAAAAAGCACCCAGGGCGCCGTATGTACAGGTATGGCTGTCGGCCCCGATAATCAGGTCTCCGGGTAAAACGAGCCCCTTTTCCGGCAAAAGAGCGTGTTCAATGCCGGCGCGGCCCACCTCGAAGTAGTAAGGCAGGTTTTGCTCTTTGGCGAATAATCGCATAATTTGAGCCTGGGCCGCCGATTGGATGTCTTTGTTGGGAATAAAATGATCCGGAATCAATCCAACTCTCTCGGGATCAAATACGGTTTTGCCACCGGCCTTTTTAAAGACTTCGATCGCCATGGGTGCGGTGATGTCGTTGCCGAGCACAAAATCGAGTTTGGCTTCGATCAGCTCGCCCGGCATCACCTGGTCGCGCCCGGTATGTTCAGCCAGTATTTTTTCGCTAATTGTCATGGACATGAAATTTTCCCCCAGAATCATCTTGAGACCTTTGCAGAACACCTCCTTTTGCCCAATTTCGGCGTCAGACTCAAATTTTAATCCTCAAAATACCCAATGTATTCCTGCGGTTAAAATTCTCCTCTTCCTTGAACTTGAACAAAATTAGACGTTTTTCAAAGGTCTCATCGTTACGAGGTTATTCGTATGGAGATCATATTTACGTAAGCGCTACTGTTGCAAAGAAAGGTATGCGTTAAGCGTTCAGCGTGTCAATCAAAATATCCGGATTAAACTCCCCTCTCTCCGGTCAACATCCTCCCGATGAGCATCCTTAAGACTTCAGAGGTGCCTTCGACAATCTGTAAAATTTTTACGCCTTTGTAATAGCGGGACACCGCATATTCTTCCATAAATCCGTACCCTCCGTGGATCTGCAGGGCATCACTGGCAACTTTTTCAGCCATTTCGGATGCATAAATCTTGGCAACGGACGCTTCAAAGGCGTGTTTGCGACCCTGATCTTTGAGCCAAGCTGCCTTTAGGTATTGATTGCGGGCCAATTCGATGGCAATCGCCATATCCGCCAACTTGAACTGAACCGCCTGAAAATTAAAGATCGATTGCCCAAATTGTTCTCTCCCCTGGGCATGGCGCAGGGCCTCATTCAGGCAGGCCTGAGCCAAGCCAACCGACATGGCGGCGATACTGATTCTCCCGGTTTCTAAAACCGCCAGGTGTTGCGCAAATCCCCGATCGGGATCGCCCAATAAGTTCTCTTTAGATATCTTGCAATCCGACAGCACAACCTCATGGGTGGCCGAAGCCTGCCAGGCCATCTTGTGATATTTTTTACCCACTTTAAATCCGGGTGCATCAAGGGGGACAATGAAAGTCGCAATCGAACCGCCGCCGGCATCGCTTTGAACTCGGGCCGCGATAAGGACCAAAGCGGCATTTTCCAGGCCGATGTTTGTGATAAATTGTTTAGTCCCGTTTAATATCCATTCGTCGCCTTGAAGCACGGCCGTGGTCTGCAAGGATCCCGCATCCGAGCCGGAGTCCGGTTCCGTCAAACCAAAGGCGCCAATTTTTTCACCGCGGGCGATGGGGATCAGCCACTTCTGCTTTTGGGCTTCGGTCCCAAACACATTAAGTTCCTGGGCCACTACACTGGTGGTGACATCGATCAAGGCGCCAAAGGTTACATCGGCCCGGGACAACTCCTCGATGGCCAGGTGCAGACTGGTCCAGTCGCCTCCCATGCCGCCATATTTTTCCGGAATGGGGATCCCCATAATTCCGAGATCGGCCATTTTGGCGATAATCGCATATGGATAATCACCGTTGCGCTCCAGATCTTCGGCAAGCGGGGCAATCTCCTTTTGGGCAAAACGGCGCACCTCGTCACGAATCATTTTCTGTTCTTGGGTGAGGTCAAAATTCATGGCTTCAGCGTGTTGCGGTAGACTTTGCGGCCATGCGTAGGGCGGCAAATTTGATGGGTTTGTTCAGTCGTTTAGGCATTTGCTCCATTTATTGCGTTTTAGAGTTTTCTCCAAGATGGATTATTTTTCAACAATGCCGCCCTGGATGATAATCACCAGTTCAGGTTTTTGGGGGTGGTCGGTTCGAATAAACAGGTGGCCCGAATATTCCCCGGCCATTGATGATATATCTTCAACTTCCAGTAGATAAACGTTGCCGGCTTCGATTTCATTTAGTTCCCAGCGAATATGTCCCGGAAGATCACTATCGATACCGATAATCTTCAAAGGTCTTGGGTTGTTGTTCAAAATTTTCAGTTGTGCAGGAGGGGTCTTGCCGATTGCGCCCCACAAACCGATATATCCGCCGGGCTCGATTAAAAAAAGAGGTTCTACAATACCCTTTAAGTACAGCGCTACGCTCGGTTTTTGGGGATCGTCGGACCAGACCACAGATCGTTTATTAAATGGCCCGCTTACGCGCCGGGAATCTATCGAAAGTGTTATTTTCCCCCTCCCGCCGGGAGGGATGACCCGGTCAAACCGGGTCACAAGGCATCCTCAAGACGTGGTTACATCGTTGATGTTCAGCGGATCCGTGCCTTTGTTATAGACCATAAACGAATATGATAGATGGTCGCCTTCAAAAACCGTGGGAAAGGTATGTGCGGTTTTATCAAAATAAATGAAAGGCTTGGCGTTTGCCTGCACGAGGCCTGTTTGACTGAAAACGCCAACCACGGCTATTAGAGCGATAGCCGTAAGAAGCTTTAAGAATTTGGTCATTTTGTCGTTTTCCTTCGTGATGGATCTGTTAGGGTGAAGATAGCATTTTAATGAAAATTTTTTGTATGGATACACAGTCATTAAAATGAGGTCAACTGGAAAAATAATTCCGGGCCATGAATGAACGGCATTCAAATATAAATTAATAAATAAAAAATTGTTTGACTTCCCAAAAGTGATTCACTATAAGTCCCAGATGCTTAGACGACGCGGCCTGCCGAGCGATTGCAAAAATATGCTCAGCCTTTTTCAACAGTTTCCTATCGGTTATTTCCATAATCTTTACAATATCAATGCGTTTGCATTTTGCCGAACGACTATCAAACGACGAGGTCTTTCGTTATGAGCGAATCCATGGACACTTTCCCCAAAATTCTTATCCACAATACCAAAAAATACGGTCACAAAAAAACAGCCATTCGCGAAAAGGACTACGGTATATGGCAGTCCTATACCTGGCAGGATTATTTAGAACATGTCCGGGATTTTGCTTTGGGACTGGCATCGCTGGGTTTTAAACGCGGCGATGTGATCGCCATCGTCGGCGACAATCGGCCTCAGCTTTACTGGGGTATTGCGGCGGCCCAATGTCTAGGCGGGGTCCCTGTCCCCTTGTATCAGGATGCCATTGAGAAAGAACTTCATTATATCCTGGACCACTCGGAGGCCAAATTTGCTTTGGCTGAAGATCAGGAACAGTCGGACAAGCTATTATCGCTGAAAAAAGATATCCCGCGCGTCCAATATATCTTTTACGAAGATCCCAAAGGAATGCGCAATTACACCGAACCGTTTTTGATGTCATTTACGCAGGTGCAGGAGCTGGGCCGCAAATTCGGGGCCGAGAACCCTGATTATTTTATGGACGAGATCAACAAGGGCAAATCCGATGATTTGGCCGTCATTTGTTATACGTCCGGTACCACAGGGAATCCCAAAGGAGTAATGCTCCTGTATCAGGCCGTGATCGATGCGGCTAAAAGTTTTATCGAGTTTGAAGGGCTCGGTGAAAATGAAGAAGTGATGGCCTATCTCCCCATGGCCTGGATCGGAGATCATGTCTTCTGTTATGCCCAGGCAATGATCACCGGATTTACGCCCAATTGCCCTGAAAACACATCGACCGTGGCGCATGATACGCGTGAAATAGGACCCACCTACATCTTCTGTCCCCCCCGCATCTGGGAAAATTGGCTGACCCAGGTCATGATCAAGATGGAGGACGCGTCCTGGATAAAGCAGAAAATGTTTCATTTTTTCCTAGGCGTGGCCAGCAAGGTCGAGAAACTGCGGATCGCTCAAAAAACAGTACCGGTGAATCTTAATTTTCTGTATGCCATAGGAAAAATGTTGGTGTACAACCCACTTCTGGATAACCTCGGTATGAAAAAAGTCCGTGTGGCGTATACCGCCGGGGAAGCGATTGGTCCGGAAATATTTGAGTTTTTCCGTTCCCTGGGAATGAACCTGAAGCAACTTTACGGTATGACGGAAAGTACGGCCCTGGTCTCCATTCAAAAGGATGGCGACATCGATTCTGAAACCGTGGGCACGCCGGCACCGGGAGTGGACATCAAGATCAACGACAATGGAGAGGTCACCTATTATAGCCCGGGAAATTTTGCCGGTTATTACAAAAACGATGAGGCCACCAAAGAGACCCTTATCGACGGCTATGTTCAATCCGGGGATGCCGGATACCTGACCAAGAGGGGCCATCTCAAGATTATCGACCGGGCCAAGGATGTGAGCAAGTTGACCAACGGTACCCTCTTTGCGCCCAAATTTATCGAAAACAAACTTAAATTCAGTCCTTTCGTCAAAGAGGCCGTGACCCATGGCAAGGATATGGATCACGTGGCGGCGTTCATCGATATCGATTACGGGGCCGTGGGGAACTGGGCTGAAAGAAAGCACATTGCCTATACCAGTTATACGGATCTGGCCCAAAAGCCCGAGGTCTATGACCTGATCCATAATGAGATCCTGCGGGTCAACAAGAGCCTCAGCGATGATGAAAAACTGAAAGACGCTCAAATCCAACGTTACCTGCTGCTTCACAAAGAACTCGACCCGGATGACGGTGAAATCACCCGCACGCGTAAAGTACGGCGCAAGTTTATTGCCGAAAAATATGATAAACTCATCGATGCCCTTTACAGCCCCGGACAGGAGAGCGTATCCGTGGATGCAACTTTTACTTATGAGGATGGGCGCACAACAACCATGAAGGCCGATCTCAGGATAAGGGATGCCGAGACGTACTAATGGAGATTAATAGAATATGAGCGAAAAAAAAGAACCTCTGCTCCGAGTGGAAGATGTATCCATCAGCTTCGGTGGTCTGAAAGCCCTTAACAGGGTCAGTTTCGAGATCTATCCGCAGGAAATTTTTGCGATCATCGGGCCCAATGGGGCCGGTAAAACTACCATGCTCAACATCCTCAACGGCGTGTACAAGCCGGACGAAGGGAACATCTTTTTTGAAGGCCAAAAACGACCCCGCACAATGAAACCGCACCATGTGGCGGCCACCGGTATTTCGCGCACCTTCCAGAACCTGGCCCTGTTCAAAGGGATGAGCGTTCTGGGGAATATCATGGTGGGCCGGACACAAAAGATGCATTCAAACCTCTTTTCGCAGGCGCTCTACTGGGGCATGAGCGAAAAAGAAGAGATCGCCCACCGGGAAGCCGTGGAGGGGATCATCGATTTTTTGGAAATCGAAAACATCCGCAAACAACCGGCCGGCATGTTGCCTTACGGTTTGCAGAAACGGGTCGAATTAGGTCGGGCGCTGGCTGCTGAACCGAAACTTCTGCTTCTGGATGAACCCATGGCCGGGATGAACCTGGAGGAAAAAGAGGATATCGCCCGCTTCACGCTGGATGCCAATGAAGAATTGGACTACACCATTGCCCTCATCGAGCATGACATGGGCGTGGTTATGGATATTTGCGATCGTATCGTGGTGCTCGATTTCGGCAACAAAATTGCCGAAGGGACTCCGGAAGACATCAAGTCAAACCCCAAGGTGATTCAAGCCTATCTGGGCGAGGAAAACGAGACCTGACCGTCGCTGTACAACGGGTAATTCGGAATACTATTAAACCGGCTATTAAACCGGCAAAGACAAGAGACTGAACCAAGGAGTCAATTTATGGCGTTTTTCTTTGAAGTACTTATCAACGGGCTTTTCGTGGGCATCATGTATTCTTTGGTGGCCTTGGGATTTGCGCTGATCTACAAAGCATCGGATGTGTTTAATTTTGCCCAGGGCGATATGAGTTTGATGGCCGGGCTGGCCCTGGTGGGTTTTTTAGAATTGGGTTTACCGTTGT
Organism: uncultured Desulfobacteraceae bacterium; assembly: GCA_964530095.1. Classification (GTDB taxonomy): domain Bacteria; phylum Desulfobacterota; class Desulfobacteria; order Desulfobacterales; family CAZHA01; genus CAZHAH01. Next base: position 54,181 of record CAZHAH010000010.1, on the reverse strand, counting down.
GGCTGTCCCTGTTGCTGACGATTGCCGTTATGACGCTCCTGGCCTACAGTACAGTTTATATCATTTTCCGACCCCTTGTGGCGCAATCGCCCCTGATTTTGTTTATGGCCGCCATCGGACTGTCATTTCTGGTGCAGGGCATCGCCCAGTCCATCTGGGGCACCGATGCCAAGGGGCTGGACATCGGCATCCCCGACAACCCGATCGTTATTTGGGACATGTTCATCAGTACCTTCGATCTGACCTTCGCCGTCATCGCCGCAATTCTTGTCGGCGCTATCATGTGGTTTTTTCAAAAAACCCGCCTCGGCCGGGCATTACGGGCTGTGGCCGATGACCATGAAGCCGCCCTTTCGGTGGGAATCCCCCTGCTCCAGGCCTGGGCCGTGACCTGGGTCATTGCCGGTATCGTGGCCACCGTGGCCGGGGTGGCATGGGGAACACGGCTGGGGGTGCAATTCAGTCTATCGCTGATTGCCCTGAAGGCCCTGCCGGTACTTATTTTGGGCGGCATCGACAGCATCCCCGGCGTGATTATCGCGGGACTCGTGGTGGGCGCCGGTGAAAACCTGGCCGAAGTATTCATCGGGCCTTATGTGGGCGGCGGTATCCAGACTTTTTTCCCGTATTTGCTGGTTCTGGTGGTCCTGTTTGTTAAACCGTACGGTTTGTTCGGAAAAGAAATCATCGAGAGGGTCTGACGTATGTTATATAGAGAATGCGGAAATTTCAAGGATACCTATAAAAGCGATATGGCCATCTTTCCGATCCCCATGGATAAATGGGGCCTGGGGGTGATGCTGGTATTGGCGTTTGGGGTTATTCCAGCGGTAGCCAGCAATTACTGGCTCAGCAGCATCATGATTCAGTTTTACTGCTTTTCGCTGGCGGCCCTGGGGCTCAATTTTCTGACCGGATACGCCGGTCAGGTCTCTCTCGGCCATGCGGCTTTTATGGCCGTGGGCGCCTACTCCTCGCTCATTTTATACGGTCGCTACGGTATCCCTCTGGTCCCCAGCATTATCGGTGGCGGAGTCTTTGCGGCGGCGGTCGGCTCGATTTTCGGAATTCCTTCCATCCGGATCAAGGGATTTTATCTGGCGGTGACCACGCTGGCGGCCCAGTTTATCATCGAGTGGGTGTTGACGCATTGGAAATGGGTCAGCGGCGGTGTGTTCGGCACCATCGAGGCGCCGGACCTCAAGATTTTTAATTGGGTGATCGACCAACCGATCGAAAAATATTATCTGGTCTTATGCATTCTGGTGCCGTTGGTCTTGATCGGCAAGAATCTGGTGCGCGGGCAGTTGGGTCGCAACTGGATGGCCATCCGCGATATGGATGTTGCCGCCGAGGTCATCGGCGTGTCATTGTTTCGGTACAAGCTGACCGCCTTTGCCATCAGTGCCTTTTATGCCGGCGTGGCGGGCTCATTGATTACGTTGACCTATTACGGCGCCGCCAACATCGAAGAATTCAATCTACATCTATCATTCATGTTGATCGGGATGATCATCATCGGCGGGATGGGGACCGTTCTGGGATCTTTCTTTGGGGCCGGGTTTATGACGCTGTTACCCATTTTCATCAACCAGATTCTAGTCGTTATGCTGGAAAGGGTACCATCACACGTTCGGGCCAACAGTGAGGCGATTGTTTTTGGGGGATTGATTGTCTTTTTCTTGATTGTGGAGCCCTTCGGTATGGCCCGGCTCTGGCATACCATCAAAGAAAAGATGCGCTTGTGGCCCTTTCCGTATTAACGCTATAGCGCTAATACGGTAATTCATAGAATCGTTGATTCGTTAATCCATTTAACTCTTTGGCTGATCAACTGTTCGATTAACTTAGGTTAAACAATTCGCTCAACGGGTCGCCATTTCCATCATGGAAAGGCGTCTAACCATTAACCACCAAAAAAGGAGGACACAACATGCGACGAAATTTCTTATTTACTCTCTTTGCGCTGGTGCTATTGATGAGTCTGGTCCTAACGAGCCAGACACTGGCAGCGGAAGAAAAAACGCAATTTTTTCCCATTCTGGCTTACAGAACCGGGCCTTTCGCCGCTGGTGGTAGCGGTTTTAGCAGCGGTCTGGAAGACTTTATGGAGCTGCGCAACATACAGGGCGGTGTCAACGGCATTAAATACAGCTGGGAGGAGTGCGAAACCGCCTATAACACCGCTCGTGGGATTGAGTGTTATGAACGCTTGAAGGAAAAAGCAGTCCTGGTTCACCCCCTGAGCACCGGCATCACCTATGCCTTGATTCCGCGCGGTACCAAAGAAGGGAAGGTCATCTATTCAATGGGATACGGTCGCGCCGATGCCTCCGACGGACGTGTATTCCCCTGGGTTTTTACGACCCCCACCAATTACTGGTCCCAGAATTCGGCCAAGATCAAATTTATCGGCAAACGAATGGGTGGCATGGACAAGTTGAAGGGCCTGAAGATCGCCAACCTGCATATCGATGTGCCCTACGGGCAGGAAACCAAACCCATGCTGGATGCTTTAGCCAAGAAATTCGGCTTTACAGTGAGGCACTTTCCGGTGCCCTGGCCCGGAATCGATCAAAAGGCCCAATGGATGGATATCGTACGCCGTTTCAAGGCCGACTGGGTCATCAACCGCAACTGGGGCGTCTCCTGTACGGTGCCCTTGAAGGAAGCTGCCCGACTCGGCTTTGCCCGGGACCGCGTCTTAGGTGTGTGGTGGTGCGGAGCTGAAGAGGATGTATTGCCGGCCGGAAAGGCCGCCAAAGGCTATATCACCGCCAACTGGCACGGCGTGGGGAGAGATTTCCCGCTGATCCAGGAAATTGTGGATAAGGTCTATGGCACCATGAAAGGGCATATTGCCTTTACCCGTGTGGGCTCCGTGTATTGGAACAGGGGTGTTTATGCCGGCGTCCTCAACGAAGCGGCAATCCTCGCGGCCCATAAGAAATTCGGGGCCAAAGTCCTGACTGGGGAAGAGATGCGCTGGGGTATGGAACATATCAATATCACTGCCGAACGAATCAAAGAGCTCGGTCTGGAAGGATTCATGGCTCCGGTTAAAACATCCTGTGCCAACCATGAGGGAGGAAACACAGTCCTCTTCCAGCAGTGGGATGGTGAAAAATGGGTCAAAATTGACTCACTAACACCCATGAATGACTTCGTCCGGCCGCTGATTGAGGCGTCAGCGGCAAAATACGCCAAAGAAAAAGGGATTACCCCCAGAGACTGTAAATAACCCAAACAAAAAGATGCGGGCCGGGAGGGCAAGTTTCTTCCGGCCCGCATCTTAATCTTGTCACTGTAGCCGCCAAAGGGATATTCAATTCCGGGATGTTTACTGGCGGCCGGAGACGAACAAAAGGTATTGAGAACAATGGAGCAGGCGCCCCTACTTAAGGTCAATAACATCGAAGTCATTTATGATCATATTATCCTGGTGCTAAAAGGCGTGTCGTTAGAAGTCCCCCCCGGCAGTATCGTTTCCCTTCTGGGAGCCAATGGGGCCGGAAAAACCACGACCCTCAAGGCGATTTCCAACCTCGTCAAGGCCGAGCGCGGTGAAGTCACCAAAGGCACGGTTGAATTTGAGGGAAAACGGATTGACAAAATTTCCGCTCCCGCCGTGGTTAAAATGGGCGTCATTCAGATCATGGAGGGCAGGCGCACCTTTCAGCACTTGACCGTCGAAGACGACCTGCTGACCGGTGCCTATACGCGGGGCTATGACAAAAAAAGCATCAATACCGATCTGGAATTGGTCTATAATTATTTTCCCCGCCTGGTGGATCGAAAGCAAGCCAAGACCGGCTATATCTCCGGAGGCGAGATGCAGATGTGCGCCATCGGACGCGCGCTGATGGCCAAACCCAAGTTGATGCTTTTGGATGAACCTTCGATGGGGCTTGCGCCTTTGTTGGTGCAGGAGATTTTCGACATTCTCGTTGAGCTAAATAAAAAGGAAAAGGTGGCCATGCTTTTGGCTGAGCAGAATGCCAATATGGCACTGCAGTATGCCGATTACGGCTATATCATGGAAAACGGCCGTGTGGTGTTGGATGGGGATGCCGACACGCTCAAAGACAATGCCGATGTACGTGAATTTTATCTGGGCTTGACCGAAATCGGTAAAAAAAGCTACCGCGATGTGAAGCATTATAAACGGAGGAAGCGCTGGCTGGCCTAAGTGTTAATCCATAAATGGTCTTTTTAGCGTAGTACGGCGTTCTCCGCGGATTCGCGGTTGCGACGTACACTGAGTACGCCTCACCGCAAATCCTTGTGCGGCCTTGTCCTACACCAAAAATCCACCTTTCTGAATTAACACTTACCAGGTATTTGAAGTATGCCTCCGGTTTAAATTATCACCTTCCCCCGCTCTAAGTCCGGGATCTTCGACTTGAATTTGAAGAAATTATCTCATTTTCAAACCAGCACTATTTGGCAGCGTCAATTTCTTCTTTCATTTCCTCGAAATTTGGTGACATTTCTTCCAAAACCTGCCTAGCAGAACGGTCGATCTGCAGTTTGAGAATATCGGGACGGGCGTAATGCCCGACAGTATCCAATAACCGCTTTTGCTTTGTGATCACTTTGGTATCTATCTCGGCGACGGCCATGTCTTCACCTTCTGGCAGCGGCTCGACCAAATAACGGCCATTGGGCGCCACGACAGCGGTGCAATTGCCCCCCTTCAAGAAGTCTAACAAAGATTCGTCTGCAGCGATTTCCGTTTTCTGAGCATCCGTTAACCAGCCGGTGGCATTAACCACAAAAGCCCCGGATTCCATGGCGTGATGCCGAATGGCGGCATCGATTTGACCGGACATGGATTTTCCGGCCATGCAGCCCGGAAAATGGGAACAATGGATTTCCTCGCCTTGAGCGATCAGGGCATAACGTGCCAGCGGCATAAAATGTTCCCAGCAAATCAAGGCTCCAATACGTCCGACACCGGTATCGTACACTTTCAATCCGCTTCCATCGCCCCAGCCCCACATCAACCGCTCGTGGAAAGTCGGCATGATTTTGCGCCGCTTGCCCAATAACGTGCCGTCGGCATCAAAAATCAATTGGGTATTGTAAAGACTGCCCCCATCCCTTTCATTGACACCGATAACCGCCGCGGTGCCGGACGCTTTTGCAGCCGCACTCAACGCATCGGTAACCGGACCGGTCACATCCACGGCCTGTTCGTACAGACGTTCGTGAAGATCAGCGATAACTGCCGGTGGCTGCAGCCAGGCAAAATAAGGATAATTGGGAATGATCGTTTCCGGAAAGACGGCCAGTCGAATATCTTCACGGCCGCATTTTTCAATTATTTTTACAATTTTTGCGGCTGTGGCATCCCGGTCGAAAAGAACAGGGGCCATTTGAATCGCAGCCGCACGGAAAGTTTGCAGTTGAGAGAGCATATTGAATCTCCTGGTGTGAATATAGATGAATCAAAAAATCTTCAGCCTAAGCCGCTCAGGATATTTTCGTCCTTGATCGGGCTTCTTGAATCCCGTTGCATCGGGAAAAACGGCCTTTCAGGTCGTGTCAATCCTTATAGGTTAGCCTTGGAGATGTCAGAATTCGAAATTGTGTTCCTTAATATTTTTCCACAAAATCTATTTAAGCTTTCATTTTCTTGCATTGCTTTAATAGCAAGAGCCTTATGTAAATCACTACCAACTCGTAGTTGAAATTTGCCAGAATATTTTTTTCCTGAAATGCTTGAAGGCAATGGCATATTATCTTCTTCATATATTTCAATCCATTCTTCAAGTATTCGGCATAGCTGACCGTAAACGTCCTCTTCATTATCACCATGACAGCATTTGCCGATCCATCCGGGAATTGAACCAATATAGCATTGATCCTCATCGGACCATTCAACAATTTTCAGATAATGGTCTTTTTTTTTCATATTTTTGACCTCTCTATTTTAAGCGCCACTTCTTTTTCTTGATAATGTTTTGCATCATCTCCAAGATTGCCGGAAATTGTCATGGCTATTCCCTTAGGATGAACAAAATTCCGATGATTTCCCTTACCGCCTCGATTGACGAATCCTGCTTTTTCAAGCTCCTTAATAAGGTGCCTATTCGTTCGTGGCATAATCAATATGGTACCAATGTGATACCAAAAAATCAACGTATGATTTTTAAATTCGGAAGGCTAACCCACAAAGCTCACAGGCGGCGATGGGGCGTAGAGGAGTTTCCGTCCGGTGGAGTGTCTTGTGGTACGCCCGGCATGGACGTGATCTTATGGGGTGAAAGTCCCCTATGTGTGAACCCTGTCAACGTCGTGAGGCGTGGACATAAACATTAGCCGAAGGCAAGGGCGCTGCCGCGGGGTTAGCGAGCGAACCAAAAATTAGACATAATACCTTACTGGGGAAGATTCCCCGAAGCTTGCTGCGGGGAGGTTCAATTTTTTCACCACGGTTTGCTGATTGGCTTAATGTGGGCCGGGTTTTTTTTGCCCTCTGATAATTTCACCATCTTCATACCAAGTTCTCTATATCAAATTATTTCCTTAGTTATGTCTCCCTTTCACTGTAGTTTTTTTGAGCACATTGAGTTTCAGTTGTATGTTTGATAACATCTGTTTCCAGGTTAACCACTCATCTAAAAGGATTATCGATGAAAGCAATGGTTTTAGAGAAAATTGCCGCAATAACGGGCACCTCGGCCCCCCTGACGCTAAGAACACTCCCCGACCCCCAACCGGCGAAAAAGGAAATTCTCATACAGGTATCCGCCTGCGGCGTGTGCCATACGGAATTGGATGAAATTGAGGGACGAACACCGCCTCCTCTTTTGCCGATGATATTAGGGCACCAGGTGGTGGGCAAGGTGCTTCAATGCGGCCCGAACACCAGAAGATTTAGGGAAGGCGACCGGGTGGGCGTGGCCTGGATTTTTTCTGCCTGTGGAGACTGCGCCTTTTGCAGACAGGAACTTGAGAACCTCTGTGAGGATTTTTGTGGCACGGGTCGGGACGCAAACGGCGGATATGCAGAATTGATGCGGGTACCGGAAGCCTTCGCTTTCAGGATCCCGGAGAGCATATCAGATCTCCACGCCGCCCCCCTGATGTGCGCCGGGGCCATCGGCTACCGGTCTTTAAGGTTAACACAGCTTATGGACGGCCAATCCCTTGGCCTTACCGGATTTGGCGCATCCGCGCACTTGGTCCTGAAGATGGTGCGATATAAATATCCGGCCAGCAAGGTGTACGTGTTTGCCCGGAGTGAGAAGGAGCGCCGGTTCGCCCTGGAATTGGGGGCTTGCTGGGCCGGAGACACGGCCGATGAGACGCCTGAAAAACTCGATGCGGTAATCGATACCACACCGGCATGGAGACCCGTAGTGGAAGCCCTTAAGAACCTGAAGGGGAACGGGCGCCTGGTGATTAATGCCATTCGAAAAGAAGATAGAGACAAAAACTGGCTTTTGAATCTCGATTATCCGGTGCATCTGTGGATGGAAAAAGAGATCAAGAGTGTCGCCAATGTTGCCAGAAGTGATGTGACGGATTTTTTAGCACTGGCAGCTCAAATTCCTATTATCCCGGAAGTGGAAACCTTTGCATTGACCGAGGCTAACAAGGCAGTACTGGAGCTGAAACAAAGGAAAATCAGGGGGGCAAAGGTGTTGGTTATCAATGCCGCTTAACACACTGGGCGTATTCATATTAACTGCAGAGTCCTTTGACCGGCGGTAGCTGTAGCGATCTGTTATTTTTTCCTTGTTCTCTTTTCTACTTTGGATTCTAGCGTCAAATTGAGTACTTGGAGTTCGTTTCTTGCGGATTTCAGTTTTGCAATCATTTTGTTAAATGCCTCTGCCATTATTTTTAGCTCATTTTTCCCTTTTGTTTTTACTTCTATCTGGATATCATCAAGCTTTTTTAAACTGATCTTTTTGGTTACGGCGGTTAAAGTTGCCAAAGGCTGACTCAGCATAGATCGGAAAATCCATAAAAATAGGACACATAGAACAGCTGTTTTAATAATCGCGTTGACTATGATTAATAAAAAACCTAATTTAACTTTGTCGAACACAACTCCCAGACTAGAATAAATAGTGGCCGCGCCGACTTTGTTTTCCTTGCCATTATGTAGATAAACGATAGGAAATGAATGATAAAATAACCCACTATGCTCTTCCAGCAAAATATTTTTTCCATATGATTCCAATTTAGTCACTTTTCCATCTTTATTAGTCACTATTCCGAATGCTCCCAGATTTTCACCTTGTTCATTTTCCAGTTTCACTCCCACTATAACAGGAAATTGAACCATTCCTAAAAATATTGATTGTAATTGTTCCATATTTATATCCCATAATGCCCTTGCAAGGCCTGGCGCAAACGTATTTCCAACCACTCTCATTTCATGGGTTACAGCCGCTTTCGTATTGAAAAACTCAACCGACATATGAATGAGTGTTAAAGCAATAGTAACAATAAAGTAAAATGAGAATACTACCTTCAGAAGCTGAGCAGAAATGGAATCTTTGATACTGACAATAGATTCATGTGGCATAATCAAACCTCTTCATGTAGTTTATCTTTATTGCTCTTTTTTCAAATTCCACTCATTGAAATACGTTTTCATTGCCCTTGGCATTATTACTTGATGATATATTCTCCTTTTCGGAAGTCTCCGAAATACTGGTCGTATATTCCGCTCTCTTTCAATTGGTTCAATCCCTTATTGAATAATTTTCTTATCCTCTTACTATGCTTTAATTTTTTTGAAATCAGAAGTCTTTGTGGATTGTCAATAATGGTTTTTGGGTGATGAGTAAATTTATTCACAACTTTCTCTTTGAAGTCTCTTCTAATGATAAAGTAGCCAGCTATTTCATCTATAGGAAAAATCTTGATACGCCCTGCCAATAACTTTCTGAAATTGATTTCATCTGACGGAGTATGTTCGACCTGGAGAGTTCCATTTTTGTCCGCTTCATCAAACGCTATACCATATGAATACCCAAGGGTAGTTCCTATCTCGATACCCTTCAAATCTTCAACCGTATTCCAATCAAACGAGAAGCTCTTGAGATGAAAAAAAACAAGTTTCTCAGCAAGGACTCTGTCTGAAAATAAGAATTTTTTTAATCGTTCTTTATTTTTTTCGCTCCAACAACAAGTTGCATCCCAAACCCCGTCCTCGGTTAACTTGAGACTTCGGGCCCAAGGGAAAAACCCATATTCTACTTTAATATCTTCTAATGCGAATGATTCAGTAACAATATGCGGCACTAAACCATAATGCTTGTAATTTTCCGAATAAAAGGGAGCCCATTCACCAATTGCTATTCGAATCGTTTCTTCAGCAAAACTAATGATAGGTAAATTGCAGCTCAAGAATGCGCATATAGGGGACGTCCATTGGTTTATTGGTTAAGTTGGTCTCGAAAGCTCAATCCTAAATCTTCGACAATTTTCTGTCCCCTTAAAATTGCCTGGCTGACTGTGGGTTGAGCTAAATTTACCTTTTCCGCCAATTCAACTGTGCTCATCCCGAGTTCACGCGCACCCCAGTAGCACAATAAACTGCGGGCCCGGACCCTTTGGGGATATTTGCCGGCGGACAATATGTCATTGGGTTCGAGTTTCATTATCTGTGCGACACGTTTAACCAACCAGTCAAAATCGTGACCTTGCGATTTGAGTTCATATTTGCGTTCAAGGTTTTCTTGAGCTGCTTTCAATACGGATTCTACAAAATCTCCGTCACCCAATATACGTTCATCACCTTTCATTCGTTCTATTCCACGACGCATGGCTTTGACTGCGCCCCAACCGCCGGCACTGCGGATCAACCCGCCTCCGACCAGTTCAGGCCTGCGACCATCCAAAATTCCCTTTTTAACATATTCACGGTAATTTTTCCGGGCCGTTGATTTCTTGCTGCCATAAAACTTCAAAACATAGTCTGTATCCTGGCAATCAAGCTTCTTTTTGCCCATCAAGACACTATGGCCGCTAAATTGAAATTTATCCAAAGCCTTCGGATCTTCAACCAGCCGTGCGCGTAATGGATTTAAATGAATATAACGAACCAGTTCCACTAGATACGCGTCTTCCTGGCATAAAATAGATTTGTAGCGATTTTGAAACAGCTGGCCATGGCGGCGGTGCCGCCGATTAAAGCTAACGGCATATCCGGTCAAAAGCCGCCGCATCACCGTTGCAATCGGAGTCAACCCTGTTCTCAATAACAAGTGCAGATGATTGGGAATCAAGGCCCAGGCAAAACAAGGGGTATCGCTTTCTGTTAAAACGATGCCAAAGCGTTCAAGAAAATTTTCCCGATCCGAATCATCATAGAAAATCTTTCGCTTTTCAATTCCTCGAACAATAATATGGTGTAGTGCACCGGGGGCGTCTATTCGGGCTTTACGTGGCATTTGTTATCAATATCATATGTAGAACTGATTGTAAACCAATAATTCAATGGACGTCCCCTAAAATCCCGGGAATATACCCGAAGCGCCAAAACAAATAAAAATATAGTTGACAGAGGGGATTACCATGGTATATATGTACCATGGTATTAACAATGTAATGGTTATAATGGTTTTGACCATTTATCCGGTCGTCATGCAACCTGTGGCGACCAATACATTGCAAAAAGGAGAAAATAATGGCCCAAAAAAACAGCGTCGAACGGATTCAAACCGGCATACGCATTGAGAAACGCATGGTGAAGGTGCTCAAGGCGTTGGCTGAATACCTTAATATTACACTGGGAGACTTGATAGAGGGGATTGTGCTGCATTCGTTTGACGGCAAAGCCCCCTTTTCTGAAAAAACACTTAAAAAGATACAGGAAATCAAAAGCGTGTATGAACTGGATCTTGATTCAAGGCACAGCCATACGCTGGTAGAGGAGTAGCGATACATGAAATTCCAAATGGGTAAGAATTTCGGGTTATTATTAAGCGGGCAGCTTGTATCTCAAATCGGAGATAAATTCTACATGCTGGCTCTGGCATTGTGGGTTCTGGAAACAACAAAATCGACCGCCATGATGGGAGGGGTTCTTTTTTGCTCTTTTTTCCCCACCTTCCTGATGGGAGTTGTCGCCGGAGCTTTTGTTGATAAATATGATCGCAAAACCATTATAGTGGTTGCGGATTTAATTCGTGGCCTGGTGATTGCGGTTGTGGTCTGTCTTTATTTCCTCAGCCTTTTGAACATCCATGTCATTTTTATTTCTCAAATACTGCTTTCGATCTGTGCGGCTTTTTTTAACCCCGCCATACCGGCAGTGATTCCCCAAATCATTGAAAAAAGCCAGTTGACCCGCGCCAATTCCATGACCGGATTCGTGAGAGGGTTTTCCTCCCTGGTCGGACCGCTGTTGGGCGGCATTGCCGTTGCCTCACTGGGGTACGCCGCGGTGTTTATCCTCAATGCCCTGTCCTTCATCATTTCGGGGGTTTTCGAATGCTTCCTCAAAATTCCTGCCCTTAAAAACAAAAAGGTGGAGCGAACCGGTATCATGGCAGATGTCATAGAGGGATTAAAATACATTTTTCAATATCAAAAATTGGTCATCATCCTCATCATGGTTGCCGTGATCCATTTTTTTGTCGGCTCAATCGAGGTTTTTATGCCGGTAATTTCCAACCAATTGATGGGCAGCGGAGCAAAAAACCTGGGTTATATCCAGACGTTTTTCGGACTCGGCACCGTTTTAATGGCGCTGATTTTCAGTCTGTATAAAATAAATGGAAAAGAAGTGGGATTTTTATTCGGCAGCATATTCGCATTCGGATCCGTTTGTCTGGTTATTGCCTATCTGTCTTTCAGCGGAATGAATCATGTCGTTATCTATCTGGGGCCGTTTCTATTATTAGGCTCGTTTATTATTCTGGCGGCCACCTGTTTTCGCACCATCCTTCAAAAAGACGTTACCAATCAAATGGCCGGACGGGTGTTCGGGGCCGCCGGAACTATTGGCGACGTTTCCATCCCCATTGCCATGCTGGCTTATGGGTTTTTGCTCAAGATCGTCAATTGCGACACGTTGCTTGCTGCAACCGGTGTCTTCCTGATGATGCTGAGCGGTCTTTTTTATCGCGGTTACCGCCGCATTAGTATGCCTGAAGAGGGTCGCTTGATGACGGATCCCGATATTTCGGAAGCTTAAAAGGGTTGAAATGCGGTGAGCTCCAGGGGAGGCCCTTGTCCTGGCCTATATTTGAACCGCAACAGCGAGCGCATTCCCCGTGTCTTGCCGCGGGGAGCTTCAAATGTGTCACCTGACACATTTTTCGTTTTCACAATCTTGCTCGATAGATACAACACACATTAATTTCAACAACGTCCCCGAGAATCACACGATGGCAATTTCAATGCTTTTTGGTCCCAAAAAAGGAAGTTCATCTCATCTTATCAACTGCATGTGGCCTCAACACTAAATTTGGTCAGCCTCATCGTGATTCTGTCGGATCTTCGTCTAAGAGAAACAGCAATGGTTGTTTTTACGGATTGAACTGGGGGGCTGGTGCTCATATCGATGACTGGTGGTGGTTGACCCGTTAATGGATGTGTGTTCATTGCTGTACACTTATTCATGGGCGGGAGCGAACTGCTTACCACCTTTATCTCGATATCTTCGCTTTGAGTGTTGATGTGCGTATCTCTGCTTGTTGTGATCACGGGAAACCAATAGTAGTCGTTATAAAAAAGGGAGGATTCCCAAAGTCCTCCGTTACGGTGATTTTGCCTATTTCGGTGTCCGAAAATCGAACTATGAAGTGATTCCACACCCGCTTGGCAAGTGAGTTGAGATACTAAAAAAAACATGCCTTCGTCACTTGCAAGGGCCATAAATAATTTCCTTAAATCGCCCCAATTTCTCCCCATCTCCTCACCATCCAAGATGGGTGGGTGTCGAAGCCAGTCTTGCAGAAACTGCTTGCAGACGCCAAGCCCCTGACGCACATAGGATGCGGTCATTGTCGGTAGTATCGTTCTCTCAGAGATTCGAAACATTGCCGGAGTCTCTAAAATCACCTGTTGAATGACTCCTTGAGTCACGTTAAGAGCTGTTAATGGCACTACACCAATGCCTTCATCGGTGTTCACATTCGCATTGGTACTCACATCAAGAAATTGAATAACCGTACCATTTAGATCCGGCCAAATTCGAGCGTATTGAAATAGATCGAGGATCTGGCTGCCTCTACGCAGGACAATGACATTCCTGTCACCCTCCGTGGGAATCATAGGGCTAATAAGCTGCTGAATGGCGATTACTTTCATTACTGCGGCGTTGTCATTTTCGTTCTTATAGGTCATTAACATGTTACCGATGCCATTGTAGGCATTTTTAATAGCCGTCAATTGAATGCCTTGCTGGCCGGCGATAAAAAGCGCTCTTGCGCGGTCAAAAATTCTGCTGATTGGGGTAAGGTATTGATTATCCTCTAGAATGTTTTCGCCCTTTTTCCCTCTCTCCAAGGCCTGCTTGAGTTTCCAAAAACCACCTTTCTGGATATCGAACCGGTGACGAAGCCCCCTGTTTCCTTTCCCTAGGTTTTGAAACTGGGCAACCCCCGGATTTGCGTTGGATGACAACACACTCAGCTTATCACCCGATCTCAACCGGGAAAGGGTTAACAGATTCGGTCCTACATTTACATCATCCCATGGTAACGGCATCTATTCGACTCCTTGTTCGTAGATTTACGAAAGGTTTCTGATAATCGGCCAATGATTTCGTTGGTTGGATTTTGCTTTCTTGATCTTGGAGATATGCAGGAAGCCGGGTTATATGTCAATATATTATTGGTCTAAATCGATAAATATACAATGAAAATAGATATTTATGGTACCGATAAAAAATTGAATCCCTCGGTGTTCATAACAGCTTAAACCAATTTTCCCTACATATGGATGACCCTGCCGATTGATCTGCTTCGAATCGCCAGGACCCCTTCTAACCAATAAAAACAAGTGTCAAGTACGTGTGGCCTCAACATCGGGTCAATGGGGCATTGGGTCGGGCCAAGCCAACTATTTGAATTTAAGTCATCAGCATCAGGGGTCGGGCCGAATTAACATCCTGAAATCTGGCTGTTTTGGTTCCAAAAGTAGCCGCTATTTTGGCTTAAACCGTCGTTTTCAGGCCCCAAATCAGCATTGTAAGCCGTTACCCGCTCCCGAAGTTCAGAGCCAGAACCTGATTTTGATGGATACATCTGTCTGCTTTTAGCCTTAAACCCCAGCGTCTCTTTCACTTTTTTAACAAAACTTTGGCTTCCAACTGCTAAGCTTTCAGTCCAGTGACTTTCACGTTTTTGAAAATTTTTACGCAATTCTTCTTCAATCCAAGATAGATGGGCAGCTCGAAACTTGTCCCCGTTACTTGATCCCGTCGCGGAATAAAGCCTTTTCCGGTCGATCAATGAATATCTCTGTTTAGGTGTCTGAATTTCTTGGCAGCCACCGAACTCCCACCCGGCAGGATGCGTCACTACACCGGTTCTTACCATATTCATATCGATATATACAATACATTGCCTAAGATGCCTGCCGCTCTCCACGGCCGTCGCATGATAACGATCTTGCCAGAAGGCTCCGTTTCGGTTTTTCCTTTGGTTGAATTCCCGGGCCGTCCTTCCGGCTATCAGTTGCATGGAGCGCGCGATGGTCGTTGAATCACCAGAATCGAAAACAAGCAGATGGATATGATTGGAGGTCACATTAAAATTCAGGATGCTAAGCCCATATCTTTTTTTTGCTTCAAACAGCCAGGATATCCATTTGCGACGATCCCGGGCAAACTTCAGCAGAAACTCGCGTTTGTGGCATCGGTGGGTGATGTGCCAGATGTAGCCCGTTATGTGGTATCGTTTGGCGCGAGGCATAAGGAAGAATTCCCTTAAACACTCATTTTAAACTACAAAATTGACCTGTTAAGCTATTTTAATCGCCGAATTTATAGCGCCTTGTTTATTATTACAAAGTGTTAGCCCGGCCCGACCCCTAATTGTTTATTACAAAATGTTAGCCCGGCCCGACCCTAATTGCCTAATTGCTAATTGCCTCGGCCTCCCCGCCTAAAGACTTCTGTGAAAACCACCACGTTGTCTGATAATTGCCTTCAATTGGCCTTATTGGCAACCAAAAAGATCCATTTGCTACATGTCAATACCATCAATGAACACCGGCTTGTCACTCAGTGATATGTTCTGCTGGAGCAGTTTGACGTATAGATGCATTGCAGTGTTCACCCGGATGAATCCCTTCATGCTCCTCAGCAGCATATGGTCTCGCTCGCATATGCAGAAGATTTGCTGAATTCCACGCAGCAGTGCCTGGTTGTTCACGTATCTGACAAGCACAGCCAGATGCGATGGATCTTTGAATCCGATTGGGGTAAGCATGATTTGCTTCATGATGTCACCAGGCTTGAGAAACTCTGGTAAGATACGGGTGGTGGTCAATAAGAATCCAATCATTCGCATCTTCAAGCTGAGAGCTTTCACGGTGATCCGCATGATCTGGCTCCAATCCCAGAAGCCCAAACAGGCCAAGATCTCCCCTTGATCTTCCAGGACGAGCAAGCTGTCAGAACTGTACGCAGGCGTCCGCTTGATAAATTGGGCCAACGCCTCAGCCGAGGTCGATTCATAAAACTCAAAGCCTTGCCAGGTCTCATTCAACAGCTCGGCTACCGTTGCCATGTCCTTGGATGTAACAGGTCTGATTCTTCCCATTGAAGGTACGTTCATCTCTTTGCGAACCACCAGAGCTGGCATAACAAGCGTGCGATGCAGATTGAAACCCCGACTCTCAATGTATTTCATAGAGGGCAAGTTGCCCTCTATAATCAGGGTGTAAGCCAATACCGCACCCTGTTGACTCAGGTAATCTTCACGTCCAGTTTTAGCGCATTAGAAATATATGCAAAGTTTTACGGCCACCCTGCTTTTGTGGCATTGACCAGCACCGTTTCGATCTTCCCCATTGTTACGGCTGAAGCCTGCTCTCCATCGGATGATACAGCGGTCAATGCAAACAGGGTTTTTCCGTCCCGGCCTCCCAGCATACAGGCATAGCAATTTTGGCTGGTTTCGACTCGATCAATGACCTCACCACCTTCGGCAACCAGCAACACTTCGTGAGCCAGCGCGTTTGCAACCCATACCTGGTTGTTCTCGTTCAGACAGATACCGTCGGGTACGACACCCCTGAGTCCAGCCCAAACCCGGCGGTCCATGAGCGAGTTATCAGCATTGATGGTGAAAGCTGTCAGGCAGCCAGCCAAGGTTTCAGCGACAATAAGCGTCATTCCATCACTAGAAATTACACTGCCATTGGGGAAATGCATATCCTGCGCAGCCAGGTGGACAGAGCCATCAGCGTCGATCCGCACCAGATTCGCAACGGGGTGATCATTAAGAACTTCCGGGCCGCGAGCCTTCAGGTCGGCATCAAGATCAAACCCAAAACTGCCGACCCATGCGTTGCCCTGTGCATCGACAACCATGTCGTTACATAAGTGGACCGTTAGCTCGCTAATATCAGCGTGTAAAACCAACCCGGTCGGGTCCAGGCGCTTTACTGCGCGCTCCTTCATGGCGACGACCAGCAAGCGCACATCCGGCAGCCAGCCCAGGCCTGACGGTTGATCATCCAGTTCCAGCTCGGTGCGGATCTCTCCTGCTTCATTTATAGATTTTACAGCGTGTGCGTAAAAGTCACTGAACCATAGACGTCCATGGTGCCAGCGCGGGCTCTCTCCGAAGTAAAGTCCGTCTACTAATGTCGTTGTGTCGCTCATATCAGCCTAGACCTATTTGTTATCCCGAAACTCTGTTTTCCTGTGGCTGCATAACGGCTCGCCTGACCAGCCGGCGAGCTTTTTAGCCCGTCTGTGTCAAGGCGGAGGTTAGATGATTTAATCCATCCATCTTCCGAGAAAAAACACTGTAACTGCCAGGAGGCCGATCAAGATACCAAACTTAAGTAATATTTTTTTAGCTGCACCATCCGGCAAACGATGTGCCAAAGAAATACGTGTAAATCTTCTCGGGAATAAATCGCCTTGAGCAATGTAATCGCAATTTGTGCATTTATATTCGTCTGGAGATCCAACAACGTAGATTAATCCCGGTGGTATGGTAATTGCGTGTCTCTTTTCGAATGAATGAAATATTGGTTCGAGTCTTCCAGTACCACATTTAGATCAGGGCTCATATTTTACGCCATCAATTTTCTGTTTGTTGAAATCGCTTCCGAGAAATAGGGGACGTCCATTGTTTTATTGGTTGGGTTGGTCTCAAAAGTTCAATTCCAAATCTTCGGCAATTTTCTGTCCCCTTAAAAAAGCCTGACTGACTGTGGGTTGAGCTACTTTGATCTTTTGACAATTCAAATTTCGTAATCCCGAGATCACGCACACGTATGTATCCGATCAAAAGCTGTCGCATTGCCGTTGCAATCGGAGTTAACCCGGTGCCCAAAAACAAGTGCAGATAATTGGGAATCAATGTCCATTTAAAGCAAGGGGTATCGCTTTCTGTTAATACGATGCCGAAGCGTTCAAGAAAATTTTCCTGGTTCGTATTATCAAAGAAACTCTTTCGCCTTTCAATTCCTCGAACAATAATATGATGCAATGCACTGAGAGCAAAAATTTTGGCTTAACGTGGCATTATTCACTCATATTATATGAAGACCTGATTGCAAACCAATAAGCCAATGGACGTCCCCAAATGTCCCCGTCCCCAAATGTCCCGCTGACCGGCAGCGCCTATGCCGTCCCTTTAGCCGCGCCTTTACTCGCTGTCCGGTCAAGTGAATGGTTCGGAACTAATCCTTATTTTGTTGTGCGAACTGTCTGCTATTTCAATATAATATTGGTCTGATAATTTTCTTAATTTAAAGCTTGATCTTGGGGCTTTATGTAATTACAATAATTACTACCATGCCTTAATCAAAAACCACAAGGAGCTATACCCATGGAAAAACAAGCACGAACAAGGGATGTCAAACTAGTCCCCATTGGAAATTCCAAAGGAGTGCGCATACCCAAGCCGCTTCTCCAAAAATATGGTCTAAAAAATTCCCTTTTACTTGAAGAAACTGACCAAGGGCTGCTTCTTCGTAAAAAAGAAAGCGACAAACTTTCTTGGGAAGATACGTACAAGGCCATGGCTTATGAAAAAGAACATTGGGACGATTTTGATACAACTCTCTTTGACGGGTTGGAGGACGAAGACTTTGAATATTAAAAGGTACGAAATATATTTCGCTGACCTCAACCCAACAATAGGAAGCGAAATAAAAAAAGTGCGTCCTGTTGTGGTTATTAGCCAAGATGAAATGAATCAATATCTTGAAACCGTTGTCGTATGTCCCTTGACCTCAAAATTGCACTCGCAATGGAGAACCCGTCTTCAAATTAAATGCGCGAACAAAAATGCCGAAATAGCCGTTGACCAAATACGCACTATTAGCAAAAAAAGACTAAAAAAAAGAATTGACGAATTATCAAAGACCAAAGCTGCTCAATTGCGAAAGCTCATAACTGATATGTACGGTGAATAGCCGTCAATTCATTTTTTCATTATCAATAATCCCACGTTCGTCATTCATTACTTCGCATAACCTTGCGGGCCACCTGGCGCAGGGTTTACCCTAAAAAAGGTTGAAAGCAGATAGCTTCCGTAAACTCAAAAAATATATTAAGCGGCACGGCCCCTGCGATCAGGTGCAGCCGCTTTGTTGGGATTTATTTTAGACCATAATACGAAAGAAGAGCATTGGTTATAAGGTTTGCATCTACATTTTGAATTATTGGTAATAATCCCTGCGCAACTGCTGAAAGGACTGAACCTAACCAAGCTGATACCCTTGATCCAAGTCGTCTATGTTGCCGGACTTCATCTATAGGATCACTTTTAATAGCGTCTTTAAGCTCTTTGAGATTTCCTTCGGAAAAACCCATAGATTTAAAAAATGATATTAATGATTCAAGATCATTTTGCACTACCCTTAAGCTTGCGGTTTGTTTTATGTTGGCACCTCCTTCCGCAATATTCCCAACATTTCCATAAATATGAGTATGGAAAACTTGGCTAACTCGCTCCTGTGAAATTGGCGGATTGTTAAGTGGTGCCTCTCCAGCTTCGGGATTTTCTGACTCAATTTCCAGAGCGAAGTTTAAAATTCGATTCCTGACGGCATCGACAAGAGTTACAATCGATCCTCTTGGTATTACCTTCCAGGCAGCAAGACAACTCATATCCTGATATATTTTCTGCCCTTCAAAGGCGGCAAGGTCAGCTGACCACGGCTCCTCGTAAGTTCCCTCCGATGGCCTCGCCAGAAGATCCTCATAGAAGCTTATTGGTTGTCCGCAATGAGACTGCGCTACGACCTTCCGAAATTTCTTATCAATACATGATAGCGGAATTTCGGCATTTTTAATTCCACTTCCGAATGGTCCAGCGAAATGACCTTTTGATCGAACAGAAAACATCCTATAGTCTGGTAACGACTCTCTATCCCCGTACCCATTTAGCTCTTGATCTACCCAATCGTTAAATTCTTTTTTGCCAAGTTTTGCTCCGAGGATCTTGCACTTTCGCAATAGAAAAGACACATTAGAATTTTGGGGGACGCTCCTTCATATGTTGAGTAATTTCTTTGATATAAATTTTGTTTGTTTTCGTTTGCGATCTTATCACCTCGGTTTGCCAAAATGAAGAAAATTGAGTGCATCAATTCTTGATCGCGTGGCAACTCTTAATTTAAAACCGATGGTACTTATTATATCAATATATGAAGGAGCGTCCCCTATGTCATTTCGGACGGACTTGAGCGATCTCCATTCGGGATCGGCCTTAAGCCGTGGCACGCGGTGTTTATCGGAACCGCAAATAAACACCATGTCCGGATCCCACGTTTTGAACTGTTGAAAAGAGATCTTCGGGTAGGCGCAATCGATTCCGGTTGACACGTTGATCCCTCCGCCACGTGCAATTACATCATATTGGAAGGATTGGGGTCCCGCAACCATCAATTCATCATTTTCGATTTCCAGCACACGCGATACGGAAGGGCGCTCGGAGGGCGCGATCCGCCCTACGCGTCTGGATAGATTGTCGAGCCGGTGTTGCAGTCCACCGACCAATTTCTGTGCAACATCCTCTTCGCCGAGCAACTTCCCCAGATGCAGCATGTCCGCCAATGCGTCCGGGACACGGCGCGGGTTAAACAGTTCAAGCTGAATTCCCATGGGTTCCAAAAACGGCCTGATATGCTGATGCGCTGTTTCCAGGCCAAAAATCAGATCCGGATCAAGGGCCTTGATCCGGTCCATGTCCGGTTCGAACCAGGAGCAGACATGAGGTTTGGCGTTGGCTTCGGGTGGATAGTCGCAGGCGTCGGTGACGCCGACAACCCGGTCTTCGATATCCAACGCAAAGAGTGTTTCGGTAATGGACGGAGTGAGGGATACGATACGAGTTGTCATGTATTGCTCCGAAAATGTTTTTTGGCAACAGTCCGTTGAATTGTGAATTAAAAGGAGGTGTTATTCACAATTCAAGCTTTGACACCGATCTTTAATGATCTGCATCCGATTGTCGACAGGCTTGACTATAATAGGTTGGAGCAAACCGGTGGCCTTTAACGACTCTGCAAGTTCCACCAGGCCTGCTTTGTCAAAATCGATCCTGGCTTGGTTTGGATTTGGAGATATTTGGTCTATTCGAATTTTTTGAAATGTGTCACGTGACACATTTTTCGTTTTCACATTCTTGCTCGATAGATACAACACACATTGGGCACAAAGAGCGTGCCCTATATCCCTCTAAGAAATATAACCGCCATTCTGCATGGGCGTCCACAATGTCTTTGGCCATATCAACATATGAAGAAGCATCCCCTGTATCACATAGTTATTCAACAACGAGAATCACAAGTCGTTTTGGAACCAACGTCCCCTTTCACAGGATTGTCGGTGAGCCAGGATGGAGGCTTATGATAGCCAATGTCACCCTGCAGGAATTCGAGATATTTCTTCAGTCTCTGCCTTGCTTTGTGCTCGTTCATCGACACTGTCCTTCGGTGCGCCTAGGGTCACCTAATAAACCTACATATCTGGACATTTTGTCCAGATAAATGTCCAGATAGCAAAATCTGGCGAAAAATCATATGGTTTCTGGACAAAATGTTCGGATATTTGTCCATATAATTAATTGAAAACAAAAATGTATTTGGTTCCTGGACCGGCACCTTCTTGTTTAACTATTCCCAGGTCTTTAAATTTAGAGAGATGCCTTTGGGCTTTTTTATCATTTATACCGAAATATTTGGCATACTCAGATTTACCGATGCTCTTGCTGTTATATACATGGAGAAGCCCTTTCTTTTCATCTTCATTCAACTGATTACTGATCTCTTGTCCAATAAAATCCATGATACTTTCAGCCTTACGAAGGAAAGAAAGTTTAAGATAAGGGTCTTCAAAAACATACATGGGCCGGGGAAAACCATATTCATCGGGTATGGCCTTAAAGGTTCTAAAACCAAAACCACGTTGCTCAACGAAATGCATTTGGTAAAAAATATACATAATTTTATGTGTTATTTGAGTTCTCCGGGACGTCCATAAATAAGTAAACAGCTCATACCTCAAAAATATTTCATACCTCTCCTTCCAATCAAAGAATTTGTCAGAAATTTTTTCAATGACATTGTGTTTTTTGGCCTTCAAACCAATTCCCTTTCGGTAGATAACCAGCCATCAGATACAAAAAAAGCCGCTTAAGGCATTTTTAACAACTTTTTTCTTTTCATATTGCCACTTCCAATAGTTGAAATGGTTCTGCATCAGGCACTAAACCTTTATTAATATCATTATAAATTTCTATTAAATTTTCTTTTAATTCATCCACTGTTTTCCCTTGACTTCCATAATCGGGATATTCTTGTATATGCCCGATAAACCATTCTTTTTCTTCTTTATAAATAATATTTAATTTCATGCATGAACTCGCGGCTTGTTCCGGATCCGGGCTGTGGGGAGGTGGTTTTTGGCCGCCTGCACGTCTTTTTGTCAGCATCAGCCTGGTCGATGATATGGGCTACCTTTTCCGTGACTTCCTTTTCGTTGGTCATGGTCGAGGCCCTTATTTTTTCGGGTTATTAAAGGCAGGAAAAACGTGTAACTAATTTAGATAGTTGAACCGTTGTTAAATGTCAAATTGAAACTCCCCGCAGCCCAGGGTAACGTCAAAGTAGATTCCAACCGACTCAGATGAAAGTAATTTATTTCTGTGAAAACGGATCTAAAATCCCAATACTCAAATTCGACTCGGCTGAGCCCTTCGGCTGTGAGCTCAGGATCGAACGGCTCGTCGCAGGCCAAATAATATCCAAAACCGAAATTCCAATCGTTCGACCTATAGGCTCTCGACAGGCGACCAAACATATAAATTTTTTTTTGGATGTCTCGCCTTCATTTGCTGAAATCGCAGTTGACCAAATACGCACAATTAGCAAACAGAGATTGAAAAAGAGAATCGATAAATTATCAAAGCTCAAAGCCGCTCAATTACGCAAGCTCATAGCCGATATGTACGGGGAATAACCTTTCTTAATTGCATGTGAATATTAAGGAATAGTGCCTTTTTCGTCGATCTGGGAGGTTGTCCCACAATTTTGTGGGACAAGTACCAAATGTTCTTAAGATCATCCATAATCGATTGACATGACAATCATTTTTCTCAAATAGTTTATTTTTGCCGATGGACTTTTGCGAAGCTCGCCCCAAAACCTCAAGCCCGCACCGCTTAAATTTGTCTAACTGTGGAATTGAGGTGCCTCAAAACGACCTCCCTGTTGATTCTACCACGAAACGCCATCGCTTTTGAGGTCAACCACAAAATGACTTGTTATCTTCCGCTTGATGAAAAACTTTTTAGACTAAAATGTTTTTCAATTGGAACGAAATCCCTATCGTTGTGGAGGAGTGGGATCCCATTTTCAATTGCAGTAGCGGCGATCATACAATCAACTGGTTTTCTGATTGTTATACCCTTCCGACGTAAGTTTCGATAGATTTCTGCTGATCGTAAAAAAGTGCCATAGCGCATTGGGAGAAAAACCAGATTGTTAAATAAATCCCGAGTCCGACTAAATTCTGAATTTCTTCTTATTCCCTGGAGCACTTCAGCCAGGATTATTCCACAAATACAGATATCTTCTCTATCCGCTATGAGTGCTTCCAGGGCATTGACATGGGGAAGCGGGTGCGCGGAAAAGAAATCGATCCACACTGTGGTGTCCACTAAAACCATCATACGCTACGCCCCTGTCGCCACTCATTCAGGTCCCCATCCCAGTGGATTTTCCCCTTAAGCTCAAGTATTTGGGTTTGATTTTCATGTCTAAGCAGCTCTCGCAGCGCATGATCAATTAAAGCCTTTTGCGTCTTTATCCCCGTAACTTTAATACAATTTTCAACCAATTTGGCATCAAGCACAACATTTGTACGTTTCATAATAAAACCCCCCTAATCTGAGATTGTAATACACATTATATCACATAAAAGGTGTATTGCAAGAAGGTATTTGGGGAGATATCGAGGTCAGTTTTCCTTCCAAACGTAACGCCCAGGCCAGCGCAAGATCCATGTGATAATGCCTGGCTATGTAATCCATGTCATGGCCCAGGGAGAGCAAAGTGTCGATTTCGCCAAAATTGGCATTTCCGACAATTTCTGAATCTATGCCAAATGAGATACGCGATTGCTCTGGCAGTCGTTATTTCCTTGACATAATCCGTTGCACGTTTACACTAAATCCAATAATCGATAACCAATAACTGATAACCATTAACAACTCGCGGAGGAATATATGGCACTAAAGACGGCAGAAGAGTACGTCGAGCGGCTAAAGCGGATGAAACCCAACGTTTACGCCCACGGGGCAAAAATCGGGCGAGATGATCCGATTCTTGAGCTTCCCATCAACACCCTCAAGTTCACATTTAATGCCGTTAACGACCCTGATTTAAAAGATCTTTTGGTAACCCAATCGCATTTGACCGGTGAAACCATCAATCGTTTCACCTCGCTCAATCTTAGCATCGAAGATCTTTATGCCCAGCAGGAAATGAAACGCAAATGCTGCCATCGGGTCGGCGGCTGCACCCAGCGCTGCATGGCCACTGACACTCTCAACGCCATTGGGGTAGCCACCAAAGAGATCGATGACGAAAAGGGGACCCATTACCATGAAAATTTCCTCCAGTTTTTAAAGTACTATCAGGCCAATGATCTGGTGGGGAGCACGGCCCAGACCGATCCAAAAGGAGATCGGAAAGCAAGACCCTCGCAACAGCAGGACCCCGATCTTTATCTGCGTGTGGTGGATAAGAATAGCAAAGGGATTGTGGTTAAAGGGGCCAAGACCCACATTACCATGGGGCCCTACGTGGATGAACACCTGGTTGTCCCCACGCGTAATATGACCCGCGACGAAGGCGACTGGGCCTTGTCATTTGCCATCCCGGCCGATACGGACGGCATTAAGATCATTTCCCGCATCGTAACCCCCCGCAAGCGGATTGATTTAAAGGCGCCCTATAATAATTACGGCGTTTCGGACTCGGTGGTCGTATTTAATGATGTTTTCATCCCCTGGGAACGGGTGTTTATGTGCGGTGAATGGGAATTTGCCGGGCGCCTGGCGCTGACCTTTGCCGGATTTCATCGTCATTCTTACTGCGGATGTAAACCGGCGGTCACCGATATTATCATGGGAGCCACGGCGTTGGTTGCCGAATACAGCGGTGTCGGGAAAGCTGCGCATATTGTAGACGAGGTAACCGAATTGATGATCCTTGCCGAACTGGTGTATGCTTCGGGTATTGCCGCGGCTGCCAAAGCCAATAAAACCGCCTCCGGGATATATACCCCCAAGTTTGTCTATTCCAATACAGGACGATATTTGGCCGGGATGAATATCTACCATGAATATGATGTGTTGGCCTCCATCGCGGGAGGGTTGCCGTCCACGCTACCCCCTGAAGAGGACTGGCTGAATCCTGAGACGGGCCCGGATCTGGAAAAGTATATCCAGCGTAAAGCGGGCGTTCCACCTGAAAAATTGCATCGTATCTTTCGCTTTATTTCGGATTTTTCCTGTTCGGCCATGGGAGGCTGGGCCCAGTATGCCGGGGTGCACGGCGGGGGTTCGCCGGTGATGGAGAAGATCGGCATCCGTTCGGAGTATGATCTGGAGTCTAAAAAAGGGATAGCCAAATACCTGGCGGGGATAGAAGGTTAGGTTCTTGCCTCCAAATAGCGGCTGCAAAGACGCACCGCCTCGGTGGGGTCCATTGTCTGGGCGTCGGCGCCGATTTCCTTGCGCGCAAATTCGGTGGTGACGCCCCCGCCAATAATGACAAATGTTTTCTCCCTTAAGCCCCTGTCCGCTAAAAGGGAAATAGCCTCTCGCATGGACGTAAATGCCGGTGTAATCAAAGCCGAAAGGGCCAGAATGGGCGCCTTTCTTTTTTCAACCTCGTCGACCAGCTTTTGCGGCGCAACATCCACACCCAGATCATGTACCGTAAAACCAAACGACCGCATCATGGTTATGACAATATTCTTCCCCAGATCGTGGACGTCGCCTTTGGGCGTACCAAAGACGATAACGCCCTTGGAATCCTGCGGATCGCGTCCGGCCAGAAGATGAGGTTCAAGCAGATCGCCGACCGACTTGAAGACCTGGGCCGAATAAATCAGTTCACTTAAGAAAAAATCTCCGCTTTCAAATTTTTCACCGATTTGGACCATTGCGGCACGGCAGATATCCAGAATACGAAGCGGGTCTTGATTCGACCGGAGTCCTTTTTCAACCCAGTTAAGCGCATCTTCTCTTTTCATGTTGAGAAAAGCAGATTTGAGCTCTTTTTCCATAGTTCCAACGATTCCCTTCTCAAGCGGTTTCGCTAATCCTTGCCGGCATAGCTTTTGGCCGTGTCAATCATCATCTTCACATTTTCAAACTTCGCATCCACGGGGCACTCGCAACCGGTGGTTAGAAAAAAGCCACCTCCTTTTCCGACCTTGTCGATCAGCCGCCGGCAATAATCGCCAACATCATCAGGGGTTCCCAGCGTCAAAAGTGCGGCCGGGACATCTCCGCTGATACACATATGTCCGCCAAGGAGTTCTTTGGCCTTAAATATATCGGTTGTGCTGTCCAAATCACAGACACATTTGGCTTTCGGCAATTGTTTCAGATAGGGGAGGTTCAAACTCCAGTCCGTATCAAAATGAAACCAGGGCGTTATTCCTTCTGAGATAAATGCATCCACATAGCGCTGAAGGTAAGGCCACTCGAATTGTTCGAATATCTCGGGCCGGTAATAAAATCCGGAGCCGCGTTCAAGCACAATGAAAACCAACGGAATCTTGGTCAGCGCAACTACATCCAAAGCGTTTTGAATCAGATCGTCGCAGACCGCGTCCATAGCGGCCTTGACTTTTTGGGGGACTTCAAAAAGGTCCATCGTAAACTGGGTTAGGGTGCGAGCCATGGAAAAAGCCATAACCACAGAATCCACGTATGCCCCGAAAAGCGGATGAATGTCATTACGCCGACAGCTTTCAACTTCTCTGACATACCGATCCAGAAGCTGGTTTTGGGAAAATACGAGACGCTCCATCGGTCGCCCCTGGCTCATTATGGCATAATGCTCATCCCAAAAACCGTTCCAGCCCAGAGCGGCGATCTTGTCATAATCTTCACGACTGAAGAGTTCACGTTCGTCGATTTGATTCAGCGCATCCTCAGGGAGTTGCCTGCCCGGGAGGAGAACCCGTACCGGAGTAGAACAGAACCGGCCGCCGATCATGGGCCAGTAAAGATTCGGTTTATAGAGTTTGTCAAAGCCGCCCAGCGCATTAAACGTGTCAAGCATGGCCCGGGCGCCCTTATCCGGATCACGCCAGCCCTCGCCCTGAGTCAAACCTTGACTGCGGATGGCGAAGGCGGTCATTAAGGGCATCACCGGTACGCGATCCGGTTTGTCCAGGGCCACAACAGCTTCAAAGCGCTCCTGTCTCGACATGGTTTCTTGGATCATTTGAATTCTCCAAATCCGGTCGAATTATATTCCGCACAGTTTGAAAGCATACGACTTGGCTGATTCCAATTGCGCCAATCTTGTAATCATTATTTTTTGGGCCTGGGGAGAACCGGCACCGTGGATCGATTCGGTCAAATAGGAAACGGCCCCGGTTCCCAAGGTGATATTTTCGATGAGGCGCAGTAAGCGCATCCGTTTTTCACTCCCCGCGTCAGATTTGCCCGCCAGATATTTGCGGATATAAGCGCCCACCTGGGGATTGTCACGGTCGTCAAGGGAAGGCATGGTAACCAAGAGACCCCCGGCGATATCCTGGGCCAAGCGGGATATCTCAAATGGAAAACGGGTCACGTTCAATTTACACACATTGGCCAAAAGCGGATCCACGGCATAAGCCCCACTGGCCGTGCGATAGCCCCGGCCGGCACTCGCCAGGGCACCGGCGTGCAAGGTTTCATTCAGGTGGATCATCTCGGCGATTTTATCTTTTACATGCGAGGCACGGGCCGTTCCCTGAACATCGGCGATGGCGGCCGTGGCCCCAATAAGCACATCGCCCACGCCGACTTTGCAGCCCCCATAGCTGGCCCTGTGGTTGGCCGCGAAAAGCTCCACCAAGCGTCCGGCCACCGGATATTCGCCCTTCATAAATATTCTTTCATCGGGTACAAAGACGTCGTCAAATACCACCATGGCCTCACATCCGCCGTAAAACAGATTTCCCACATCCGTCTTGCGTTGCTCAAGACGTCTCGTATCCGACGGTTGACGTCCATAGATAAAGGTGACGCCCCGGGTATCGGCCGGAATCGCAAAGGCCACGGCATAATCTTTATCTTCGGTACCTAATGCCCGGGTTGGAACGACGATTAACTCATGCGAATTGACCGCGCCGGTGATATGGAGTTTTGCCCCCCGGACGAGAATACCGCCTTTTTTCTCTTCTACGATATGCAGGTATTGATCTTTATCCGTCTGTTGGGATGGTGAGAGGCTTCGATCGCCTTTTGTGTCCGTCATGCACGCCGCCGGGACAAGATCATTGGTTTGGATGTGTTTTAAAAAGTCGACGAATCGTCCGTGGTATGCCGTGGCATGGGCCTGATCCAGCGCATGCGTAATGGTGTAGACGGCGTTAATACAGTCCAGGCTCGCACAACGCTGAAAACAGCATGCAGTCTCACGTCCCATCTTCCTTAACATCAAGATTTTTTTAACCAGATCCTCGACGCTGTGCTGAATATGCGTAAACCGATTGATGATATCGCCCGTGAGATGCGAGGTGGCGGTGAAGAGCGGTTTCTGATCTTCCTGTTCGGCCTGGCAATAGGTTTCAGCCATGGCCATGGCGGGCGGTTTGGATATGGGGTGTTCGGCTACATTGAGAATCTCCTCGCCTTGAATAAAGACCCGATGATCGAGTTCTTTAAGGCTTGTCAGGAACTGGTCTCCTGTCATCAAGGGCATGGTGGGTACCTTTGCATAAGGTTTTGATAATAAATATCTTACATGATGTCTTGCAGCTCTTCTTTGGTGACTTTGTAAGATTGATCGAACTCTTTCCAGAATTTTTTGTCCTTATTTTTCCACTCGGAGCCGAAACGGCTATCAAAAAAGGACGACAGGCGTGCAAACCAATTGCCGGACTTCTCTATTCCTTTTTCCTGGTTTAAGAAGATTTCTTTAAGATAGATATCGATTTCATCCATCTTTTCCTTGGGAATGTAGGATTTGGCACCGACCTTGATGGAGCCCACCAGGTTGTCCGGATTTAGGCCCTGAGCCGTTAGCATCATGGCCGGAACCTTTTTATCGATGGCAATATTGAGCAAATCAAAGCCGCGAACCCCCATGATATCAAGAATGGCGGCATCGTAGGGTTTTGTTTCCAGAAGCGCTTTGGCCGATTCAAAATTTGCGGCCGTATCAATCACACATTCATCCAGGATTTCTCCTATGGTTTCCAGAATATCGGGTTCATCATCGACAACTAGAATCTTCTTCCCTTTTAAAATATCATCACTGGCCATAATTCGTATTCCTCCTTATTTCACAAAGCTGATCTTCAGTTAAGTCGGACCTTTCGAAAAGATAATCACGAAAACCACCTTATAAAGAGATGTTTGTGTAGTCAAGGCTGGAGTTAGCGCCGAATACCCAAATGAAACTATTTGAAGTGCTAGAGAGCCTATGCTATTCAGATTCACCGATTCTAACACACCAAGTTAATAGTGCCCATCTACGACTAAATAATGGCACTCTAAAGTGTCCAATTCAGAAATGCGGATTTTTTGTGTTGGACAAGGCCGCACAAGGGTTTTCGGTGAGGCGTACTCAGTGTACGTCGTAACCGGCACCTATGAAGGACAAAGTCCTTCGGCATCCCGCGGAGAACGCCGTACAACGCAAAAAAGACCATTTATGGATGGACACTTAAAGGAGGCATATGATTTTAAAACAAGAGCAAATCGAAGCACTGGAGAAAGCCCAGGCCAGATATGAAGAAGATGTGAGAGAAATCCTGAGCACAGTGCCGGCGGTCGATTCAGAGCATGTCACTTTTTCCGGTACGACCGTAAAGCCGCTTTATACCCCCTTGGATATTCGGGAGTTGAATTTTCTGCAGGATCTGTCGTTCCCCGGACAATACCCTTACACGCGGGGGGCGTTTACGGCCGGGTACCGCTCTCGGGGACTTCATATTCGGCAGGTCACCGGGCTGGGAACAGCCGAAGATACCAATGCCAGGTGGAAGTTTCTGCTATCCAAAGGGGTCAATGCCCTTTCGGTGGTACCGGATGACGGATCCGGCAATCGCGCAGACAGCGATGACGAAAGGGTGAGAGGCCTGGTCGGAAAAGGGGGTGTTGCCCTGGATAGCCTGTATGACTATGAAACCCTTTTTGACGGCATCGATATGCGAAAATATCCGGTGCATGTGATTTGCTGCAACGCCTATGCCTTGGCCTGCTATCTGGCCGTGGCCCAAAAGCGTGGTATCGATTTTCAGGAGCTCAGAGGGAGCTTGTCAAACTGGATCAGGCCCGAAACGGAATGCCTGGATATTATGGAATACAGCGCGCGCAATGTGCCCTTGTTCAATGCCGGCTACCTTGACATGCGCAACGTCAGGGAAGGGGGTTGTTCGGCGGCCCAGGAAATTGCATTTGGGGTTGCCTGCGCCATGGCCGGGAGTGATGCCCTGATCGAGAAGAGGCTTGATATTGATGATTTTCTCCATCGGGTGACCTGGTTCGTAAATTCCGGGCCGGAGCTGTTTGAAGAAGTCGCCAAATTTCGGGCCATGCGAAGGGTATGGGCCAAAATTTTTCGGGAACGGTATGGCGCCCAAAAACCCCAGTCGTTGATGTGTCGCATGCATTGCCAGATCTATGCGCCCACTTTTACCATGCAGCAACCGTTCAATAACCTCATCAGAGGTTCGATATATGCCTTGGGCGCTGTTCTGGGGGGAGTCCAGTCACTGCATGTCAATTCATTTGATGAGGCTTTGGCGATTCCGACCGAATTTTCGGCATCATTATCGGTCAGAACGCAACAGATCATTGAGCTTGAAACCGGGGTAACCAAGGTGGTCGATCCTTTGGGGGGTTCCTATTATGTGGAGTGGCTCACCAATCATATTGAGAATGAAGCGGTGGCCATCATCGATAAAATCCAGGAGATGGGGGGCGCTTTTCAAGCCTGGGATTGGATGTGTAATGAGGTACGCGAGATGGCGGTTAAGAACCAAAGGGAGTTTGACAATCACCAAAGACCGCTGGTGGGCGTCAACACGCTGGTGGATGAGGATGATGTTCAGATGAAGGCGCTGCATGTGCTTCAGGAACATGCCGATTTTGAAGTCCTGCATGAATATTCTCCGGATGTGGCCGAAAAGCAGATCGCACGCTTGCAAAAGGTTCGCGCGGAACGGGATCCGCAACAACTGGCGCTTGCACGCACAAAACTGGTAAAGACAATGAAAGCCGAACAAAACATGATTCCGCCTTTGATCGAGGCGGTCAAATCCGGAATGACCCGGGGGGAATTCGGTCAAATCAAGTCCGAGGTTTTTAATCAACCGGGAAGCGGGCCCTATGTGTGCAGCCCGCCTTTTGTGCTGGCCTAAGTGCAAGGAACAGGAAAGATTATTATGGCACCGATCAGATTTTTGTTGAGCAGAGATGACTGGTATCATCAGCGGGGTTATTGGGTGGTGGCGAAAGCCCTATCCAATGCCGGGATAGAGGTTATCCTGGGTGGGATTCAGACACCCAGGGAGATGGCTCAAA
This sequence comes from uncultured Desulfobacteraceae bacterium, assembly GCA_964530095.1. Lineage (GTDB taxonomy): Bacteria > Desulfobacterota > Desulfobacteria > Desulfobacterales > CAZHA01 > CAZHAH01. The sequence continues at coordinate 22,745 of CAZHAH010000010.1, read as the reverse complement.
CCGCCCTCCAAGAAGGTGTGGATGTTATGGGTTATCGGATCATGGATGCCTCTCCCCAAGTTGTCATCGAGATCTTATTTGAGGAGTTGAAGCGCATGGGGATCGAAGATATCCCGGTGGTTGTCGGCGGTATTATTCCGCAAAAGGATGAAACCTTTATCAGGGCCTTAGGTGTCAAGGCGGTCTTCCGGCCTTTCGATCCTCTGAAAAAACTTCCCGATCGGATTCGTCTGGTCGCACACGAGGGGGGTTCAAACGGTTCTTAAAAGAACTTACTGACCCAATCCGGATATATATTGGACAATATGCTCCAAAGAGGAGCCGGTCCCAAATACTTCAGCGACGCCTAGCTCCTTTAGTTTGGGGATATCTGCCGGGGGGATGGCGCCTCCAAGGATCACAACCGTATCTTCAAGCCCCTCTTCCGATAGGAGCTTAATCACTTCCGGGGTTAAAACCATATGGTTTCCGGAAAGGGTGCTCAAACCGATCACATCGGCATTCTCCTGTAAAGCAGTTTGAACAATGGCATCCGGCATTTGATTGCCCAGATAGATCACTTCCATACCGGCATCTCGTAAAGTGCGTGCAACCACGATGCTCCCTCTCCAGTGGGAATCCATACCTAATCTGGCGATGATAACGCGCATGTTTTTTTTCATTACAGTTTGTTTCCTTTAGGGGTCAAGACTGTATCAGAACAGGGGCGGGTTCCAGGCCCCATAGCTTTCCTTCAAAACGTTGGATATTTCACCTTCGGTGACCAAGGCTTCAACCGATTCAACCATCACTTCCATTACATTCCCATTTTCGTCACAACAGCGACGAATCGCATCCAGGGCGTCTTGCACGCGGGATGCAGGGCGTTCTTTTTTAATACGTTCAAGTTTCTTTTTCTGTATTTCGAGGGTTTCGGGCACCTCAAAAAGTGCCATCGGGAGTTCCTCATTTTCATCACGGAAACAATTGACTCCCACGATCGGTAATTCTCCCTTTTCAACGGCTTTTTGGTATGCGTAGGCTGAGTCGGCAATTTCCCGGTGAATCCAGCCTGTTTCGGCCGCTTTGACAAGGCCTCCCATTTGGTCAATTTTTTCCAGGAGACTGACAATTTTAGTTTCCATCTGGTTGGTGAGCGACTCCACAAAATAAGATCCTCCCAAGGGATCTGCCGTGTGAGTCACGCGAGTTTCGAGCTGTAAAATCTGGCTTGTCCTTAAGGCCGTGAGCGCCGACAGCTCGGTTGGCGTACAGAGCGCTTCATCATAGGCGTCGATATGGACCGACTGGGCGCCGCCCAATACAGCCGATAGTCCGTGATAGGCCGCCCGGCTGATATTGTTGAGCGGCTGCTGGGCCGTCAGGGCAATCCCGGCCGTTTGGACATGAAAGCGGAAGGTCATCGAGCGCGGATTTTGGGCCCCAAATTGATCCTTCATCACCCGATACCATATCCGGCGAGCAGCGCGGTACTTGGCAATCTCTTCAAAAAAATCACTGTAACCGGACAGAAAAAAGCTAAGCCGGGGGGCGAAGCTGTCTACGGGGTGACCCCGTCGAATCATTTCCTCGGTGCAGGCTATCGCATTGGCAATGACAAAGGCAACTTCCTGGGGCGCATCGCATCCGGCTTCGCGGTAGTTGTATCCGGTAAAACTGATTGGATTCCAACGCGGAACAAATCGGGTGCAGTATTCAATGGCGTCGCAGCACAACTTAAAAGAGATCTTGGGCGGTAGGACTTCGGGCGCGACGGTGATGGCGGTTTCCATCAAGAAATCGTTTTGACTGGTTCCGGAAAGCTGATTTAAACGCAAGCCGTTGCGCAGGGCATTGGCAAAGTACATGGATTGGATAATGACATTACAGCTGGGGTTACAGGTAACCAAGGAAGCACTGGTATCTTCAAGGGGAATCCCGTCAAATAAGATTTGTATATCCTTGAGGGTATCGATGGAGACCCCGCCTCGGCCTACATCCGCGTAGGCCTTAGGATCCGTGGAATCGTAACCGCGCAGGGTCGGATAATCGAAGACGGCATTGATGCCTGTCGCGCCTTCATCAAGAAGATATTTGTATCTCGCATTGGTTTGCTCGGGGGGACCAAATCCGGCCAATTGACGAAGGGTCCAGACCCGTCCCCGGTACATGTTGGCATGAACCCCGCGGGTATAAGGGGCCTGGCCGGGGAAACCGAGATCATTAAGGTAATCAACGTCAGCGATATGTTCCGGGGTATAGAGCGGTTCAATGGGGAATCCCGAATGGGTCTCAAAGACGACATCGCGTTCCTTTTGTGATTGGTAATCTTCTTCTGTCCATTTCTTTTTTTTTTGGTGAATGGCCTTAATCGATTCGGGGTTGAATAACTTGGGCATCGGCTTTCCTTTTTCACTGAGGGTTATCGGCAAACGGTTGCGCTGCTCGTATCGGTCAAATAGCTAAAAAATGATTATTATGCAAAGATTTATTTAGCGGAAAGGGGAGTTTTGGATCGCATGATGGTTGACAAAAAGGGGTTCGCCTATATTATAGGGGAAAAATAAGCGCTGTGTGAAGGAATTGGATTATGCCCATTTACGAATATCAGTGCGAACTTGACCCAAAATCATGTTCGCACTGTCGCTATGGATTTGAAATATATCAGAAGATCAGTGACAAGCCGTTGACGGATTGTCCGCAATGCGGCCAAAGGATTAAAAAAAATATTTCATGGTGCCGTGCGGCCATCGTTGAGAATTCCGAAGATCAGATGCGGGTGGAAAATCAAATAAAGGATTATGAAACATCGGGCATGTGGAGCCATGCGGCCGAGTTGGCTGATAAACATTCAGAAAAAACCAAAGATAAAAGTCTTAAAATTCGGGCCTTGGACGATTACAAAAAAGCGGGCTATGATACCGATTCGCTGGCAAAACATGCCAAGATCGACAACAATAAATAGATCCGACTTAATAAGCCCTGACGGTTGCGTCAGGGCTTATCAATCCTTAGTCGGTTTTGCATAGTTCGTTCGCCAGCTCCATAAACCAATCAATCTTTTCGGGCGGAGCCACACCGGGCACCTCGCACCCGGAAGACAATACAAAGCCGCTATCCTGCGGTGCAACCGCCAGGCAGTCCTGCATGGCCTGTTTCATTTCATCGCGTGTCCCGGAAAAGAAATGACTTGTGTTGATATTGCCGATAAGTACCGTTTTACCACGGGTGACTTCAACCGCCTTGCTCAAGTCCGAAGGGGCATCGATGCTGATGTTGCCCGCACCCGTTTTGACCAAATCTTCCAGGATCGGATCCGCATAACCGCAGACATGGAACCCAAGACCCACCTTTTTGGCCTTAAAGTGATCCACGATTTCCTTATGATAGGGAAAGATAAATTTTCGATAGACAGGTGGCGATATCAGGCTGCATGAAGCGGGCGCCTCGGAATAGCTGAGTCCCACCTTTAGCGGGTGGACGGTTTCCCCGAAGCTGATGGAGGCTTTGGTGCAAAAGCGCATGAGCTCATGGACATATTCCGGATCTTTCATGGCATCACGCAGGAGTGCATTCGCTTCCCTGAGACCGATGGCAATCGTCCAGGGGCCGGCAATCACCGATGACACGGCGGCTTCGGTGATAATCTTTTTGGCCTCGGCCAGGACTTCCAAATAATTGGGCATGCGGCCGTCTTTGGTGGGATCCGGAATCTGAAGACTGTTTAGCTTCCCCTTGTCTTCAAGGGCAAACTTGGTGGAGATGCACATGCCGTTTTCCGGAAATTTGAGTTCATTGCCCATGGCTTCGGCATCGGCCAGCAAATCTCCCTGCATGACCACGATATCCGGTTTGTAGCGTTCATAAGCCGCCACTTGCGCCTTCACAAATACTTTGGGGTCCGTTATAAACTCCCGGATCGTGGCGCCCACCAATTGCGCATTGCATTGGCCCATTATGGGATAGGCGGCTCGGCGGTCGATTTGGATTTCCTGATCGGTAAACGTTTTCTTAAACTCTGCCGCAACCCGCTGTCGGCCGGTGTAGGTTTCCATTTATATTTCTCCTTCCTCTTCCCAGATTTTCATCTGCTCCTGGTATTTGGGCGGAAATGTGGCTTCAAAATTAAAGAAGCTCGTAATGGGATAACGGACCCCCGCCTTATGGGTTTGAGCCAGTCCTTCCAGCACGGTGTCGATTTTCGAGTTGGGAATAATAAAAGACATCTCGTAATCCTGTGTCATCCCGAAGACCCTATCGCCGTTTCCGGGGACAAGATAGCGGCAGGCGTCTTTTTTCATAGCCGTAATAATGGTGGCGCATCCCAGTCTTCCCATGGCCGAAGACTGGATTGCACCGCCCTGATTATAGAGGGCGCCATGGATAAGCCGCATCACCTGGGCCGGATTGCCATAAACCATAATCAGATCCGGTTCAAAAGCCGTCCGGCTCAAAGGCGCAACCAGAATATGGCTATAAAGGCCGAAATCAAATCGATCAATGAGGTCTTCCTCCCGTTTTCCGGCTTCGGCTGAGTCCGTAAACATACCGGCGGCCATGTTGCCGGCACTAAAAAAGTCGATATTTTTAAAAAATCCAAAAGGGGCCGCCCCCAAGGAGCACTGCATGTCCTCTTTGCCCATGGCAACGGCCCAGCCCAGCTTGCGAGCCATGCCGATTCCCTGACAGATGGCGATTTTCTTTTTCAGCTGTTGAAAGGGTCGCCGGGTCTTGGCGGGTATTTCGGCTTCTGATTTGAGCATTTTGATTGCCACAGGAAAAGTCAAAGGACGGATGTAGGTGTTTAATGCGTGTTCCACTTCTTTTAATTCGGTCATCATATCCTCCTCAAGATTCGGTATAATATTTTTTAATGAAACTCGCTCAGGCGTATACGGTCCGGATCCATGTGCTGTATCAGATCGGTTACGCCGGGTTCGGGCGAGGGCGTTTCGCGCACATCCGGGGCCACGCCGATATCAAATCCCGTATTGGCTTTGATTTCATCGACACTGTGTCCCGGATGATAAGACTGTATTTGCATCACACGCTCCGGGTTTTTAAAATTCATCACCCCCCGATTTGTGATAACGACGATTTCGTTTTCGCGGCATTCTTCGGGGCGATGATCATAACCCTGACCGGTCACGAAATCGACTTTTTCGACGAAGACACGGCTGGAATGGCGGGTCGCCCAAATCACCACCTTAGGCGTAATCGGCATCAAAAAGGCGGAGGCGGCACCTCCGGGGAGTTGCACTTTGGGTCGGTTCACATCCCCGATTACGCTGAGGTTGGTATTTCCGTAACGATCGATCTGAGCGGCTCCCAGAAACATGAGATTCAATTCTCCCCGCTGGGCCAGGTCAAACGCTTCGTGGAGCCCAAAGTAGGCGACCGCGTTTCGATTCAGCCGGGCATCAAAGGATGAGGGATAAACGCGATTAAGTTCAGGATCGACTCCCTCCGCTCCGGAAATATAGGCCATATCGGGAGCGTGCGTTTGGCGGGCGACACTCATGGCTAAAACCGGTAATGGCGAGGATACCCCATGCAGGACGGTATCGGAATTTTCAATTTCCGATGCCATAGCGTAAATCATCAGATCGGGCGTCTCGATTGTTGCGTTCATTCACTTTCCCTCCTATGGACATGTTGGTCGAGATATTGTTCGAATTGGTTTTGGGCAACCGCCTTGAGGTATCCCTGAATATGATCGTAGTCGGCATCGTAATAGTTAAAGCAGGAACAGGGAAAGGCCCCTTGCGGTGCTTCCACGACGGCGTCAACCAGAAAATGAGGAAGGGTTGTGGCCTGAGGCATTTGCCTGACTTCACGATTGGAAATCAACTCTTCTACTGTCACCACTACCTTCTTAGCTGCTTTGGCCTTGATGACATCCTCATAAAAAGGCCCTTCAATGCGCACATTGCCGTATTCATCCGCCTTTTGGGCATGTATAATGGCGACATCCGGTTCGATGGCCTTTACGGCAATCATGGTTTCGCCCGTAAAGGGATCCTTAAATTCTTTCTGGCTCCCGACGACCTCGCTGATGGTGAGGAGATCGGAACCCAGCATTCCTTTGATGGGGAGTGAAGGGATTCCCATGGCGGCGGCGCGAAACCCGGCAATAATCGGTTGGCATGCGCCTTCTTTGGTGATGATTTCACCATTCTCAGATTTTTTGCGAAAATTGGGGGCCATGCCAAAGACCTCAAAACCGAGCATGCCCGTCCGCACCTTGGCCACGCCTCCGGCGCCGATCAAAAGATCAAAATCCATGGCCGGTTCGCGATCGATCAGATTCAAATCCTTTTTCCGCTGTCGAATCAGCTCACGCACAAATTCCATCGGGGCCCTTGAGAAAGTGGCGCCGCCAAAAGTAACCAGGTCGCCGTCACGCACCAGGGCCGCCGCAGATTCAAGGCTGGTCAACATCTTTTTCATTTAACAATCCTCCTGCATTATTGTCATTACGAAAAGTTGATGGTGCCGTAAAAAGTTAAACAAGCAAAAAGAGGGCACGGTGTTTACCGGACCCTCTTTTTGACAGAACAGTTGGCCTTGCTTAGAACAATCCGGACACCTTTCCGGTTTCGACATCCACATCCACCCTTCTAAAGGCGGGGTTGGAACCGGTTCCGGGCATCAGGCTGATTGTACCGGCACAGGGGCAGAGGAACTTGGCGCCCGAGTAAATCAACACATCCCGGATGGGCAGCATCCACCCTTTGGGAACCCCTTTGCGCGTCGGGTCATGCGAAAGGCTCAGGTGGGTCTTGACCATCATGGTGGCGAAGTCATCGTATTGGGAATCGCCCTCAAGCATTTTGGCTTTGGCTTCAGCTTCAGGAGTCCAGGATACACCGTCGGCGCCGTAAACTTCTTTGGCGATGATGGCAACTCGGTCGCGCAGCTTCATTTCCAACGGATACAGGAATTTGAAGTCGTTTTCGTCGTTGCAGGCATCGATGACCGCATCGGCAAATTCCAGGGCACCATCTCCGCCCAATTCCCAATGCTTGGATTCGGCGCAACGCGCACCGGCCGCTTCGGCCGCCTTGCGCACCACGGCGCATTCTTCGTCGGTATCCGTGTAGAAGCGGTTGATGCAGACCACCGGGTTGATGCCCGCTTTTCGAATCACACCGATCAGGTGCACCATGTTCTCGAGGCCCTTTTCCACCAGTTCGATATTTTCCTTGGTGTAGGCATCGGGCATGGCGATGCCGGGCACCACCTTGGGGCCGCCGCCGTGCATCTTAAGGGCGCGAATGGTGGAGGTCAGTACCGAAACATGGGGCTTCAGGCCGCTGAAACGGGATTTGACATTCCAGAATTTTTCAAAACCGATGTCGGCCGCAAAGCCGGATTCGGTGACATGGTAGTCGAACATCTTCAGACCGACGCGATCGGCGATGATGGACGACTGTCCCACGGCGATGTTGGCAAACGGTCCGGCGTGGACCATACAGGGATTGTATTCCGCCGTACACATCAGGGTCGGGTTGATGGTGTTACGCATAAAGGCGGTCATGGCGTTGCCGACTTCAAGATCACCGGTGGTGACCGGTTTGCCGCTCTTGTCGAAAGCGACCGTAATATTGTTGAGTCGTTCCTTTAAATCCGCCAGATCGCGGATTACGGACAAAATCGCCATACATTCGGAACCGACGGCGATTCCGAATTTGGATTGCATCGTAAATCCGTCCATCCGTCCGCCGAGACCGATAACGATGTTGCGCAGCGCCTGGGCACAATAGTCGATAATCCAGCCCATCTCGACTCGGGTCGGATCGACGTCAAGGCGCCGCATACCGGTGAGACGCGCCAATTGCTCGTCGTTGTAGTTACGCTCATGCTGCATGCGTGAGGTCAGGGCGACCATCGCCAGGTTATGGGCATTCATGATATCGTTGATATCACCGGTGAGGCCCAGCGAAAACTCGGTCATCGGGATCAATAACGAGTTGCCGCCGCCGGCCGCCGTTCCCTTGACGTTCATGGTGGGGCCGCCGGAAGGCTGCCGCAGGGCACCGCCCACATTGACGCCACGTTTGCCAAGACCTTCCATGAGACCGCAGGAGGTCGTGCTTTTGCCTTCCCCCAGGGGTGTCGGGGTGATGGCAGTCACCTCAATGTACTTTCCATCGGGTTTGTCTTTCAGCCGGTCGATGACTTTTAAAAAATCGATCTTTGCCAGCCTTCCCATGGGCAGCACTTCGTCCTTTTCAAGACCTAATTTGTCTCTCCATTCGTCCGGCATGGGCATGTTTTTTTCGGCTGCTTCCGAAATCTCCCAATCCGCCATTTTTACTGCATCATACGCCATTTATCAAATCCTCCTCTTCTTTTAATTTAGATCTATTAAATTAGGCTTTGCATAGCCAGTTTGCCAACGATGAGGGTAAACAATCCACAAAAAACACAAAAGAGCCCCTTAGCATGTCAAATAGGCTTTGGCAAGAAATAAGTGAAGCCTAAATTGGGTTGGAATTTTGCAGCCGATGCAATCGATAATAGAAGCCTTGGGCATGCATCAATTCAGTATGGTTTCCCGTTTCGATGATCCTTCCGCGGTGTAAAACGAGAATCCGGTTGGCCGTGCGCGCCGTTGAAAGACGATGCGCGATCACGATGGCGGTGCGGCCTCGCATCAAATTGGATAAGGCGGCTTGGATCTGCTGCTCGGTTTCTGAATCGACATAAGAAGTGGCTTCATCCAGAATGATAAGTTCGGGTTGACGCGCAAAAGCCCTGGCAATCGATATCAGTTGTCGCTGACCGCTTGAAAGGGTAGCGCCGCCTTCGGAAAGAATCGTGTCGAGACCGTCGGGAAGTTTTTCGATGAAAGTATACAGGTTGGAAGCCTTTAAAATAGCCGTGGTCGTTTCGTTTGAAAGGGGATGGGAGTCCTGAAAAATATTTTGGCGGATCGAGGTGGAAAATAAGAAAGGATCCTGCATCACCAGGGCTGTTTTTGATCTTAAATGAGCGATATCGATGCGGGCGATGTCCCGGTCATTTATCAGAATACGCCCTGCGGTCGGGTCGTAGAAACGAACCATGAGATTGATCAAGGATGTCTTGCCCGATCCTGTAGGACCGACAATGGCGATCGTTTGCCCCGATTTAACCTTAAACGAAATATTACTCAGCACCGACTCATGGGGGTTGTAGGCAAAGCTGATCTGATCAAAAGTGATTTCGACGATTTTCTTGATCGGAAGGGTGTCGATTGGCGGTTCCGGTCCGTCTTTTTCGGTGTTATCGAGCAACAGGAACAGTCTTTCGGCGGAGGCCATGGCATTTTGCATCACATTATACTTTTCGGCAATGTCTCTGATGGGTCTGAAAAACATGCGCATGTAAAGAAAAAATGCCGCCAGGGCGCCGATGCTCACGTGCTGTGCCAAGACGCCCATTCCGCCATGGTAGATCACCAGTGCAATCGCTAAGGCTCCTAAAATTTCGATGATCGGCATAAAAACGGCGAAGATTTTAATCTGCCTCATTCCGGCCAGATAGTTTTCATGATTCAAGCGGGCGAATTTACGATAATTGCTATCTTCGTTTAAAAAAAGCTGGATCACCCGGATGCCCCCGATGGTTTCGGCGAAACGGGCGTTAATTTCGGCCAGTTTTATTCTTAAAACCCGAAAGACCTCGCGGGCCAGGCCGGAGAAACGCAGCGAAGCCAAAAGGACAAACGGCAATACCGTAAAGGAGACGAGGGCCAGTTTCCAGTTGAGGCTGATAAGCACGATTGAGATGCCGATCAGAAGAAATGTATCCTTGAATACAAAAACGATCACAGAGGTAAAAAGCTCGTTCATATTCTGGACATCGTTGGTGACACGGGTCACCAGGCGCGCCACCGGATTGCGGTTAAAAAAGGGAATTGCAAGATTTTGAACATGCTCAAAAATTCTCAGGCGCAGATCGTGCATCACCTGTTGACCGGTATATTCCATCAGATAAATCTGCAAAAAATTGAAAAGGAAGTTGAGCAGAATGATCCCGAAAAAAACAGCGGTGATCATTGCGACTCCGTTCAGATCCTTTTTGCGAAGCCGGCTGATATCGTTTGCAGGCAGCTGGTTCAGTTTCGGCAAAGATATCCAGGCGTATTGATCGCGTATTTCGAAATGGTCCGGGTATCGTCTTACGATCGCCTCGATCTTATCATCGCTGAGGCGGAATTTTAGATACCTCCCGGGGCGGTGCGAAGAAACTTGTCCCGGAAGGGAATGGGGTCGATGGGCATCCAAAGCGACATGCGGTACGATGTAGCGGTCTATGGCAATTTTGGTGATATAGGGGAGTGAGAGATCTAAAAGTGTAATAAATATCACGAGCCCAACGGCAATCGCAATGAACCGCCGATACGGCTTAACAAAAGGGTATAAGCGCAGCAGCAGTCGGGTATCATACGGTTTGCCGAGCTTTTCTTCTTCGGCATATCCAAATTCAGCGCGCATGCATAACCTCTTCGAGTTCCTGCAGTCGATAGGTTCGAGCGTAATAACGATCCTGTTCCATCAGCTGGGCATGTGTGCCGGATTCGACAATGCGGCCCTGCTCCAAGACAACAATATGGTCGGCAAAATGAACGGCCGAGAGTCGGTGAGAGACAATGATCAAGGTCATTTTTCCGGTTAAGGACCTTAGCCGATTGATAATATCATTTCCGGTTTCACTATCCACCTGACTAATGGGGTCGTCCAGGATTAGGATCGGTTTTGAATACAGCATCGTTCGGGCCAAGGCCACGCGCTGTTTTTGACCCCCGGAAAGGATGATGCCCTTTTCGCCGACAAGCGTTTCAAACTCGTCCGGCAGGGTTTGCACCGTGTCATGGAGCGAAGCCGTTTTGGCGGCATTGGTCAAGACTGAATTTTTTGGGCCGCTGTCACCGAACATAATGTTTTCCCGGATTGAACCGGCAAATAAAAAGGGTTCCTGGGGCATGAAACCGATCCTGGATCTGAGATCTTCAAGCCGCACGTTGCGGATATCCAAACCGTCAATCAGGATACGTCCCTGTGAAACATCAAAGATTCTGGGGACCAGACCCAAGAGAGTCGTCTTACCGCTGCCCGGCGGGCCGACGATTCCGAGGGTCTGACCGGGCTTTATTTTTAGATCGATTTCAGCGATTACCGGCGTAGCGTCGGCATTATCATTGGAGGTATAGTTAAAAGAGACATTTTCAAATACGATCTCACCCCGGATATGTTCCAGCGCGACGGCACCCGGGGAGTCCGTAATCTGGGGCGGGGTTTGGAGGATCTGATGAATCCGATCCAGGGATGCTTTTCCACGCTGGATCAGGTTCATCACCCATCCGGTGGCCATCATAGGCCATGTCAACATTCCGATATAACTAATAAAAGCCACAAATTCTCCGGGTGTAATCGAACCCTTAATCGTCTGCCTGCCGCCCAACAGGAGAACCAGCCCCAAACTCATGTTTGAAAAAAAGAGCATCATGGGGAAAAAAGATCGCATGATGCGTGCCAGCTTCAAGTTTTTATCGACATAAGCCTTTGATGCGGTCTGAACGCCGCTCCCGGATTCTTTTTCACGGTTGTAAGCCTTGATGATCCGAATGCCGGCAAAACGTTCACGCACTACTTCGGTTAAGTCGGCAAAAGCACCTTGCACGGTTTGATAATTGTGATGCATTTTTTTTGTAAAAAATCGTGCGCTCAGCACAATAAATGGCATCGGAATGAGAACATAGACGGTCAGACGGAGATGAATCGCCGCCATAAAACCGATGGCCGCCGTACCGAGCACCAGGGCATCCGTCAGTGCAACAATTCCCATACCGGTGGCCATCCGAATATGCTGAATATCATTGGTCGCATGGGCCATTAAATCCCCGGTTTTTGTTTCGGCAAAATAGGGGGCCGAAAGGGTTTGTATATGTGCAAAAAGTTTATTGCGCAGCCCTTCTTCAACCTGCCGTGACATCCCGATAAGACAGCGCCGCCAGATATAACGAAAAACACCGATCGCCAAAGCAATCCCCACAACATAGAAGGCATAAATGATCAACCCCTTGGAGTCGACCCGAAAGGCGGTCAGATCATCCACCGCCCATTTGATGACCAGGGGGATCAACAGCTGTAGTAAATCAACCACAACCAGTGAAATAAGGCCGATGAAAATGAAAAGCTTGTTCTGGGTAAAATAAGGCTTTATAAGTGCGCTTGATTTCATAGATAAAAGGCCGGTTTTGATATTTAAAGTGCTATCATTTCACAAGCTTGAATTATGAAGCAAGCTTTAATAATGTTTGCTGAGGGTTCGTTGACTTTCATCAGACGCGTTGTTACTATGTCAGGTTATGGAAATTGGAAACATCGTAGAATTTATCGATCATGAGAAAATCATCTGTGCCGTCGTAATGGAAATGAAGAAATTGCGGCTGCGTCTTCTCACCGAAAATAACCGTGAAGTCAAATTAACGGCGAACCGGCTCACTCATAGAGGTGCAGACCGTCTGGATCTTTCGATGGGGAGAGACCGGCTGGTAGGTGCCCTCAAAAAAACAGCCCTCAAACGACGCGCTTTGATAGACGACATCGATATTAAACAATTGTGGGAAGTGCTCAACACAGAGCAGGAGTGGATCGATCTGCCAACGATGACTGAATTTTGTTTTTTGAATGAACACAGCAGCGATCGTGAGTCGGCGGTCGTGAGAGCATTTTTTAACGATCGGATCTATTTTAAATTTAATCCTGACCGTTTCTTTCCAAACTCGGAAGAGCGCGTGGCGCATATTCTGGCTCAGGCCGCGGAGACCGCCCGTAAGAAAAAAATTTGCAAAATCGGCGCCGAGTGGCTTCAGATGCTTACCGGTGATACACCCCCTGCCCCGACGGATGATCTGAGTGAGGAGAAAATACAGATCATTGAGATTTTAAAATCGATCTATTTGTTTGAAAAAGAAAGCCCTCATTACGAACTCGGTAAAGCGATCCTAAAAGAGGCCCAAGTCAAGGATACTGAACTGCTCTTCCCGATTTTGGTCAGATTAGGGGTTTGGGGTGAAAATGAAAACATCGATTTATTTCGATTCAACATCCCGGCCTCCTTTACGGGATCTGCCAAAGAGAGAGCCGCAGATCTGGTTGTCGGGGCGGTTGATATTGAAAAGTCCATTTCGCAATCTAACCGGCACAGGGATCTCACTGACCTCTCTCTGATAACCATTGACGGCCAATCAACCCTCGATTTTGATGATGCCATCAGCATCGAAGAAAAAAACGATCACTATCGAATGGGTGTTCATATTACCGACGTGGGATATTTCATAAAAAAAAGGGATCCGTTAGACCAGGAAGCAATGTCCCGTGCCAGCGCCATTTATATGCCGGATCAGAAGATTCCCATGCTCCCCGCCTGTTTGACCGATGATTTATGTAGCCTCAAGGCAGATGAATTGCGGCCGGCAATCAGCATTTTGATTGATCTGAGCCGATCCTCCGAGGTTATCGATTATGAAATCGTTGCGAGTATCGTAAAAGTCAAACGCCAGCTGACTTACTATGAGGTAAACAACATCGCCGATGAAGATCCGGATATCATTATCCTGCATGAAATCGCCAAAAACTTTCGTAACCGGCGTCTCGAACAGGGAGCGTTGCAGATTACCCTGCCCGAAATCAGTATCTGGGTCGATAAAAATGGCGATCCGGTCGTCAACCGCATCAACCGTGAGAGCCCGGGTCGAATGCTGGTGGCTGAGATCATGATTATGGCCAATTGGTTGATGGGGAAGTTTTTGGCGGCGCACGAATCGCCCGCGATTTATCGGTCGCAACCGGCCCCAAAGGAGCGACTGTACCGCAATTCAGAAGGAAGCCTATTCCAGAACTGGATGCAGCGCAAACGAATAAGCCGCTTTGTGCTAAACAGCGAGCCGGAGTTCCATTCAGGGCTTGGCCTGGAAACGTATGTCACGGCCACGTCACCGATCAGGAAATGTTTTGACCTGGTGACGCAGCGGCAGATAAGGGCCATCCTCGGATTAGAAGACCCCTATTCCCGGGAAGAAATTGATCAAACGATCCAGATGTTACAGGCGCCCATGGGCGATGTGATCAAGATGCAATACCGCCGAAACCGCTATTGGCTGTTGAAATACCTTGAAAAAATGACCGGACGGAAAGAGGAGGCGATCGTCTTGGCCAGGCAGCGAAATAATTTCCGCGTCCTCCTTCCCGAATATATGATCGAGTGTATTCTGCCGCCAGCCGGCGGCATCGATCTAAATCCGGAAGATCTTGTACAAGTGACCATTCAGCATGTAAATGCCAGAAAGGATGTTATGGCCGTCTTTTTAGGATAAATGGAGAACAATTGAGAGAAGAAGGGGGAAGCAGATGGCAGATAAGGAGAGATGGGACGATTACCTGATAACCGAACATGAACTGATTGAAAGGGGTATGGCGGTTCTCAAAAATTGTTTGGAGCGACTGGACGAGACGCTAAAGAATCCGATTCAGATAAAGCGTACAATCGATTTTCTGCTCGAATTCGGAGACAAAATCCACAACAAAAAAGAGGAGGATTTTCTTTTTCCTTTATTGGAAAAACGCGGAATTCCAGGCTCTCCGGGACCTCTGGGGGTGATGCTGCAGGAACACGATGCCGAAAGGCAGCTTCTTGCGCGCATGGTTGAAGAGATATCGGATCTGAATCAAGGCACGGACGAAGTATTGCGCAAGTTCAAGGAAGAGGGGCTCGAATATCTCAGTATCCGTGCCGAGCACATCTGGAAGGAAAACGATGTCCTTTATCCTATGGGGCGCAAGGTTCTAAAGGAGGAAGACAATCCGGAACTGATAGCGGCGTTTCAACGAATCGACCAGGAAACTTACGGCCCGGAGGCCAAAGCACTGTATGCCCGGATGGTGGATGAAGTCGAGAAGGGTGCGGATATCGAAAAACAAATCATCCGGGGGCTCTCCTATGATCAGATTGATGCCCTCATGGAAACGTTGCCGTTTGAAGTGACATTTGTCGATGCCGGCGATTCGGTGGCCTATTTTAACCGGCTCGACAAATCTAAAATTTTTCCGCGCACCCGCTCGGTCATCGGGCGAAAAGTCGAAAAATGTCATCCCGCAAAAAGTGTCGATCGGGTCAGCAACATTGTCCGGAGTTTTAAAGAGGGTACCCAGGACAAGGCCGAATTCTGGATCGATTTCCGCGGTGATAAGGTATTGATACGCTATTTCCCGGTTTACGACCGCAAAGGGGAATATATGGGTGTTTTGGAGGTGACCCAGGAGATAGGGGAGATACAGAAGATAACCGGCGAAAAAAGACTCTAGTGTTGTGTCCCCCAAAAAGGTCGAACACAATATCTAAATATCGAGTCTTTGAATATAAAAAATTCCAAGCACCAAATAACAAATAACAAACAAAATCCAAGTTCCAAGCTCCAATGATCCAAACGGGCTTTGATTTGCCACTGGCCTTCGATCCGAGCTTAGATCAAATGAAGTTTTTCTGAGACAGCCGAATGGTTTTTCTTCATTTTTGAGTTTTGTGATTTGAGATTTGGGGTTTTTTGCATAAAGGCGCGCCAGCTCGTCCACTTCGAAGCGGGGCCAGGGAACGCTTTGATCATCTTGTAGGGCCTGGATGCCTCGACCGGTCTCCATGACCTGGCCGATACAGGCGACATCGATGCCGGCTTCGCGAATCCTTTTCTCAACCTGATCAGAGCGGTCTTTTTTACAGACGATCAAAAGACTGCCGGAGCCGATGAGACCGAGGGGCGCAATATCCAGGAGGCGGCATATCTTTTCGGTTTGGGGATAAACCGGAATTTTGTCCATCCGGATGCGAATCTTGTGTTGTCCGGCAGCACTCAGCTCCTCCACGGCCGTCGCCAGACCACCCTCGGTAACATCATGCATGGCCGTAACCTCCCCGGGCCCTCCCGCCAGGCGTGCTTCTTCCAGGATACTGATATTTGACAGAAAGTCCCGGCATGTTTCGATTTCGGCCTGGAGCATACCCAAATCCCGAAGTTTTGAACCGAATTCACGGGCTAAAATGGCGGTCCCTTCAACGGCAACTCCTTTGGTTAGAAGAATCCGATCGCCTTTGCGCATATTACGTTTGTCAATCAAATCGTCTTTGGCAACAGTCCCAGCCAGCATTCCCGTTACAACCGGTCGTCGGACGGCATCGGTGATTTCCGTATGCCCGCCGCAAAGTGTGATCTTGCAGCGTGCGCAAACGGTTTGAATATCCTGCATCACCTGTCGAATCTCATGCGCAGTCGTTCCATCTGGGAAAAGCAGCGTCGTCAGAAACCAACGCGGAGTAGCACCGGAAGTGGCAATGTCGTTGGCATTGATTAATACGGCATAATCTCCGATGGCCTCGGAAACAAAGGTAATGGGATCGGACTTTAAGATCAGCACTTCTGAATTTCCCAAATCGATGGCGGCCGTATCCTCCCCCACACCCGGCCGGATAAGGAGTGAGGAATCATCTATCGGAAATTGAGCCAGAAAATCGTGTAAAAGATCATTGGGGAGCTTTCCGGGTGGAAGCGGAAGCCTTTGGCGCACAATTTTCACCAACCCAGCGACGTCTGGAATGGTATAATCGCTCTGGCGGCTGAATTCAGGGTTGGGTACATGGTTATCCAGCAATACCGTCGTTGCAGCGGCATTTTTGCCCGCCTGAATGTCGAAAATATAATCTCCTACAACGAGAATTTCCTGCGGTTTGACACCCAGCTTCTGAGCGGCAAGGATAACACCGTCAGGATGCGGTTTGGGTCGGACCGGATC
Organism: uncultured Desulfobacteraceae bacterium; assembly: GCA_964530095.1. Classification (GTDB taxonomy): domain Bacteria; phylum Desulfobacterota; class Desulfobacteria; order Desulfobacterales; family CAZHA01; genus CAZHAH01. The sequence continues at coordinate 5,931 of CAZHAH010000010.1, read as the reverse complement.
GTCGCGTGAGATCAGAACATCAAAATCAGTCGCTTTGATTTGTTTGAAGTTTCGGAAGGCGCACTGGATTGCTGTAAGGCTGTTGCGTGTGATGACACCGATGAGGAGGCCTTGGGCGCGGAGCCGGGGGAGTATTTTTTCGACGTTTTGATTCGGTTTTGATTTGGCGGCAGCTTCCATTTCAAACTGATCGAGTGTTTGGAGCGCTTTTTGACGTTGGTTTTGGGTAGGGAGATTTTCGATAAATTCGAGGATGGGGATTTCGAGCGGGCATCCGATGGTCTTTTTAATTGCCGCAAAATCGAGCGAGCCCGGTTGGGTCAGGGTTCCGTCAAAGTCAAAAAGCACGGCTTTAAGCACACCCATTTTTTTCGTCATATTTTGGACCTGCCCGGATCGAGAATAGGGAAAGCCATATCACCCTCTTTGGCCTAATTCAAGATACGTAAAGCCTTTGCAAGGCGAACCTTATGGAGGGGCAAAAAATTGACGCCTTGTCGCTCCCGGGACGAGATATATCACTAAAAAAGCGTAAATGATTTTATCTATTTGCCTTAAGTAATGAGGATAATAAAGAATCCTAATTATTAGGGAAGTTGGCATAAATCCTGCATCGTTCGTGTCCATCCAGAAATGGTAGATTTTGGTTCCCCGATGAAAAACTCGGGATCTTCGACACGACAAGGCCACAGCTTTTTTGCAACCGCCCCGTCAAGTCGGGATCTTCGACACGCGTAGCACGGCTACGTTGAGGATTGCAAAAAAGTGAGAACGCTGTCCTGGGCCGAAAGATGCTATTTATGGATGGGCACAAGTTAGGGCCACAGGTTTGCATCCCCACCAAGAGGAGAAGTCTGTAATGGCAACTGCGCAAGGAATGTTGCGAAAATTTAATAATGTAAAGACGTTACCACATGTCGCGATTCGATTGACCCAATTAATATCGGACTCGGACAGTGCCATAAAAGAATTTGAAAAACTGATCCGGATGGACCCGACCCTTGTTTTCCGTATTTTGCGCTTGGCCAATAGCGCCTATTACGGACTCAAGCAAAAGGTGGAAGATATATCTCGCGCTCTGATTTTCATTGGGATGAAAAACCTGAGAAACATGGTGGTCACCGAAGCCCTGAAAGATATTTTTAAAAGCAATTCCAATGAGGATATATTTTCCAGAAGCAAGCTGTGGCTACATTGTGCAGCGGTAAGCATTTGCAGTCAGATGATTGCTGAGCGCGTTTTTGGCCAAAAAGGCGAGGACGCATTTTTATGCGGGATTCTGCATGACATTGGGATGATCGTCGAAGATCAAGTCGAAAACGATCTGTTTATTCAAGCTTGCAGAGCCTATCAGCCGGGTCCAAAGCCCTTAACCGAATACGAAAAAGAAATTATCGGAATCGGCCACGGCGAATTGGGTCACCTATTGGCTCAAGAATGGAAGCTTTCCGTTGATATTCAAAAAGGCATCAAACACCATCACGACAGCTTAAAAACGGTCGACCCCGCCGAGATAAAGGGAATCGTTCAGATGGCGGAATACTTCGTCACCAAGCTGAGCTATACCGCCATCCCGGGTATGACAGCCAGACTTTCGCCTCCCCTGGCAGCGCATATAAAAAGTAACCTGATGGAATATAAGACCCTGATTAAAGATCCGCCGGGAGAAATTTCAAAGGCCAAAGAAATTTACGAACCACAAGAGGAGTAAAGGCGTTGGATATTGCTGCTGATCTTTTCACCGAATTTGACGATCACGATGAAAAGCACCGGGATTTGTTGGCTGCACTTGAAAAACAAATGCCGGAAGTTCGGTTTCAGCTCGTAGCAGAGGATGGCACTTCGCTGGGAGAAGAATTATGCATATCCGCTGAGATGCGCAATCAACTGGTTGATAGAGCCAAAAGGGAGAAAAAAATTTCTCAGATCGATCGCAAATTAAGCGTTTTGGAAAGCAAAAACCAGGAGACTTTAGCAGATAGTTACCGCCAACATGAAATCATTCAAAAACAACAAGAAGAATACTCCCAAACCTTACAATCTGAGATCGACAAACAGACCGCGGAACTTCGAAAGGTCAATACGGATCTGAGAGATAGCAATCAAGATCTGATCCAAATGCGGGAAGCGGCTGAAGGTGCCAATCGCGCTAAAAGTGAATTCTTGGCTACCATGAGCCATGAGATTCGCACACCGATGAACGCCATTATCGGCATGACGCATTTGCTCAAAAGAACCCAACTGATCCCCAAACAAATAGATTATCTCGACAAGATTGTGGTGGCGGCCAACAGCTTGTTGAAAATTATCAATGATATTTTAGATTTTTCAAAGATTGAAGCCCACAAACTGGATATGGAATCGATTGACTTCAATCTTGACGAAGTTCTAAGCAACCTTGCAAACATGGCCAGCATCAAGGCCCATGAAAAAGGTCTTGATCTCATTTTCGAAACCGATCGGTCCGTACCTATCAAACTTATCGGTGACCCACACCGTCTGGGTCAAGTTCTTCTAAATCTGACCAACAATGCCGTAAAGTTTACCGAATCCGGTGAGATTAAGGTAGTGACCCAATTGGTTGAGCTGCAAAACGGTGATGTGCGGCTAAGATTTGAAGTGCGAGATTCCGGGATTGGCCTTACCCCGGATCAAATGGGAAGGCTGTTTCAACCCTTTTCTCAGGCGGATGGGTCCACCACCCGCCAATACGGGGGAACCGGATTGGGATTAGCCATTTGCAAGCGTCTGGTGGAATTGATGGGTGGGGAAATCGGTGTAACTAGTGAGCCCGGCCAAGGGAGCACTTTCTTTTTTAGCGCCAAATACGAACGCCAGTCCAGGGATAGACGTAAATACCGACTCCCATCAATTGATCTTAAGGGGCTGCGGGTATTGGCGGCGGAAGACAATAAAGCCATGCGCAGAACTTTAAAGAATTTCCTAGCGTCTTTCTCATTTGATGTGGTCACGGTCGCATCCGGCGAGGAGGCGATTATCGCTTTGAAGAATTCTATGCATAAGGGTGCCGCCCGATACGGGCTGGTGATTTTGGATCAAGAAATGTCCGGCATGAGCGGTACGGAATCGGCAGAGCGCATCAAAGCCGATCGCCAGATATATGATGTCCCGATTATCGTTATGCTGCCGGCAGCCTCCGGCAAGCAGGAAATTGAGCTCGTAAAAAATTCCGGAATAGAAGGTTGCTTGATTAAGTCGGTATACCGCGATGTCTTGTTTGAGACCATTATGGATTTATTTGCCGGCGCTAAGCAGACAGAAAGACAACTTGAGCCATCCGTTGTTCAGGCGCCCAATCAGGCTGAGGCGCTTAAAGACATCCAAATTCTTCTCGTAGAGGACAATGAAATCAATCAGGAGATTGCGCTGGAGCTGCTGGAATATGAGGGCGCAATCGTTACACTTGCAAATAATGGTCAGGAGGCGGTTGCGAAGCTAAGGGCGTCGGCCGGTGATTTTGATGTGGTCATTATCGATATCCAAATGCCCGTGATGGACGGGTATGAAGCGACACGGTTGATACGGGAAGATCCTGGCAGACTCTGATGCCGGGTTTATCAAATTGGCCGAAGTCGTCGCTCTCACCCATCATGAAAAATGGGACGGCAGCGGTTATCCAAACAATCTGAAAAGTTCCGAAATTCCTTTAGCGGGGTGTATCACGGCAGTTTCGGATGTTTTCGATGCGCTGACTTCCAAAAGACCTTATAAAGAACCCTTTTCGATCGATAAGTCATTTAATTTTATCGAGGAGGGGCGGGGAAGCCATTTTAGACCTGATGTTGTCGATGCTTTTTTGGAGATTAAATCGGAAATCGTGTCGATCAAAGAAAAGTATCAAGACGAAGAGGAAAGCCCGCTTTTTCAAATGGAAGGAGTTGCGGCCTGATTTTTCCCAAATGCATTTTAGAGTATAATTTTTGGATATTTTAGTAAATAAAATCATAGCCACAGGCAAATAAACAGAAACTCGGATTAAATTGATGATTATGAAGACTGCTGAAGATAAAAAAGACCGTGATTCGGCCCCGATCCGGCCCGTGTCTTTAAAGGATTTAAAAGTAAGCCTCGTTCTTTCCGACCGGGAAATAATCTCCCACGACATCTTGTATTTTAGCACAACGGAAGCTGTGGTTTGCTTTCCAATCAAAACGTGCCCCGATTTGCTACCGGCCGAAAAGGTAAATCTTAAAGTTGTTTTCTTGAAAACGGATCCGATCTTGTTGTTTGATGCGGCGGTGCGAAGCTGTAAAACTGATGGGATTGCCAAACAATGCAAATTTCAGCTTACGGCCAAGGAACACACCATCTCACAATTGGAAAGGGCATTGGGAAAGGATTTTAATCGTCGCAAAGCCTATCGCGTAACTTCGGATGAGGGTTCACCGATTCAGGTTGACTTGAAGTGGGATACGGGAAGCGGCATTGGCCGGATGGTCGACATCTCCACATCCGGCATGGGTCTTCTAATAGCGCCTGAAATTACCGAGAGTCTCTCTTATCATGACCGGCTGCAACTGAAGTTCAATCTGCCGGAGAGTGAGATTCCCCTCAATTTAATCGGAACCGTTTCTTATAGTAGAGCGAGTGACAAAAATTCCCATTATGGCATCCAAATTGATTGGGACCAAACCGGCTCTTTCTACAGACAGGAAGCCATCATCAGCACTTACGTGACGCGGCGCCAACAGGGAATCGCCAAGGGCGTTAAGGAGAAATTTATTCGCATCCCAAAATCCCATGTGCATCATCTCACAAATATCGCGCTTTATTATAAATCAGACGGGAAAAAATATACCCTATATAAACCCCCTGGAAAAATAATCAACGAAACACGCCTACCGGGAGGAAAATATCCTCCATTGTATATTAATCAGACCGATCAGATTGCCCTCATCAAAGAACTTCAAAAAGAGTTTGACAGCCAATTGGAACAACCTATCGAATCACAAGATCCCAGGGCTTTAAAGGCGACACTTTACAGCCTTATTCAAGAAGCCTTCGCCGAACCTCAAAGCGGTATGATGGCTACCCTTCCGGAAACGGTGGATAGGCTGGTTTGCGGATGTGCCGAACAGCCCGAAATTTTAAAACATCAGATAGCCTTATTCTCTCGTGACGATTCGATTGTGAGCCACTCTTTCAATGTAATGATTTTAACCATAAATTTTTGCTTTTTTGGTAAATATTCTCTTGAAGACATAAAACGATTCGGATTGAGTGCGCTGCTGCATGATGTGGGGAAAATCGGATTGCCCGACACAATACAATCGGCCAGACGGAGATTGACTCACCAAGAATTTGAAAAAGTTAAAACACACCCTCTAAAGGGTTATCATATCATTCGAAATGAACACAATATGGATGAGGTGATTGCCCTCGGGGCTCTTGAACACCATGAAAAACTGGATGGCAGCGGCTATCCCAAAGGAGTAAGCGGCTCCTCGGCGATAGGGCAATTGCTTTCTATTATTGATTCTTTTGAAACTTTGGTGAATTCTCACAAGCCCTACCGGCAGGCAAAAGAACCGTTTGATACGTTGAAGCAGCTTAAAAAGGAAACGGACGCCGGCCAATTCAATCAGACCATTTTTGAACCGTTTTGTTACAGCCTGATCTAGTGTAGTGCCCCACAAAAATATGTTAAATAAGACGTATTGGATATATCAGTATAGTTGAGTCCTTGAATTGAAAAATTGCAGGCACCAAATGACAAATAGCAAACAATATCCAAATTCCAATCTCCAATGACCCAAGCACGTTTTGAATTTGATACATTGTATTTTGAAATTTCTTTGGGATTTGAGTTTTGGGATTTGAGGTTTAAACAATTCTGGAAGAGGAAGAACTATAAGGTCCAGCAATAATTCAGGCTAAATTAAGTAAACAAAGAATAGGGTAAAAATATTA
>CAZHAH010000009.1:0-65809 GCA_964530095.1 uncultured Desulfobacteraceae bacterium | reverse complement strand
GGCTGGCGAAGCCGCATCCCCCTTTGCTGTGAAGAGGGCAATTGTCAAGCCTTGCCTCCTTCCAGGCCCGCCGGTGTACATATTCATCGGCAGATAAATCTGTGGCAAATCGTATCTGCATTGGCATTCATTGTCATAAAGATCAAAATATGTAAAGATATTGACCATGTCGAAGATCGGTCGCAATACGCCATGTCCCTGTGGCAGTGGCAAGAAATACAAAAAATGCTGCCTTCAGAACCCAGATGGAAGGCCAAAATCAGTTCCGCCAATAAAATATCGGGCTGTTTACACTGAACTTGATCAGCTCTCTAATAGTGTGGTTGATCTGATAAATCAAAATGAATTAGAAAAGGCCGAAGCGGTGTCCAGAAGGCTGTTGACCGAATATCCCGATCAGGTTGATGGCTTCGACCGTTTGGCTATGGTGTATGAAGCTCGGGGGGATAGAAAGAAAGCTGCGCAATATTACCGCAAAGCAGCTGATTTTGCGAGATCAAATCCAGGTTTTGGTAAGAATAGCATTGATAGATTCTTATCCGAAGCTAAACGGATGGAATCGGATCAGTAAAAAGAAAAATGCAGACTATCCGCTTCATTCTATCCTTGTACGCGAGAAGAATATCTTGTCTGAAAAAAAAAGTATAAGAACCAAATTCAAAGAAAATGTATTTAGAAATTATTTCTTTTCAAGAAGTAGAAAAGAAGATTTAACATAACTTAACCCACATCATAACTGCCTTTCACATTCACGAATAACCGACTGAAATATTTATGATATTTGAGATTTATCTTTACAGAGACTTTCCCCAAAAGCCCTTTCAACTATCTATCTTTACTGTTGATTTAACCATAAAACCATTTTTTTGTTGACAACAATAATCTGATATTATAAATTCTGAAACGTTTCAGTAGAACATAAACATGTAGACATTGTGTTATTCACTTCACATCAATGATGAATAAGCGTGTAACCATAAAGGATGTCGCTAAAATGGCGAATGCGTCAGTGGCCGCGGTTTCTATGTCGCTTAACAACCGTCCTGGTATCGGTGATGAAAAACGACAAAAAATAATTGAGATTGCTAAAAAAGCCGGGTATCAGCCAAGTCTAGTCGCAAAGGCTTTAGTGAATAAACGGAGTTACATAATTGGATTAATTATCAATGATATATCGGATCATTTTTTTGCAGAATTGGCACAAGGTGTTGAGGATTCAGCAAAAAAATACGGTTACAGTACCATCCTATGCACAACAGACGGAAATTTTGAAACTCAAAAAGATTATTTTGATATACTTCGCTCACGTGGTGTCGATGGAATTATCATATCAACAGTTGTCGCCGAAGATCCCCACATTGAATTTCTTATTGATGAAAAAATTCCCTTTATTTGCATCAATCGAATACCCCTTATCCCTTCTTTGGAAAATAGAGCAGAATACATTATCATGGATAACTATTCTGCAGGATACAAAGGAATAGAGCACCTTTGGAAGCTTGGCCACAACAAAATTGCGATAATCACGGGAGATCTGAATGCGTCCAATGCCATAGACAGCCTAAAAGGCAGCAAAGCTGCATTAAAAGATTACGGCCTGAAAATACCGAAGCGATACATCAGAGTAGGAAAATATTCAAATCGGGAAGCATTTCTAGTTTGTGAACGGCTGATGAAAAGCAAAAATCCACCGACTGCGATTTTCGCTCACGATGATAATATGGCACTTGGTGCCCGTGAGGCCATATTGCGTTTAGGATTTGAGATTCCAAAAGATATTGCCTTAATGGGTATTGATAACATAAAAACAGGGGCTTTGTCAGGCATTGAACTCACTACCATAAGCCAACAAAAATATGAAATGGGTGCTATGGGTGTAAAAATCCTTGTAAACCGAATCGAAGAAAGGGTTCCTCATATGGTGGAAAAGATTGTCTTGGATGCAGAACTCATTATTCGAAAATCGTGTGGGTATGGAAATTCCGGATATATCCGCTAACAATTTGAAGGGAAATGAAATATTTTTTTTAGAATCTACTGAAACGTTTCAGTATTTAACCGTTAATTTTCTGCTATTTTCAGGAGAATGCATCATGGCCTACGACATCGAAAACAGTCATTTCTTGCACTATAACCTGCGGTCTGTCGCACCCATGATAGAGAAGGGAGAAGGGATTTATTTATACGACAGCTCCGGCAAGCGCTACATCGATGGGACCTCCGGCCCTGTGGTGTGCAACATCGGTCATGGGGTCAAGGAAATCGGCGAGGCATATGCCGCCCAAGCAGAGAAGGTGGCCTATGTTTTTAGATCCCATTTCACCAGCGAACCCAGTGAAAAGCTGGCAGCACTCATAGCTGAAATGGCGCCAAAAAGCCTTGAAGGTGTCTTTTTTGTATCCAGCGGTTCTGAAGGCACTGAAATGGCCGCCAAGATAGCTCACCAATATTATCTGGAACAAGACAAGGTCAGAAAGGAACTGATCGTCTCACGTTGGTTGAGCTACCACGGCATCACCATGGGGGCACTATCCATGAGCGGGCATGTTCAGCGCAGGAAGAATTTTGTGAGCTCCCTCCTGCCCTATCCAAAGATACCTATTCCCAATTGCTATCGTTGCCCTGAAAACAATCAATATCCCGCCTGTAACCTTGCCTGCGCTTACCGTCTTAAAGAAACCATCCAGATGATTGGTGAAGAATACATCAGTGCTTTTCTTGCAGAACCGATTGTCGGTGCCGCCGCCGGTGCCGTGGTGCCGCCACCGGAATATTACAAAATCATAAGAGAGATTTGTGATGAGTTCGATATTTTGTTCATTGCCGACGAGGTGATGACCGGCTTCGGCAGAACCGGATTGAATTTTGGGATCGAGCACTGGGATGTCACGCCGGACATGATCGTTTTTGCCAAAGGGGCCAGTGCCGGCTACTACCCTCTGGCGGGCGTCATTATTTCTGATAAAATTTTTAATGTTCTCAAGAACGGGAAAAAGGGGATATTCGCACCCGGACACACCTATTCAGGGACTCCCATGGCAGGCGTAGTGGGATGCAGTGTGATCGAATACATGCAGAAGCACCGCTTGATAGATAATATCAAGAACATCAGCGGCTATCTTCGGGAGCGATTGGAAACCTTGTATTCCCACAAAATTGTAGGAGACATCCGCGGCCGGGGATTTTTGTGGGGTATCGAATTTGTCAAAGATAAAAAAACCAAAGAACCTTTTTCCGGAAACCAGGATGGAGGCTTTGCTGATTCAATTGCAAAAACAGCTTTCAAAAACGGATTAATATTGTACCCCGGTGGCGGATGCGTGGACGGCATTCTAGGCGATCACACATTAGTAGCGCCGCCTTTTATTATTGAGAAACAAGAGATCGATGAGATGGTTTCAATACTCGATCGCTCATTTTCCGATGTGGAAAATGAGTTTTTATAACAGCATTTCTCTTAATGAAAACAAGAAATGCATTGAAACATAAGAAAGGAGGATTTATTATGTTAGAAAAAAATTTGCTTGAAAAGTTGTTTGCCAGCGGAAAGATTTCACGTCGGGATTTTATAACCCGGATGGCGGCCTTGGGACTGACGGCAACCTTGTCGCCGTCATTTTTAAAAGGAACAGCCAACGCGGCCACGCCCCAAAAAGGTGGCCGCCTTCGTATAGGGGCTCCTGGCGCTCAGACTTCCGATTCGCTTGATACAGCAACAATTACAAACCTTGTGCCGGAAACACTTTCATGGCAACTCAGGAACTGTCTGGTTGAAATCGACCATAAGTCTGAGGCGATTCCTGAACTGGCTGAAAGCTGGGAATCGACCCCCGATGCAACAAAATGGATTTTTTCACTCAGAAAAGGTGTTGAATTTCATAACGGTAAAAATTTAGAAGCGGAGGACGTAATCTTTTCCATCAATCATCACGGGGGAAAAGATTCCAAATCGCCTGTAAAAGTCCTTGTGGAGCCGATTACCGAGATCAAAGCTGACGGCAAGCATACCATCATCATCACACTTCGGGAAGGTAATGCCGACTTTCCATATCTCATGAGTGACTATCATCTAGCAATCGTACCAAACGGGACTGAAAAAGCGGAATGGGAAAAGGGAATCGGGAGCGGCGGATACATCCTGAAGATCTGGGAGCCCGGCGTTCGTTCACTTGCCACACGCAACCCGAACTACTGGAAGGCAGACCGGGCCCACTTCGATGAGGTGGAGATGATCGGAATTAACGACCCCAACACACGGACCAGTGCTCTGAAAACTGGCGAAGTCGATGTTATTCCCCGTTGCGATCGAAAAACCGTTCACTTGTTGGAAAAAACCTCAGGAATTCAGGTGATCAAAACCAACGGCACGAAACATTTTACCGTTCCCATGCGCAGCGATTTAAAACCCTACACTGATAATAATGTTAGGTTAGCCCTAAAATATGCCGTCGACCGGGAGCATTTGTTAGAAACAGTGTTGCGAGGCCAGGGAATCATCGGAAACGATCACCCAATTTCACCGGCCAACCGATATTACGCATCCGAATTGCCACAGAGGGAATACGATCCGGACAAAGCGCGATATTATTTAAAGAAAGCTGATTTGGCGGGCCACACGTTTAACCTTCATACCGCCGATGCGGCATTTCCAGGTGCTGTAGACGTGGCCGTTCTTTACAAAGAACACGCAAAAAAAGCAGGCATCAACATCAAGGTCGTGAAGGAGGCCAATGACGGTTATTGGAGTGATGTCTGGATGAAGAAAGAGTGGTGCTTTTCCTATTGGTGGGGCCGACCGACAGAAGATTGGATGTTTGCCACAGCTTATGCGGCCGATACAAACTGGAATGAGGGTTTTTGGAAAAACGAGCGCTTCAATGAACTGTTAGTAGCAGCTCGTGCCGAACTTGATGAGAAAAAGCGGCGTGAAATGTATGTCGAAATGCAGCGCCTTTGCCGCGATGAAGGTGGTTCCGTCATTCCTCTGTTCCCGAGCGACATTATGGCCGCAACGACCAAATTGAAATTTGATAATGTCGCAGCCAATATTGAAATGGACGGCTGTAAACTTCCCGAACGCTGGTGGTTTGAGTCATAAGGAGGGATTATAAATATTTTAATCCGCAATGGTTGGTTGGCCGATGGTACCGGCAATCCTCTTTACCCTGCTGACGTGATGATTGAGGGGGATCGCATCGTGGCTGTGGAGCGTCTGCCCGAAGCTCAGGCCGAGCATATCATCGAAGCCAAAGGGAAGGTCGTCTGTCCGGGATTTATTGATTGTCATAGTCATACGGATTGGAGCATTCACACCAATCCAGCCATGCAAAGTACAGTTCGACAGGGCGTGACCACAGAAATAATCGGCAATTGCGGATTTAGTATGGCACCGTTGAGTGACATTTCTCGAATCTACTGTAAAGAAGTTTTAAAAGACTTCGCATACAATGGACCGGTTACCTGGTCAAGTTTTGCTGAGTATTTGGACACAGTCGCCCAAATGAAAACCGCTGAGAATTTAGCGTGGTTCGTGGGCCACAGTACTATCCGGGCAGCAGCTGGGGTTGCTATCCCAAGTAATGAAGTTACTGCTGATCAAATGAAGGCCATGGAAAACCATGTTAGGGAGGCCATGGATGCAGGCGCTCTGGGTCTGTCTACGGGACTTGAATATGAACCCGGGCGCCTGGCTTCAACGGACGAGGTGACGCAACTGGCTAAAATAGCAGGGGCTTATGGTGGCATGTATGCCAGTCATATCCGTAACTATGACGAGCATCTGCAGCCGGCTGTGGAGGAATTCGTTCAAATCGTCATGGAAAGCAATACGAGGGGCCAACTCTCTCACCTTAACGTGCGGGAAAACACAAACGCTCCTCAAGGGGCCTGGTTAAGGGCTGTGGAGACCTTGGAGCAAACCCGTGAAAAGGGATTTGACATTCAGACTGACTGCGTAGGTTATAAAAACGGTTTCGGAAAACTGGCCTCAATCCTACCGCCCTGGCTACTGGAGGGAGGGGCTGAACAGGCCGCCCTGAGATTGAAAGATACTGCTGTGCGCAAACGCTTGCGTACGGAATGTGACCGTTACTGGCGATTCATCCACCGCGGCGATTGGTACCGGGTGCGTATCATACAAGAAAAGCCTTTTCCGGAAATCGTCGGTAAAAATTTTGAAGAAATTGCTGAATTCTGGAGAAAAGACCCGTGGGATTGCTATTTTGACATCATGGCCGCCGCCGGTGCCGGCATGGATGATTTGATCGCCTTGGGCATACTGTTCACCCAAGAGCATGTTGCTGAAATGGTTTCTCATCCTTTATTCAATTTAGAAGCAGACATCATCAGCAGCGATTTAGACAGTCCGGTTCGTGATAGCCTGCCTTTCAAAGCCAGCTATGCCGGTATGATTCATTTTCTTACATGCCATGTACGCCAGAGAAAAACGTTGCATCTGGAAGATGCTGTTCGAAAAATGACCAGCATGCCGGCGACTCATTTTGGACTCCGTAATCGTGGTTTGCTTCGCAAAGGATATTTTGCCGACGTGGTTGTGCTGGACTATGAAAAGCTAGATGATGGGGTCACCGATTCCAAGCCTTTTGCTTATGCCCGAGGAGTGGAACATGTGATCGTGAACGGCCGACTGGTAATCAATCATTCAGAACACACCGGTGAGCGCCCGGGTCGCAACCTTCTGCGTACATGACCATGGTGAATAATTATTATGCGAATTGAGATCTTGAGCAATGAGGATATGAAGAAAATCCATGAGGCTTCACTTGCTATCCTGGAGAACACCGGCATACGCATCGACCATAAAGAGACGCTGGAAAAGTTGGCAGACGCCGGAGCAATGATCGATATAAAAAAAATCTTGTTCGATTTCCGGCGGATTTGGTCGAGCGTAGTGTGGCTAAGGCCCCCCGAACCATATGCTTGGCGGGAAGGGATCCGGAATATGATTACGATCTGAGTTGTGACAGCGATTTTCTGGTGCGTTGTGGATCGGGAGACACTTTGGTGCCGGCAGAAAGAGGGGGTGGGTTTAGAGCGGCAACCATGAAGGATCAAAAAGCGGCGGGCATTGTTTCCGATGGTTTAGGTGATATCGGCTTTTCCGGGCTCATGAGCATCCAGGATGTTCCTTCGAAATCCGCTGATCTTTATGCAACCAAAATACTGTTGGAAAATTCGCGAAAGCACTTCATGGGCCTTACCATGGGCTCGATAAATATGAAATACCTTGTCGAGATGCAGCTTGCCGTCAGGGGCACCAAAGAGGCCATGATCCAGCGCCCTCTCTTTCATGCCATTGTTTGTCCTATGTCACCGCTTTATTATCCGGAAGACGAGATCGAACGGCTGAAAGTGTGCGGTGAATATGGATTGCCTGTTAAAGTAGCCGTGGAGCCAATGCTCGGCGTCAGTGCTCCGGTTACCCTTGTTGGAACCATTGCGCAAGGCAATGCAGAGGTTTTAGGGGCTTTCACGCTGCTCCAAAACCTTTATCCCGGCACAGCTACCGTTTATTATTGCTATCCGAGCGCGGTGGAAATGCGGACTGGCAACTCCATTACCGGCGGGCCGGAGAATCTGTTGTTATATGGTGCCCTGGCGCAGCTGGGTACGAGATATTATAAAATGCCCGCCGAATGCCCTGCTTTGGTGTCCGATGGTTTCATCTTCGAGCAGCTATTGTTTCAGAAGGGTATGGGGACATTGATGGCTGCAGCATCTGGAGCCTCCATCCTTTCCGGTGCCGGCACTCTGGACGGGGGGATGGGGTCCAGTTTGACGCAACTTGCCATCGACGATGAAATAGTGCAAATCACGCGGCGGATGTGGGCCAAGTTTGACGTCAACGAGGAAAAAATCGGACTCGATGCTGTGTATCGCGCTGGCCCAAAAGGGCATTTCATTGCCGACGATCATACCTACAACCATTTTCGGGATGAAATCCGTTTTTATCCAACAATATTCGACTTTAGTACCTATTCGGAATGGGTCAAAGACTCCAGGGGCGTGCATGAACGAGCAAAGAATAAGGTTACCGAAATATTGAATAAACATGAAGTGCCACCGCTTGAGGATGCCGTCATCAAAGAGTTTGAAAGAATTTTAAAGGCTGCTGATCGGGAAATAATATAATACACCTCGATTTTCATCATAACGCTGCGTTAATTGATTCCAAATTACTGGGGGTGATCGTGGTAGGAGAAAATGAAATCAAAAGGATAGGTGTCATCGGGCCGGGAATGATGGGGCATGCCATTGCTCAGGAATTTGCAGTGGCAGGATATGAGGTAACCCTATGCGGGCGTAACGAAAAACGTCTGGAAGAGGCCCATGTCAAAATTGAAGAAAGCCTGAACGAACTTGCCAGTTGGGAATTGATATCTGCAACTGATGTGGATCCTGCCCTTGACCGGCTGACAACGACCACCGATCTCGAAGCTACCGGAGCGCAGGCGGATTTCATCGTCGAGTCGATTGTAGAGGTCCTTGAGGTAAAAAAAGATCTATTTTCAAAGTTGGATGCTGTCTGCCCACAACACACCATCTTTGCCAGCAATACATCCAGTCTGATGCCCAGCATACTTGCTGAGGCTACTCAGCGGGGGGACAGGTTTCTGGTGGCGCACTATTTCAACCCGCCTTACCTGATGCCCCTGGTTGAAATTGTACGCGGCAAGGATACAAAAGACGAGATAGTTGAAGCCATATACGAGATTTACGAAGGCATGGGCAAAAGTCCCATCATTTGTCAGAAGGAGGCTCCAGGATTTATCGGCAACAGGCTGCAGCTGGTACTGTGGCGTGAGGCATTCAATATAGTACAGCGCGGGATTGCATCGCCCCAGGATGTGGATCTGGCGGTAAAAAACAGTTTCGGTCGACGACTCGGCATGGTCGGGCCGTTCGAACTCTATGAATATATTGATGGCTATGATTTAACCCTTCAATGTGAAAAATATATTCTTCCGGATATGGACACCTCTAACGAACCTTACCCGCTGCTTCTCGAAAAAGTGGAGAGAGGTGAGTTGGGGGCAAAAACAGGTAAGGGTTTTTACGAGTGGACACCCGAATTCACAGAAGAATGGCGTAAAAAAGTACTAAAAGGCCTGGTTGCTTTCGTGAAATCCGAAAAACCATGATATGGATTCTAAAGCCTTGGGGGTGAAAGTGGACTCCCCTTTTCATAAATGTTCATTGTTCTGAAAGGAGGCTGATCTCGTGGAGATATCTGTCAAAGGACTGAAGATACTAATAACGGCAGCCGCATCGGGTATTGGCTGTGCTGTTGCCGAGGCTTTTCTAACAAACGGCTCGGAGGTTTACATTTGTGACATTAACGAGGATCAGCTTGCAGCGTGCTCCAGATCATTGCCGGGTGTCGGCGTGACACGCGCCGATGTATCAGATCCAGTTCAGGTGGCCAGTTTGTTTGAAAAAGCGCATTCCCACCTAGACGGATTGAATGTATTAATAAACAATGCAGGCATAGCAGGACCTACCGCTGCCGTTGAGGATGTTTCTCCTGAAGAATGGGATCGTACCATGGCGGTGAACATTAATAGCCAGTTTTATTGTGCCCGCCTGGCCGTACCAATTCTAAAGGCCGCTGGCGGCGGTTCTATAATAAATATGTCTTCTTCGGCCGGATTGCTCGGGTATCCGATGCGATCACCGTATGCCGCTTCAAAATGGGCGGTCATTGGTCTAACCAAAACAATGGCCATGGAACTCGGGGAATATGGTATCCGGGTAAATACAGTTTGCCCCAATGCAGTTGAAGGGCCACGCATGGATGCTGTAATCTCTGCCGAAGCAAAGGCTAAAGGAATATCAGAAAAAGAGGTCTACCAAAGGTTGGTTCAGGGCACATCCATGCGAACCTTTGTCACTACAAATGATGTTGCCAACATGATTCTGTTTTTGTGTTCAAAGGCGGGGAGCAAAATCTCAGGCCAAGCTCTCAGTGTTGATGGCTACACAGAAACCTTGCGTGGATGAACCGGTGCAAACAGCCCGAATCATTTACCCCATATCATTTACACATAACCTTCTTAATAATTTAAGGCGGCACCCTTATCGCGGATTTGGCCATCATAGCGTATATGGATAGATGGCCTTCTCCGCCTTCTTCTGTGGGAGCAGCGGGCGGATCAATTAATGCTTTAGGTGATTGTCTGTGGCGAGATTGAAAAAATAATGAATTTTTATCTGATCATGTAGAAGCTTTCAGATCAAGCGATATTAGGAAAAATCAAACTGATTTCGCTCATCAAGATCTTGTGGGGACTAATACCAGGCAAAATAGCAAACCGTTGTGGCGATTTTTAACTCAACCCGCATTTCAAAATCAAAATCGTCATGTAAGATTGACGTTAATTATCTTCATTTTATCGAGGCTACTAAAAAAGTCCATTTTCCACCTAAATTCCCCGTTGCTTTTTATAAAGACAACTGCCTATATCTTGATTTTTGGAATAAAACCAAACTGTTACGATATTGATTTCATAACTTCATACTTCTAAATGATTCCTCCAGTGCGGTTTTGCCTAATTTGAGCTGGAAAAGCACGGTTCTGTTTAGAAGCGTTCCTCTTCAATACTGCTAAAGTATACTTTTTGATTATGGTGGGTCTTTTGTTTCCAGAATGTCTTTCAATTTTCACTTGTTAATGAATCAAACGAAAACAGAATCCGAGGGCTTGTCGGCGATTTGCGGAGAGAAGGGGGGCGGAAGGATTAATTTTTGCAGAGGGAAATTAGGGCAAAAGAAACGTTTTTGAAGATAACGCCTATACCCAAATAGATAGCTGTTCCCTCTAGGATCAGCCAAATTAATTTCAGAATTCCAAAGGTATTGTTCACCAATTGACAAGGATTTATCATTAAGGATTCTTGCATTTTCATAAAACATCTTTGACCAAAATCTTATTGACGCATTTTTCTGGTATCTTTGATTATCCAATCTCCTGAATAGTCAACTTTCGGATAATTATTGTTGAGTATAGAGCTCGGCCGCTTAGTTTACGCGGTCGGCTGAACCGACATGTTTGCCGAAGAATCTTGCCGCAAATCTACCCAGTCCGGCAATGGAGAGCTCGTTGCTTCGGCATAAAGCGTCTCCGGTGCAATATCTATTTCGCCCCCCCAAGTCAGCACTCCAAGCTCTTCATTAATGTTGAAATTTTTAAAAAATTCTATGTCCTTAAATTTTTTAAATACACCGCCTTTTCCCAAATACTTTGAAAAGTCAACAATCCCCGCGGCATCGTCCTCGAATGTCACTGCAATTTTATACCCGCCCTTATAACTGGCTGAGATTACATCTTTTAGCATAATTCCACCTCCCTTATTTCAAAGGCTCAATTTTGTTAGGAGCCTGATTGTTTTTCAGATCTGCCGAGACTCCGAGGAATGCCACCCGCCCCGATCACGCAGCTGTTAAACCAATCCCTGATCGAGCATGGCATCCACCACTTTTACAAAACCGGCGATATTGGCTCCACTAAGATAATTTCCGGGCATCCCATATTCTTCCGCCGCTTCCAGACAGGTTTTATGTATGCCATGCATTATGATTTTAAGCCGCTGATCCACCTCTTCTCCAAGCCACTGAATACGCATGTTGTTTTGTACTGTTTCCAGCCCTGAGACCGCTACGCCTCCGGCATTGGCCGCTTTTCCCGGCGCATACAGGATCTTTTTTGCGTTGAAAATATCGATCGCTTCAGGTGTGCAGGGCATATTGGCCCCTTCGCAAACCAGCCGGATGTTGTTGTTGATCAAATTATAGGCATCTTTTTCATTGATTTCATTTTGCGTGGCGCAGGGAAAAGCACAATCGGCACGATGACTCCATAGCGGGCTATAGTCGAGGGTGTAATCCGTCTGGGTATAGATCGCACTTGTAAATTTCTCGGAATATTCTTCGATCCGCCCCCGTCTGATATTTTTAATTTGCCTTAGAAAGGCCAGCTTCTTACGGTCGATCCCGTCAGGGTCGAATATATAGCCCGAAGAATCCGAGAGGGTGACGACGCTTGCCCCCAGGTCGATCAGCTTTTCGGCGGTGTATTGGGCGACGTTCCCTGATCCCGATACCAGACAAACTTTATGATCAAAGGACATATTGCGGGTGGCCAGCATTTCAGCCGCAAAGTAAACACATCCGAATCCGGCAGCTTCCGGCCGAAAAAGGCTGCCGCCCCAATTGATGGCTTTCCCGGTCAAAGCCCCGCTAAATTCATTGCATAATTTTTTATACATTCCAAAAAGGAATCCGATTTCGCGGGTGCCAACTCCGATATCGCGTCCGGGAATGTCCGTATTGGCGCCGATATGGTGAAAGAGCTCGCTCATAAAACTTTGGCAAAACCGCATGACTTCATCATCCGATTTGCCTTTCGGATCAAAGTCGGAACCGCCGGCCCCGCCGCCCAACGGTAAAGTGGTCAAAGCACTCTTAAAAACCTGCTCAAATGCCAAGAATTTTAGGATACTCTGGTTTACGGAAGGATGAAATCGGAGCCCGCTCTTAAAAGGGCCGATGGCGCTGTTCATTTCGATGCTAAACCCGCGGTTAACCTTCACGCCTCCCTCATCATCCAACCATGGAATGCGAAACGAAATCACCCGTTCCGGCTCGGTGATCCGTTCTAAAATAGCGGACTTACGGTAATGCGGGCTTCGATCCAGGACGGGTCGCACGCTTTGGATGATTTCACTTACCGCCTGGTAATATTCTTTTTCACCCGCGTCTCTGGCTTTCATAAAATTTAATATGTCGGCCATTTTCTCTCCAATGGGGTTTACATACCCGAATTCGTAGTTATTTTAGCCCTTAAAATTTGATCGAATCAAAGGTAGATTCAAAAAAATGTTGAATAATCTATTTAAATTATTAGTTTATTTTTCATTAGTCATCATGTGTTGCGTTGTCCCCGAAGCTGCGGCCGAGGAGCAATTGTCTATAGCACGGATAACTTCGTCGGACAACTTAACTCTCCCCGAAGCCGTCATTTACGAAGTGATCAATGAAAAAATAAGGGTTGTGACCGCCTACAATGTTGGCGATCCAAATCAAACTTCAGGCGACCCCTGCATATCCGCCAGCGGTGAAGATTTATGCAATGCGCTCAATGCAGGCAAAAAACGCTGTGCGGCCAATTTCGTTCCAATTGGTACCGAACTTTACATTGAAAATTTCGGTATTTACCGAGTTAGCGATAGAATGCATCGACGTTTTAATAATCGAGTCGATATTGCCATGAAGCTCGATGAACTCAAAAAAGCCAAAGTATTCGGCAAAAAGAGACTCAGAGTCAAAATTCTTCGCAAACGCTCCTTTGTTTCACGCAAAATACTCTCCAATTAATCGCCGGGAAGCCCTCGCCTCCCGAGATTTCCATACCGATGATGCATAAAGATGAGACTTGTATTCATAGGTTTAATTGCCGGTATAATAGAATCAATAACTCAGAATGGATTTTAACGCAAAGATTGAAGTCTTGTCTAACCATTAAATGCGGGTTTTTTGCCGAAGAACTTCCTTCCTCATAGTTGGCGTTGGGCAATTAGGCTTCGCCCAGGTAGGCTTTGCGCACTTTCTCATTTTCCAGAAGCGCCTCAGCTTTGTCCATTAGCACAATCCGACCGGTTTCCATCACATATCCGGTGGTTGAAATACTCAAGGCCATATGGGCATTTTGTTCTACCAGGAAAATGGTGGTTCCGCTCTGGTTGATCTGCAGGATGGTTTCAAAGATGGTTTCCACCAGCTTGGGAGCAAGCCCAAGGGAAGGTTCATCCAGGAGCAAAAGCTCGGGTTTGGCCATCAGTGAACGCGCGATGGCCAGCATCTGCTGCTCACCGCCGCTTAATGTACCGGCCAGCTGAGCTCGCCGATCTTTTAAGGCCGGAAACAGGCTGAAGGCCCACTCCATATCCTCGGCCACACTCGCTTTATCTCTTCTCAAAAAGGCGCCCATCTCCAGGTTTTCACCGGTACTCATACGGGGAAACAACTGCCGTCCTTCCGGCGCTTGGGCCATACCCAAGGCCGCTACCTGCTCGGGGCGCAATTTGTGAATCGGTTTGTTTTTATATTTGATTTCACCCGAGCGCGCCGGCTGAACCCCAAAAACGGTCAAAAGGGTTGTCGATTTGCCGGCACCGTTGGCCCCGATCAAACAGGCGATATTCCCTTTAGGGATGGCGAGTGAAATCCCTTTCAAGGCATGAATATTATCGTAGTATGTATGGACGTCTTTGAGCTCAAGAATCGTGTCGAAATCCGCCATTTTCCTAATCTCTTTTGTTGCGTTGATTCGCTTCATGCAGTTCACGCCGGCGGCGGGAGGCGGGTATCAAGCCTTCCGGCTTGAGGATCATCATTGTGGTCATGATGGCGCCAAAGGCCAGCATACGGTAACTTTCCAGCCCCCGAAAAACTTCCGGAGCCGCGATCAGAACAAATCCCGCCACAACAATCCCCGGAATACTGCCGACACCTCCAAGGACTACGATGCACAGCACAATACAAGATTCCATAAAGAGGAAAAAGTTTGGGTTGGTGTAGCTCAGTTTGGCTGCAAAAAAAGCGCCCGCCACAGAAGCGAAGGCTGCACCCAGGGCATAGGCCAGCAATTTGATCCAAGTTGTCGGCACACCGCTCAATTCGGCCGCGGTTTCATCTTCACGGATGGCAATCCAGGCCCTGCCGATACGGGAGTTGTCCAGGCGTCGCACGCCGATAATCGTCACTATCGCAATGCCCAAAATAAAATAATACAATGCCGGCAATGATTTTAGATAATAGGTGATCCAGGTAATGCCCCCCTCTTCGAAATTCGGATAATACAACGCGGGACGTTTCATTCCAAAAAGACCGTTGGGCCCGGCTGTCAACGAATCCCAGTTATTTAAGACCAGGCGCACAATTTCTCCGAATCCCAGCGTGACGATAGCCAGGTAATCACCGCGCATCTTCAGGGTAGGATATCCGATGATGCACCCGGCAACCATGCCTAAAACAACGCCCAGGGGAAGGGCCGACCAGAATCCCAAGCCAAATTTGAGATTCAGCAAGGAATAGGTGTAGGCGCCCACCGCATAAAAAGCGATATAGCCGAGGTCGAGGAGTCCGCACAACCCGACCACAATATTGAGTCCCAGTCCCAGTGACACATATATCAGGCAGGTAATGCCTACATCGACCATGTAATTGTTGGCAAACATGGGAAACAGCGCTGCCAGCACAAATAATCCGCCAAGTGTGTATATTCTCGGAACCCGATTAATCTGTTCGCCGATACGTTCCGTTAAAGGATTTTTTTGGATTTCGCTCACTTTACGGCGGCTGCGGATCATGGTAACAATAGAATTCAAAACAATGATCGCCACAAAAACCCCCAGGGTTTTTATCACCCGACCGCCTTCGAAACTCGTGCTCCTAAACCCCAGCATGGGTATGAGGATAATGGCCAGGAAAAAGGTGTACGTGACCAGTTTCTTGATTTCTCGTCGTATCATTAGACGCGCACCGCGCTTTCGCTTTCACCTAAAATGCCACTGGGGCGCAAATAAAGCACCAGGATTAGGACGACAAAAGTGGTAACATCCTTCCAGGCGCTGGGGAGGAAGGCCGCCCATCCCACTTCGATGCCGCCGATAATCATACCCCCCAGCATGGCCCCGGGAATGGACCCGATGCCGCCCAAAATGGCGGCCGCAAATGCCTTGATCATGAAAATAAAACCCATATCGAACCGCACCGCACCGTAATGGAGACCCACCATTACGCCCGCTGCGGCGCCTAAGGCCGGACCGATCATGAATGTAATCCGAATCGTCTGGTCGATATCGATGCCCAACATGCGCGCCATCATACGGTTTTGGGCTGTGGCCCGCATGGCTTTTCCTAAACGGCTGCGATGGACAAACAGATTCAACCCGATCATGAGTGCCAGCGCGAGGAAAATAATAAAGATTTGACCGTTGCTAATCCGGGCGCCGAAAATTTCGAGTCCTTCCATGCCGAAAACTTGGGGGTAGGCTCGATCGGACACTCCCTGGCTGAGCATCATGCCATTGGATAAAAAGATCGACATTCCCAGGGCGCTCAACAGGGCTGCCAAACGAGAGGAATTTCGCAACGGCTTGTAGGCCACATGCTCTACGGCTACACCCAGGACGGCCACATAGGCCATGGCCAACCCGAAGACGATAAACAGGGTCAGGATAAAATGACTTTCCACCCAACCGGCCTGCTGTAGGGCCGTCAGAACGATAACTCCGATAAACGCTCCGGCGGTAAACAGTTCGCCGTGGGCAAAATTAATCAGCTCGATGATACCGTAAACCATGGTATAGCCCAGGGCAATCAGGGAATAAATACTCCCCAAAAAAATCGCATTGATCGTCTGTTGTAAAAGAAACGCCGATAGTTCCATTCAGTGATAATCCTCAACAAACAAAAAATTGGACCGGGCGCTACTTCGCCCGGTCCAATAACATATTACAGATCTTCGCCGGTTAGCGGATCCCAATAAGGAACAAACTTGTTGCCTTTAACGATCCAGACGATATGCGCTAATTTACGATCGCCATGGGCATCAAATTTGATATCGCCGGTGATACCCGACCAGGTGTTGTCGCGAATCGTTGTTTGCAGCGTGTCGGCTTGGGTGGTGCCGCACTTCTTGATCGCCGCCAGAGCCATCATGCCGGCATCATAAGCATAATAGGCGTAAGACCCTACGTTTTTCACATTCCACATTTTTTTGTAGGTTTTTTCGAATTCCGCCCGCTGGGGGGTATCCGGGGCTTTGGCAAATGTCAGATATACGCCCTCGGCCGCCGCTCCGCCGACCTCCAAGAACTTGGGGTGAAAGACCGCGTCTTCACTAACGAAGTCGGAGCTGAGATCAAGCTTGCGCACCTGCTGGATCATTTTGGAGCCTTCGGGTTGATAGACGCTCATGTAGATTACATCCGGATTGACCCGCTTCAGTTTGGTTAAAACAGCCGTGAAGTCACTGTCACCAGGGGTGATATATTCGTGCGCGACGACTTTTACCAGATTTTTCTCCTTGGCAAATTTTTCAATGTTGGCAGTCAATCCGGCCGTATAGGTCTGCTTGTCATCGATCAGGGCGATCGTCTTGGCCTTGAGCTTGTTTTCCAGAAACTGCACTGTCGACCAGGCTTGGACATCATCCCGCGGCGGCATACGGAAGAAATACTTATAGCCCTTGGCCGTCAACCGCTCGTTGGTGGATGCCGGCGTAATCTGAACAATTTTGGCCTCCATGATCGGGATCTGAGCCGGCTCCGTGGCCGAAGAGCAGTAGGCACCGATCACCACATTGACACCGCTGTTGATGAGTTTGTTGGCCGCCATAGTTGCTTTACCGCCATCACAGGCACTATCTCCCGGCATTACTTCAACCTTGTCATATCCGGGAACTGCGCCGAAAACAGCCACAGCCGTCTTCACACCCTGAGCAATGTCCACGCCATCCTGGGCATAGGGACCGGTCAGCGGGCTCAGTGTGCCGAGTTTAAGGGTTTTGGCGCCGGCCATGCCAAAAAGGGCCAATACCATGGATAGACATAGCAAAATAATTCCAAACTTTTTCATTGATGACCTCCTTCTCTTTGGGGTTAATAAAGCTAACGTAAATTTAGTCCTTGGTTGAACGCTTGTGTTTAACGCCTGTTCCCAGGTAGGCTTCGATTACTTTTTCGTTTGCCTGAATCTCTTTGGGCGTTCCTTCGGCAATCTTCTGCCCATGATCGAGGACACATACAATTTCCGAAATACCCATCACCAGTTTCATATCGTGTTCCACCAGAAAGATCGTCAAACCGCTATCACGCAGTTTCTGGATCAACGCCATCAGCTCTGCCGTCTCGCTGGGATTCATACCGGCAGCCGGTTCATCCAGTAACAACAGATCCGGTTTGCTGGCCAGGGCACGGGCGATTTCAAGCCGTCGCTGCCCCCCATAGGGCAAATTGGAGGCATAATCGTTGCTGAATTCAATCAGGCCTAGAAACTCGAGGATTTCCAGAGATTTTGCGACGATGTCGTCCTCTTCATGCTTTTCATAGGGAGTTTTGAAAAGCGCCCGCACAGGTCCGCTCTTCGTTTGGCAGTGCATGCCGACTTGTACATTTTCTAATACCGTCATGGATTTAAAAAGACGGATGTTTTGGAAGGTTCGGGCGATCCCCTGGGAAATGATTTTGTTACTGCGCAGGTTGTTAAGTTTGTGGCCTTTATAAACGATAGTGCCGTCACTGGGGGGATAAACACCGGTCGCCATATTAAAAACGGTCGTCTTCCCTGCGCCGTTGGGACCGATGAGGCTTAGAATTTTTCCTTCCGGTACTTCAAGGTCAAGGCTATCAACTGCTAAAAGCCCACCAAATCTCCGCGAAACATTTTCAAGTTCCAGAACCGTCGCCATAGATTCCTGTACTATTGTATCTCCATTCAGATTTAGTGTCCGTCCGAAAATGAGAAAATTTGTTCAAGTTCAAGGAAGGCGAAAATTTTAGCCACAGGAATACATTGAGTATTTTGAGGATTAAAATTTGAGCCTGACGCTGGCACTTTAGTGAAGC
This sequence comes from uncultured Desulfobacteraceae bacterium, assembly GCA_964530095.1. Lineage (GTDB taxonomy): Bacteria > Desulfobacterota > Desulfobacteria > Desulfobacterales > CAZHA01 > CAZHAH01. Next base: position 47,162 of record CAZHAH010000009.1, on the reverse strand, counting down.
TTTAGCGCAAATTGGGGAAATTGGCCATTTTCGGACAGACACTAATAAAAAAGCGCCCAATTCACCCTATACAATAAGTTTGATGCGCCAATTTGAACCCAATTCATTTTTTTACGCGTGCTATATAAGATATCTCCATCTTAGTCAAGTCTCTAACAATGACCTTTTAAATAATTTGCCGGTATAAATAAACATTGTAATTTTAAATAATTATATTCCTTACCGTCCACAAGGTGAGATTAGTGACAAAAAAATGAATTCATTATTTGTGCGGCTTTATCTCATCGGAAAAATTCTTGACAATTTGTGATCAGGTCTATTAGGTAAACCTAAGGTTTTCCAATCTTTTACATCAAAGGAGGTGTTATCAAGAGGAAAATTAACGCCATAACTTCTTTCAATTAATGTAATGAAAAGGAGGCGTGTCATGACAGAAGAAAAAAAAGAAAATGGAATATCCAGACGTGACTTTATGAAGACGGTGGGCATGGCGGCAGCTGCAAGCAGTGCCCTATCCGCGTCCCTTCCAAAAGATGCGCTTGCGGCCAAGAAACTGAAGATCGGATTTATGGGGCCCTTTACGGGACCCGCCAGCCGCACCGGGGACCAATTCAAACGGGGCATTAATATGGCTCTAGAAGAAGCTCGCGCGGCCGGCCAGATCCCGGTAAAGGTAGATGGTAAAACCCTGGATATCGAGCCGGTTTGGGTGGACAGCCAGTCGAGCCCGGAAAAGGCAGTAAAGGCCATAACCGACGCCGTCAATAGAGGCGTAAAAATGATGGTCACCGGGTGGCATTCTTCTGTGGCCATGGCCTGCATGGATGCAGAATCTCCTCTGAAGATCGTTCATATCGGACATCAGGGAGAGTCCCAGTACATAAACTTTAAGATTAACGACCATCCTGAAAAATACCAGGGCTGGTTTAAGGGATGGGCATCTCCTCCGGTTTTCGCGGGACTCTATGGTCCCCCGCTCGTGCATTTTATGGAAAAAGGTCTCTGGAAACCGGCCAACAAAAAGGCGGCTGTCATCGTTGAGGACACCGACTACGGCCGCGGATGGGGCGAAGCTTTGATGGTCAGCCTGAGAACGGCCGGCTTTGATGTGATGCCCTATGATGTAAATGCCATTGATGAGACTGAATTCACTCCCATCATCACCAAGTATAAAGCCGCCAAAGTCTCGGTGGTGGCGGCAACCCAGACCGGTGGCGTTCCCATGTACAACTTTGTCAAACAGGTTCGTGCCATGGGGCTCAAGGCGCTGTTTCTTGCGCACGGACTTACCTGGACCGGAGAGTGGTACGAAAACACCAAGGCGGCCTCAGACTTTGCTTTGGCTATGGACTCGCCCTATCCGATTTCAACGGAACAAAAGAACTGGATGAAGCGGTTTAAGGACAAATATGGGATTGCGGCCGGGATTGCGCCTTGCGGTCAACCTTATGACCATACCCGGCTTGCCATCCAGGTCCTTAATGATGTGGGGAGTCTCAAATTCGAGAAACTGGTAACGCATATCAGAGAGAAGGTAAAATACAAGGGCGTCTGGCAGATGTACGACTTTGCCACCTACAACGATTTCTGGAATGACTTTTCCCAGGAAGGCACCCTCCATCAGCTCTCGCGAAACGACGTCCGCACAGGCAATTTTATGGAAGGTTTCTTTTTCCCGCTGGTCCAAATGTTCGGTGGAAAGCCAAAAATTTTATGGCCTCTCGATCTTGCCGAGGGCGAATTTAAGGCGCCGCCGTGGGTATAGCCGTTTTTTTTAAATCATCTTGATGAAGATGATGGAAATTTTTTGCATCCGCAAGCCCTTTTTTTACAGGGCTTGCGGCTTTTTTAAAGGCAAATGATGCAGTATCTCGAAGTCGATCAGGTATATAAAAATTTCGGCGGTATCCCTGCCCTGCACGGCGTCTCCCTGAAAGTAGAAGAAGGGAAGATCCACGGGGTTATCGGGCCCAATGGCGCCGGCAAGACCACTATATTCAATGTAATCAACGGGGTCTACAGCCCGAATGAGGGGACGGTCAGGTTCAAGGGCAGGGATATCACGGGATTCAAACCGAATCGAATCGCCGCGAGGGGGATCGGCCGAACTTTTCAGGTGGCCAGAGTTTTCAATGAAATGACCCTTATGGAAAACTTGATGGTTCCCCTTATCCCCATGAGGATATCGAAAGCCAAAGGCCAAAAGCGAGCCCTTGAATTTCTGGATATGGCGGGCCTCACCAGTCTTAAGGACCAACTGGCTGTGGAAATATCCGGAGGCCAGAAAAAGCTGCTGGAATTCATGCGGACGATGATGGCCGACCCTGATGTGATCCTTTTGGATGAACCCTTTGCAGGGGTCAACCCGGCTTTAATCGAACGGTTGATCGAGATCACCTTTGAGTTGAATCAAACTCGGAAAAAAACATTTATCCTCATCAGCCATGACATTCCTTCCGTAATGAAACTTTGCAAAAATCTAACCGTCCTATCGGCCGGAATGACGATTGCCGAAGGAGAAGCTGAAAAGGTTCGTCACGACCCCGCGGTCATTGACGCATATCTGGGGCACTAATCATGACGCTGGAAGTTAAAAATATTACTTCGGGCTACATAAAAGAAGTCCCCATTTTGAGTGACGTCAATGTTGTTGCCAAAGAAGGTGTCCTGACAGGCATCATCGGTCCCAATGGGGCCGGAAAGTCAACCCTTCTGAAGACTATTTACGGTTACCTTCGCCCCACCCAAGGCGATGTTCATCACCACGGACAATCGATAAAGGGGCTAAAACCCGAACAAATGTTGGGGGAGGGAATTGCCCATCTGATTCAAGGGCATAGCGTATTCCCGGCCATGACGGTGGAGGAGAATCTGGAACTGGGTGGCTGGATTATCAAACATGATCGCAAGGCGCTCAATCTGGCGCTTGAGGAAGTTTATACGCACTACCCCATCTTAAAAAATAAACGCAAGATGATGGCCGGCTCTCTTTCCGGCGGTGAACAGCGTACCCTTGAGATCGCCCGGCTGACCATGACCAAACCGCGAACCATCCTGATCGATGAACCCTCTGTGGGCTTGATGCCCAAGCTGGTGGATACGGTTTATGATGCGATTGTCAACTTAAAGGAAGAGGGGTTCACCATCTTGATCGTGGATCAAAAGGTCCATAAATGCGTGGAGGTGGCCGACTATATCTATGTGCTTCGTCTCGGTCAAAATAGCCACCATGGCCCTAAGGAAGAGTTTGTCGACACCATCGAAGACATCATCAAAGAATGGATTTAATATGGAATTCAGTATCTTTGTTCAACTTGCAGTTCTCGGTCTGGTGCGGGGATCGATGTACGCCCTGATGGGAGTGGGACTCTCTCTTATCTTCGGTATTATGGAGATTGTCAATTTTGCCCACGGTGAACTCTTTATGATCGGCTGTTACATCATGTACTTTGTAACCGCAATGTTGGGACTCCCGTTTCCCCTGGGCATCTTGGCATCAGGGGCCGGGTTGTTGATCGTGGGGGTCATTCTGGAAAAGGGCCTCATCTCCACCCTTCGCAAAAAAGCAGGTCGGGAATGGCTTATGGATTCCTTTGTGTTGACCATCGGCCTCATGGTGATCTTTCAAAACCTGGCGCTTATCATCTTTGGAGCGGTTCAGCGGGGAATCCCCAATCTTGTTTCAGGCCAGACAATTCTTAGAGAGGTGGTCTTTATCCATGACCACATGGTAATCTTGGGCTTGGCCCTACTTACGGTCGGCATCCTGTGGTACTTCATTAAGAATACCGCTCTGGGTAAGGCCATCCGTGCGACCTCTCAACATTCCGAGGCGGCCCAGACGCTGGGGATCGATATCAGCCGCATGTATTCGGTTGCCTTTGGCATTGGAGCGGCCCTGGCCGGAATCGCCGGGGCGCTTTTGATTACGCTATTCCCTGCCAATCCCAATGCCGGAATGGGACCGGTTCTGAAAAGCTTTGTGGTGGTCATTTTGGGTGGCCTCGGAAATATCAAAGGGGCCATCGCGGCAGGTATTTTTGTGGGGCTTCTGGAAGCCTATGCCATGTTTTTTCTGGCCGGAGGCTGGCAGAATGTAATTGTCTTTTCTATTGTCATCGCCGTCCTCGTCTTTAAGCCGGCCGGACTCTTTGCCACGGCAGGAGAGCGACCGTGAGCATTTTGGCGAGTCCACAAAGCGGAATGAATTTTTCCCGCTACATCAAGGTGGCTCTGGTTCTGGCCTTTCTGATCGCAACCCCATTTATTTGCAGGGAAAACCGGTTTATAACGACCATCTTTATTTCCGCCCTGATGTTTGGCGCCTGGGGGGTCATGTATGATCTTCAGATCGGCTACGGCGGCCTTATCAATTTCGGATTTGCCGGATTTATTTGTGCCGGGGCCTATGGATCTGCCCTGGCGGCGCATCACTATGAAATCAATCCCTGGTTTTGCCTGCTCATCGGGGCGACTATCTCCGGTATTCTGGGATTTCTGACGGGCGTGGTCACGCTTAGACTTCGAGGAATTTTTGTGGGACTGGCCACATGGTTTATGGCTGAAGTGCTGCGGCTGACCATCTCAAACACACCCGGCTATACTCGCGGCATGCTCGGTCTGTCTGTCAAACCGCTTCCGGACATATTTAATTTGGACTACTCCCGGGCTGAGTTGCTCCCCTATTATTATCTCATTTTGATTATGGTCATCGTCATCTATGCTCTGGCCGCGATGATGGTCAACTCCAGGGTTGGACTCTCCTTCAAAGCAATCCGCGAGGATCAGCTGGCCACGGAGACACTGGGACTCAGCGCCACAAAATACAAACTGATCAATTTCACCACGGCCTGTTTCTTCACAGGTCTCATCGGCGCATTTTATGCCCATTACATCGGCATTCTCACCCCCGATTCCACCGAATTCGGGGTCCCCAGAACCGTTGAGGTTCTGACCGTGGCCTATGTCGGCGGCAGGGGTACTTTGTGGGGGTCAATTCTGGCCGGTTTTCTACTCATCGGGTTCCAGGAATACTTCCGCGGACTGGGTGCCTGGCGACTCGTCATGTACGGTGCCCTGCTGATCGGTGTTATGATCTACGCGCCCAAAGGCATCTCCAGCATTAAAAAATACATCTGGTAGGCATTATAGATCAGTTTCCGATAGTGGAGATCAGCGCACCGGTAGTAGGGAATCTGAAATAGATTCTAATCCGCTTCATGGTCGAAGACATACCCCACCGAACGTAGGCTTCTGAAATAGACCGGCTTTTTAGGATTGCTTTCAAAGTATTTGCGGAACCGCACAATAAAATTATCCACCGTTCGCGTTTTGGTGCCCCGCGTATATCCCCAACCAATTTGCAAAAGCTTGCTGCGGGAAACAGGCCTGCCCCGATTGGCAATAAAGAGCTTTAAAAGCCTGGCTTCCTGCTCGGTCAGGTGTATTTTTCCGGACTGGCCCTGAGCGGTTAAGGATTCAAAATCGATCCGATTGTGACCAAATTGGTAGATCTGGATCGAAGATGAAAGTTTATCCCCGTTTAACCATTCCGCCTCTTCGGGGCGGGGCGCCCGGATCAAAAGCCGCTCCACTCGGAGCAGGAACTCTTCCAAATTGAACGGTTTTGAGAGATAGTCGTCCACCCCGTAAGAAAAGCCCTTTACCTTGTCCTCGGAATCCCCCTTGGCCGAAAGAATCAAAACCGGAATGCGCTCATCCTCAAGACGAATATGGCGAAGCACGGATAGGCCATCAATGCCGGGGAGCATGATATCCAAAACGACCAGATCCGGCTGCCATTCCTTCCATTTTTGAAGGCCTGCAACCCCGGTGAGCGCGATACGCACTTTATAGCCTTTTAGCGTAAGGTTCAACTTCAGGCCTTCGGCGATGTGTTCTTCATCTTCGATGACCAGAATACGTTTTTCTTCGAAGTTGGCCATGCGTGCTCTCATTGGGCCGGTGCCAAAAGGTTTGAGGGGAGAATTAAGGAAAAGGCAGCCCCATTTCCGCGGCCTTTGCTTTTGGCTGTGATTCGGCCCTTATGCAGCCGGGCGATACTGTCCACCAGGTATAAACCCAGACCGCTTCCTTTGGCGGACATATTGTCCGATCGGCCGATTTGATAAAATTTCCGAAAAATCTTTTTGATTTCCGACTTTGGCAACCCGATCCCGTTATCCTCAAAACGGATGTGCAACCCCCGGCCTTTGGGCGCAAAGGTAATATCCATGCTAGGCACACTGGACTCGTTATACTTGATGGCGTTGGTGATCAGGTTCATCAACAAAATTTCAAACAAGGAAATATCGATCCCATAGTTAAAGGACCGGCCCGAAGGGTTATGAATCTTAATCTGACACCCTTTAAAAAGGTGTTTGTTCTGTTTATGAAACTGCTCCAGGAAGTCGACCAGATTCTCGATAACAAACTCCCCAGCATAGGTTTTGCTTTCGATTTTGGCAAGGTTCAGGATGCGGTTGATGTTGTTCGTCAACCGATCGGCATCCTGAATCATGTAGCCGATATATTTATGCTGATCTGTGCGGGAAAGGATGTGTTTTTGAAATGTTTCCAGATATAACTTCAAGGAAGTAACAGGAGTTTTCAGTTCGTGCGTAAAATTGTTGATAAAGTTGCGCTGCAGCCGGTAGAGCTGAAGTGTTTTTTGGTTATAAACAAAAATAATGAAAATCCCCACCAGAATGATCCCCACCAGAATCGAGAGGACCAGAATAACCACCCATGTCTGAGACGCCAAGATCTGTTCCGGATCGATGTTGGCCTTTTGAATGACCGCCTCTAGCCCTGTGCTGACTTCAACATACCAGTAGATATACAGAACCAGCGACATGGCCACGGCCACAATGGAGAAGATAAAGATAAGGATCGGATGAATGATCCACTTAAACCGGCTCATCGCCAAATACCCCCTTATTTGTCATTTGTAAAACTTTTGTAAAGCGGACACATCGGTCTTTCAATCTTGAATTGATTCTATTAGCTTTGCGCCACTAATTCAACCGTGAAAATCTATCAACACATGGAGAGATATTTATGACGCAAAAGCCACCGGTCAGCAACCTTGGAGCCGAGGCCAAAATTTTATTATCCAGCACCTTTGGTCCTTATGCGCAAGACGACGAATATGGAAGCCGGGCCGCCAACCCCATGGAGCTTTATCAAAACCAGGTTACAAGAGTCCAGGGGGGATTTTCCCTGCGCATGTTTCATCGATCCTTTGGATTGATGCTGCTTCAGGCCAATATCGAGGCGCCCTGCACGCTTTTGGATTTTCCTTCCCTGGATCGTTTTAGCGACGAAATCCAGCATAATTCCTATGATATTGTGGGGATCAGCTCGATTGTCACCAATATTGGCAAGGTTCGCAAAATGTGTGCCCTTGTCAGAAAATACCTGCCCCACGCTATCATCGCAGTTGGCGGACACATCGCCAACAAGGAAGATCTGCCTCAAATCATCGACGCGGACCATATCGTCAAAGGCGATGGTATCAAGTGGTTCCGGAAATTATTGGGACAGGACACAAAGGCACCCGTAAGACATCCGTTGGTCTATTCCGGGTTCGGCACCCGGATTCTGGGGATTAGCGTTCCGGAGACGACCGGTTCAACGGCCGCCATCCTGATCCCCTCTGTGGGCTGCCCTTTGGGTTGCAATTTCTGTTCCACCTCCGCCATGTTCGGAGGCAAAGGGAAATTTATCAATTTCTACAAAACAGGGGACGAGCTGTTCGCTGTAATGCGCAAGATTGAAACCGAACTCAAGGTTCGATCCTTTTTCGTGTTGGATGAGAATTTCCTAATCCATCGCCAAAGAGCATTACGACTCCTGGAACTGATGGCACAACACCAAAAAAGCTGGGATTTGTATGTTTTCAGCTCCGCCCGCGTTCTGCAATCGTATACCCTTGAGCAATTGGTGGGTCTGGGAATCGCCTGGGTCTGGATGGGACTGGAAGGCGAAAACAGCCAATATTCAAAGCTTCGCAAAATTGACACCCGCCTGCTTGTCAAAACGCTTCAATCACACGGCATTCGCGTCTTGGGATCTTCGATCATCGGCCTCGAAAACCATACCCCTGAAAATATCGATCAGATCATCGACTATGCCATCGGCCATGAGACGGATTTTCATCAATTTATGCTCTATACCCCGGTTCCGGGCACACCTTTATATGCGCATCACCAAAGGGAGGAGACGCTGCTTTCCGAATCGGAATCTCCGATCGCCGACAGCCATGGACAATACCGCTTCAATTATCGGCACAAACACATTCACAACGGTCGCGAAGAGCATTTTCTGCTCAATGCCTTTCGCCGGGATTTTGAGATCAACGGACCCAGCCTGGCACGGCTTATTGGGACAACCCTAAAGGGGTGGCAAAGATATAAAAACCATCCCGATAAGCGCATTCGAAACCGCTTTAATAGAGAGGCCAGGACGCTTAGGACAACTTATGCCGGGGCGGTTTGGGCCATGCGTAAATGGTATCGGGGCAATGCGGGCATTGCCCCCAAAATGGATACGCTCCTTAAAAAGTTCTATAAAGAGTTTGGCTGGACAACGCGCATCATCGCCGCCCTGTCTGGGCAATACCTATACATCATGCTCAAAAGAGAAGAAAAACGCCTGGCAAGGGGATGGACTTATGAACCGGCCTCATTTTATGAGAAAAACGCCGCCGCCCTTGCCTTGGCGCATTCGGCTTCAGCTCATCCCAAAACCGCAACCCCCGGCATTCGAGGGGTTACCGGGCAACTCGCACCGGCGGTAAGGAGATAGAGTGATCGGATAGGCTTTCTTGAAAAGCTTTTAGAAAATAACCATAGACACACACAGACTTACACAGACAAGTTTTTTGTCCTGGCCGACGTGGCCAGGACAAAGATGTCGTCCATTAGCAAAGCGTAATTATCTTCCGCTGTATCTTCTTCTGGTTTTCATTTTCCTTCACGTTTGTATGTCCCCGTTTTCCAGGAAACTGTAATAATCTTTTCGATTAAATATAATGTGATCCAGCAGTCTGATCCCCAGTGTTTCTCCCCCGGCTTTCAATTGCGAGGTCATCTCAATATCTTCTTTGCTTGGTACCAATTTCCCCGAAGGATGATTGTGAACGACTATGATGGCCGATGCCCGGTCAGTAATGGGGTCGGCAAAAACTTCTCTGGGATGGACCTGGGTTTTGTTTACGAGTACGACGGAAACGATGCGGGTAGTTATGACCTCATTCGCACCGTCGAGTGACACACAAAAAAATGATACTATGGTTTTTTTGAGACAGTGAAACAGCGGCCCCCTTTTTTCATGTCCAAATCATGCCCACATCTAAATAACGTGCCCATAAAACAATAAAATTTGGACACATTATCCAAGTCAGGAACATGTCGCTTTTACGAACAGGCTTTTAAAACGTGTCGATGCATGACCATATTATCGACACGTTTTTATTTCATGTCGCCGGCATCGACACGTTATTTTGAAAGAATCTCATAGAGTTTCGTATTCAGATAAAGATTTTTTCCCCCGACCTCGTGGCGCTGAGAACGCCTTTTTTCTCAATATTTTCCAGATAATTAGCCGTTGTTTCCTTCCCGGTATTTTCCGTTTAATGGCCTGTTCATTGGGGATTTTTATGCCGGTCGGAAATTATCATTTTATGCGTACATTGATTAGGCCGGTTTTAAAACATGCACTGCACCGGTGCACATCCTCCAAATATGCACTAAATCCATTGAAATCAGTGTATATTTGGAAAGCTTTTAAACAAATCATACAGTCCGAAATTTATATAAAAAACATCCCGCCCGACCTTTTCTCTTTTCAAGATACCAATTGACTCCAGTTCCTTAAGGTATCTTCCAGCCACATTACGGGAGGCGATATTCTTTTCCACCAAATGGTCTATTCTCGTATATACGTTGGTAAAAAGTGTTTCCACAAGTTCATGGGAATATATTTTGGGCCGTTCGTTCTGCAGGGATTTGCGGACGTTTTCCATGAGCGCGACGATCCCTTTGCTTAAAGCCAGGGTATAGCCGGCTGTTTTCTCTACTGCCGTAAGCATAAAGCATATCCACCCTTCCCAGGCATTCTCGACGGTTACCTTTCTCAGTAACCCGTAATAATCGGATTTATGCTGAATGATATACCGGCTTAAATACAAAAGCGGTTCGGAAAGTAACCCTTTCATCACTAGATAGAGCACATTGATGATCCGTCCGGTTCTTCCGTTTCCGTCATAAAAAGGATGAATGGATTCAAACTGATAATGAATAATGGCCAGCTTGATCAATGGATGGAGGGTTTCCGGGTCTGTATTGATATATGCCTCAAGATTTGCAAGCAAGTTCCGGATTGTTTTTTCATTTTCCGGCGGGGTATACATCACCTCACCGGTCTTGTCGTTAACCAACTTTGTCCCGGGAAGCTTCCTGATACCCGCTCTGTTTTGTTCCAGCTCTTCCTGGACGTCGACAATCGTATTGGTGGTTAACAGATTGCGTTCCTTTACCAGATAAAAGCCTTTGTAAAGGGCGCTGCGATAATTCAGGACTTCTTTTACCGCCGGTTCCACGATTTTTTTACTGGCCGCTATTGCCCGGAACAGTTGATCATGGGTTGTCACGATATTTTCTATTTCCGAGCTGTCTTTTGCTTCCTGCAGTATGATAGAATTAAGAATAATGGCTTTGTTAGGCAGGAGTTCAACATACCCTTTCAACTCCGCAAGGAATTGGCCGGCGGCCACCAGCTTTTTTAATACTGCTTTGGTTTCGATCTCTGCCTTTGGTGGCAACAGGGGAAGATCGTTATAGGGCTTTTCCGGATCAAAGCTCATGCATTGGCCTCCTGAAAGTCAAACACCTCACGGGTGCCGGCATCGGTCAAAAAGAGATTTCCTTCTGATCGAAAATTGATGTTGGGTCTTTGTCCAGCGACTTCCATCTCCGCATTGAATTTTCCCAAAACCTCAAAGGTATGTTGTGATATCTGCACGTTCTGCTTCAAACTGTATTGAATGCGAACGTTTGCCAATGAGAGCGTTGAGGAAGCCCGCTCGTAGGTCGGGTCCGGCTCGATGACGGCGATTTCCAGGCGCCCATCGTCATGAAGGAGATGATAGGCGGTGGAACTTCCCATAATCCCACCACCCACTATAACAATGTCATAGATGTTGTTGTCTGTTGTCAAAATCGTATTCCTTCACGTTTATATGTCCCCGTTTTCCAGGAAACTATAATAATTTTTTCGATTAAATATAATGTCACCACTTTAAATATACTCAACTTCTTTCAATATCCGTTTCCCAATCGTCGGCTTCAACCCATCCTTCATCACAAGATCGACTTCGGCGTCGAGAAGTTCCGACAAATGATGCTTCAAATCAATGAAGGTGAACAGATCGACCGTTTTATGAAAATCTATCAGGATGTCGATGTCGCTTGACGGCGCTGCCGCCCTTTTGGTCACAGAGCCGAACAGACCGATTTCTTTGACGCCGTAGTTAGCGGACAAAGTATCTTTTTGTTTTTGTAATGTCTTTTTAATCAAAGATAATTTCTTCATTGCATTATTTCCCAAGCATTTGTTTCAGCGAAGCCTCTAACAAGGGTATTTTCTCCCTTGCTGTCATCCATATAGTATTCAAATTAACACCGAAGTAATCGTGGGCCAAAATGTCCCGCATGCCGGTCATGGCTTTCCAGGGCACTTGCGGATGTTGCGAGCGGACATCATCCGGAATATGCTTGGCAGCTTCACCGATGATTTCCATGGCGCGGATGACCGCGAAAACTGTTTTATCATCTTCCTTGAAGGTTTCAAGCGTCATCCCCTTGGTAAAATCCTCTATTTTCAGGATCGCATCGAGAATATCGTTCAAATAGTCCTCATAATCACGTGGCATGGCTTTCCTCTCCATTGCTATCAATAAAAGTAAGGATGTCCCTTAAACCATCCATTGAATTTTTTGTTAATCGAGGATGCGCTTCAAGGCTCTGTTCAATGGTCTCCCCGGCAGCCAATTTTTCAATAATTGATTCGACTGTAATACGCGTACCGATGATTACAGGCTTTCCGATCATGATAGTCGGGTCTGAAATAAAAAGGTCTTCCATTTTCTTCCCTTTGATTTTTTGTTGGTTGATATTTTTTTTGAAAAGCTAAAAGCATAAATTATATCACGCTATTCAACATATTTCACAGTTTGTTGAATCCCTGCTTCTCACTATCAATTATGCCGTTGCGCACAGCAACCCGGATAACGGATTGAAATGTTTCCAGCCCACGACAATACTGCTTTTTCCTGATCCGTTGTTGCCTATAAAAACAGTCAGTTGTGTAAACCTTATGGTTTTACTGTTCTGTATGGCCTTAAAATTTTTTAGGCAAAAAGATGATAAAGGCAGTTTCGATTTCATTTTATTTTTTCCTGGCAATATCAAGATAAATATTTAGCGCTGATACGCGAAACGGATCCGGGCAGTTGTTCCTTTTAAAATCAGTGAGTTCTATCTGTAAATAGTTTGGCAAGATAAGCTACGCTACTCTCGGTTCCCGCTTCAATGGGGGGTATGTCTTTTAAACAATTTCACTAATCGGTTCGTTCTTTTCAAGATTTTCATTTTAAAATACGTTTCTTTTTCCCACAGGTTTAGACACAACAGTTGTTTAGCTTTCCTTGTATCGTCCCTATAGCGTATCTTAGCCCTCTTCAATCTGTTGTTTGTGCTTATTACTGTCTTATCTCTGAGAAAGAATCGAGGTGTAGGAGGTACAACTGCCTTGATCCTTTTGTATATTTCTTGGGTTCTGGGAAAAGACGTGGTGTTGGATAAACTATTTGAATATCGTCCATAAAGGCTCTGAAGATGCCTACAGCCACAGCCTGCATTTTACTACCGGTAGGTGCAATGACTATCCTTTCCATCACACCATATTTATCATAAATGTCGAGCAAAATCGTTAAAGTTTCCTGGTATTCTAATGTGCTTGCCTCAATATCTTCTCGGTTAGTAATCTCCTCTGTTCGGTTCAGCGCCTTGATTTTTTGAGGCCTCCATGTGTTTTCTTTTAAGGGCGGTATTCCATGAATTAAGGTAAAAAAAGATGCCTGGACTTCGGTTCGCAAAGCAGCAAGCTGGTGTGGGTTGAAGGATGGAAATGCAACCACTCTAATGGGCTGACCTTCTAATGATACAGAAGATAACTCCGGTACAACTGTTAACTCAAATATTCCTGAAGATAGGAACATGACGGAATAAAATGAATTTTCTTCCATCTTTATAATAGCTTCATTAACTTCTTTTTCACTTGGAGGATATTCTAAAGCAACTGTAAATAAAAGTGAGACCTTAGAAAAATTAAAAGGAGATTTCCCCAATGTACTCAACACCTGCACTATAAGCAATCTAGACATGCCTGAAATATCAACAAAAATTCGGCCGCTATCCGGATCCAGGATACTTAATAATTTGTCTCCAAAACCTGAAGGGTTTGCTCGATCATAGCGCAAACGATTAAATGATATACCGCACTCTTTGCATTTGTTCATAATCTCGTCAATTTTGTTTTCGCGCACTTCTGGCAGATACTCTATAATAACTAAAGAAAATCCAATTTGTCCCGATTCTATTACCAAATTCAACGCTTTTATTGCTCTATCTTCAAATCCTGCACACACAATTAGTGTATCATCTTTATTTACAGGCCCAGTGTCAGTGGGCAGCATGGATGGCTTGTCGAGTTTCTCCAATTTTCTATCAATTCTAAGAACCTTTAACAAAGTTCCTCCTTTTCAAACCCAGGAAATTTTAATTGATCAGGGTTTTCAATTAATCCTTTTTTAATTAAATGTCTTTTTTCAAATTCTTTAGGTGTCAGTAGCAGTTCCTGAATTTCATCTGGTTCGAGCTCAACTGAATCACGCATGCTGAATGTAAGATTAAAATGTGGAATGAGAAGCCGTCTGAGATAAAGCCTGGGTACAACTTTTCCCCGCCTGCTTTTTCCTCTGACATCTTCAATAAATACCGAATACCTTAAAAGCTCATCGTATATTTTTTGTGCTTCATCAGAAAGTGCCAATTGATCATACGGTTCAATTCGATGTGCCTGCCATGGAGGGTTTGTTTTTACATTCTTAGAATTTCTATGCTTAAGATAAGAATGTGCGACGTTACCAAATGAACTTACAATTTCAACCAGTTGAGACCCATTAGGTAAAATGCGCAAACCTTTTAAAAAGTTGCCTGCCTGATCTCTTATAGCTTTTGTTTGATCTTTAGATGAGATTTTTTGAGAGTCTTCAATTTGAGCAAGTCCTTCAGAGCCACCTATATTGTCAACCATTTGTTTTACTAAATCAATAATATGATAAATATCACCACAGCACAGTTTGCAAAGCGACTCCTTTCCCCAAATCTCTACTCTTTCCCCTTTTCGGATAATTTTCGCAGCTTGTGTGTGATTTGGACCCTCATAAGATCCTAACAGCGCATCAAGATCAGAAACTGGATAGTTGTCAATCGCCTTTAATCTTCTTTTAAATACATCTTCAATAAATCGGAGCTTTTCCTTTTCTTCCGCGTGGATGTAATTTAACCCAAGATTCATAAGCGTAAATTCTCTACCTTCTACGTAAGCTTTGGTATCAATATCGCAACGTGTATAACTAACGGTGCTTTCGGTGGAAAGCTTAAAAAAGCACGAGGATGTCCGCTGCATAAAAAGTCGATTTAGATTCTGCTGAAGATCAATAGTAATCTTTGGGGAAGAGTAGTCATCAATAAAAAAGTAGAAAGGACGATTTTGAAGAAAGGAAAATATTTCAGTAAGCATGTTACAGATTTTAATAAGTATTTCAGGGCCGAAGTAGAAACCAAAACTATGCTTTGGATCATTTACGAAGCGTTGTTTGTTGGCTGCTCTGATCCTTTCTTTTTGCAGCATAGCTGAAAGTGCCTTAAAGCTGTCAATCCCTGGTTCAGGAGGACGATTGAGCTCCAACAAATCCCAAGCGGATTTTGAAATTTTTTCCTCCTTCTTTTCGAACTCATTCTTAAAATATCGTAATGCCCATTTTTTTATTGAATCGAAAAGTTCACTGATAAGCGTAGAAATTATGAAATGCATCGGAACATTAAATGCCTCTGGCCTATCAGGAATCCTGTACCGCGGAAAAGCGAAATACAAATCATCACATCTGTAGTAAATACCAATATATGATCGTTTGTTTGGGCTGTCGTCATCAATGATAAAACTGTGCTGAAGACTAAGGCTTTTAAATACTGTGCTTTTACCACAACCTCGAGGACCCGTAAGCACTAGGTTATTTCTTGTTTCGATAGAAGATAGTCCAAGAAAACGATCGGAATAAAGGGTCCTTAGTAAACTGTGTGAATCTCCAAAATGCTCACAACTGAGGTATTCAAAGGGATCTTTTATTTTGTTGAAAGTTCTGTCGGCTATATTTTTTTCAAAATCAGATTCAATTTCATCAAGTAGTTCAAAAAGTTTTTTTGGGCGCCGTGCATAAGGATCAATCGACGTATCTTTTTCCATTAAATGTTTTGCAAGAAAATGATCGTTAAGGATATTAAAAGTATATTTTCCCTGAGAGTCGGCGTTCTGGTAATCAACATTTTCTAAAAGTTCTTTAAGAACAATGGCAAGGTGTTCATAATCGTCTTTTACATCTCCATGTTCTGCCGCTGAAGTGACGCCAAAATCGGTTATCCTGAAGGCATATGGTGGCCCAGTTAATAATAATGTGGATCGATCTTCAACCAAGATGTTTCCGGAATGCAAATCCCCATGTTGATCTCCTATTTCAGTTAATTCATGGAAAAAAGAAAAAATCTCTTTTAAAAAAGCCACTATAAAATCAATAAATAGATTATTCTTATTTTTTTGAATATATTCACGAAGTGAATTTCCATATATGTATTCCGATAATAGTACAACGCAATCATGTTCGAGGTCATCCCATTCATTGACGCTGAAAAACTTAACGACCGCTGTTGTGCGCAAAATATTAGCTTTTTGGAATTCTTGTTTCCAGTTTGGCCCCAGGTTTTGTTTTGGTATAATTTTTACAGCAATATCTCGTTTGAGTTCATCAGAATGAGCTCGAAAGACATGGCCATTCATTCCAGTGCCCTTGTGTTCAACTATTATGTACTCACCCGGTTGGCCTGGCACCTTCTTTCTTATAAAAATATCTTTATCCGGTAAATTTTTTCGCATTCTATGCCTTTTGGAATATTAAAAAATGTTCGGTTTTTGTACCTCTGTAATCACGTCGCGATCTTCGGACATCTGGAATATCATCTTCTATAATCATCTGAAGTTTCAGTAAGGGAGCATTATCGCCAATTGTTTTACAAACGAAATTTGACAGATGCGTACGAGGCTTGATTGCTATGTGTTCTCCCACAATAATTACACAATATCCTTTTGATTTTAAAGATTTATTCACTTTTTGGGCTAATAAAGCCATAGCTTCTTTGAAAGATTCTTGTTGTCGAATTACTTCGTCCTCTTCAGGAATCGAATAACCAGGATTTATAAACCATAGTCTTAAACGATTGTCTCTATTATAGTCTAGGGCGTTCATATAAGGAGGGCTGGTTATCAAACAGTCAAAAGATTCCGGCAGGTTCAACTTTTTTATAGAGCAATGTTTGTATGTTGAATTTCCATTTATGCGTATTGCAGGTCCCCTCCTGTATGCCCTTCGGATCTTGGCTATTAGACGGGTACGTATTTCTCGATACTTATATAGCTCTGGAAATTGGTCACGCGGATATTTCTTTTCTCTGAGATAAGGGACCAAATGGCTGCTCGGATATGATAAAAAGCCCGGGCGCTGATGGTGCAATATTCCAAGAAAACAGGCAAGCAAGAAATGGTATTTGTTTCTTTTACAAATTGTTGCAAATTTGATTGCTTCTTTAAGTGTTCGAGGGTGGAAAAACTGTCTAACCCAAAGGGGGACTCTCCTCAAATCGGGACTCCGAAGAGCAAATGATAGATTTAAGGCTTCTTCCGCTTGCTTCAACGCATCCTCAAGTGACGGTGGTGCCTTAAGTTTAGCTTGGCACAAAACCTTTGCATATGGACTAATGTCAGCGGCAAAGGCTCTTCGTTCCTGCAATAAAGCTTCCAGAGGTATAGTTCCAGATCCTGAAAAAGGGTCTGCAATAAGACCGCCTGGTTTTGAATAAGTAGCAACCAGATCGCGAGCAATGGAGCTTTTTAGTTTTCCAATATATGGTGAAAGTTGATGAAAGGTGCACTCTGTTCCTGTGCAGGACTCCCCCCAATGATGCGGTACCGATTCAACACTTTTTTGCAATAATTTCATCTAATTGTATTAATTTAATCAACAATCAAAAATAATTTATCTGTTTTATCGGGATCCAGGCTGCGGATGAATTTCGGTTCACCGAAAAGAAAATCAAGATGATCAATGTTCAAAAGCTGCTGTTTTAGCGCTTCAAATGCATAAATGGTAAAGTATGCGGAAACAAACGATAGATCGGTCTTGGCCCGAATCTTTTCCTTCAGGAAATCACCAACTGACCCGCGTTGGTGATTGTCCCGTATGCCGCTGGATAATGTTGCCATTTATCCACCAAAGAGGGTCTAAAACCTTCAATCCCGCGGGCTGCTCAGAATTTATTGTGGGTTACGGTTATACTATCTAATATGTTGAAATTCAATGTGTATTTTGATTCTGATGAAGAGCGAGAGGGGAATCCATATAATCAGCAATCAGGCCCACTGTCTGCCGTTTGGATGAAATCTGTTTGGTTGCCTTCCGGAATCCTTAATATTTAAGATACATTTTCATTACTTGGATAACCAGTACAGATAATGATCCAGATTATCATTTAAATCATTAGGGAGTTTTTCCCATTCTTCGTTGGGAACTTCTTTCGCAAGCTCTTGCAACAAATCTTCAATTGGACGTGCCGACTTATCATAATGTGTCTCGGAATTAGTAAGCTTTAATTCCTCCACCTGCAGAGCCCGCAGGCGTTTACCTTTAAAGATCAGCCTTACAACCTCTTTCCATTTACCAGCCATTATTGCATCTCCAAGATTTTCAGCGACTCGGCACTCCGGGTACCCACGATCTTTTTTGCTGCTATGTGCCGGTTGGGGATTATTCTAAACAGCGAGAAACCAATCCTCAACATGTTTCAATAAACGGGGACATCCACTCTCTGATCAAACGGTGTTTCAATGGTCTTTAAGATATGTTTCTCCAGCTCTTTTAATCCTTTTACAAAAGCCGTTAGGTCCAATTCATTCCAAAGATTCCAGTAATCCAAATAATCTTCTGGATCATACTTTATTTTTCGGACGAAATCCAATATCCTATTGAGGTATTCATCTTCGTTAGTATAATCTCCACTGCGTACCCCTAAATCACATTTCAGAAAATCCGTTATCCCGTTTGCAATAATAATGCTTTCATAGGCCATCGGTGTAAGATCATCTGTATCCATATCAACATTCTCATTCCAATTCCGAATAAGGATATCCGTCCGGAGTTCTTCCAGCCACAATTAAGGTAATTGGGTCAGTTTTTGCAGTTTATCCGCGATCCAGACTTTGATAAGTGATTGCCGGGGCACGCCCAGACGTTTGGCTTCTTTGTCCAGGCGGTGGATCATCCAAATAGGAAAATCAACATTTACCCGCTTCTGCTCTTGTCCGGGTCTTCTTGCTTTCGACAAGTCAAGGAATTCCGAAATCCCCTCCCCTCTATCAAATTTTTTATCGAATTCTTTAGCTTTCATATTTTGACTGTAGCATAACAATTTCCGGATCTCGCTGGCAGAATGTAAACATTTCTGCAGCAAATTCATTTGCTTTTCTGTTCACGCGGATCATCTATACTTCCGTCGTTGATAGAAAGATCCTTCTTGCTGTCCTACAAAACATTGCCGGCTTCGTGAAAAAAACCCAAATTGATATTCCATCATGCCGCGGAAATTGAGCAGAATTATTTATAATGTGTGATCTAATATTAGGCTTCGTAATTGGCTTTGCTTTCAGCAACAGCAGCCTGATTTGTGTGCCTTTTGCGTTTAATCTCCACACTAAGAGTCGCACCAAAGATTTCGGCGACTCGGCGTAGCATGCTCAGGGAATGACCCTCGTAAGATGGGGATTCAAGGCGGCTAATTTGTTGCTGAGACGTCCCCACCTTTCGGGCCAGCTCTTTTTGGGACAAACCGGCGTCTTTGCGCAGAGAGGCTAATTGCAAGGCCACATCCCAGGCCCGGCCGGCCTTTTTGAAGCGTTTTGCAAAATCGGAATCCTGCAACTGTTTTTCAAGATATTCATCGAAATTTGTTTGCTGGCTCATGCTTGAAACCTTTCCAGCCAATCACGTTTTCTATCCGTCGAGAAAATCCCGTACAGGACATCGCCCTGAACTGGTTTCATAAAATTGTATGGTAAATTTCATAACAAGTCAACATCAATATTGATGTACTGATTGGGGGGGGGGTAAACAGCTTTCATTCCTATACCGGCTCAAAATGACTTTCCTTGATGGGCCATGAATACGATTTCGACAGACACAGCCCGTTGTGTAGAAAGGTTTCCTTAATTTCGACAGTCAAGCGCCAATGTGTCGATGCCGTCGACATGTTTATATAGGGGGTTATTATTTCACCTATGACCATCATTTCATAATGGTAACTTAGTGCCGATTCCTTTTTCCAATGCTTTTTTATAGAGCAAGGGTGCCACGGCAAAATCATCGATAGCCAATCCTAAATTGGCGGTCATGGTCCGTTCGGATTCAGATTCCCGGCCCGGTTTTTGCTCGGTGGCGAGTTCCCCCAGATCCGCATGAATCGGCGGAATATCCTTGAAATAGCCCCCTTTTTCCTTGGCAAACATCAGTTGAGGCGTATCATCGGTGCAGAATTTATCGGTCTCCTTCATCGCCGCCGGCTGCCAATAAGAATCATAGTCGACCAAAGAGGCAAATGCCCCTTCCTTCAACCAACCGGCCTGAATCGTGGCATGCGGCTTTTTTAGGATCGGGCCGGCTGTGACGACGATATCACTGACCTCTACCGCCTTACGTGGATCGGCGACAACTGTCACTTCGAGCCCGAAGCGTGATTCGATCTCAGCCGCATACGCCGTCGCCGCTTCATGGCTGACATCGTAAGCCACGACTTTTTTAAGCGGAAAGAAAACGTTTAAGGCTTCGACGTTGGTCCGCCCCTGAACGCCGCATCCCAACACCCCCACAATCGACGAATCGGATCGAGCCAGATAGCGTGCCGATAACGCCGTGGCAGCCCCTGTCCGCACGGCGGTGATCCAGATGCAATCCATGACTGCCAGGGGAATGCCGGTATCGACATCATTAAAAATCAACAACCCTGAAATATAGGGAAGCCCTTTTTTACTATTTTCGGGAAATCCACTGACCCACTTTATTCCGGTCGATTTTAATGCCGGAATATAGGCCGGCATGGCGTGGATAAAATTGTCCCCATCACCGGGGTGAACACCCGGTTTGGGCGGGATTTCCGTCCGCCCGGCACCCTTCTCTTTGAAAGCAATCTCAAGTGCATCAATAATTTCAGCCATTGTCAGCCCGACTTCTTTGACTTCCGCATTGGACAAATAAAGTATTTGATTTCCTTGCATATTACCTCCCATTTTTAAGAATTCATTCAATCAAAAGTATTATCTAAAAGTCTCTCTTATGACCGAGGTATAATGGCAGATTAATTTAGGTGTCAAGGGAATAAACTTTGATAAATTTCGGTCAATTTCAGATAAAATCGTGGTATGGTCATGACTATTACACGATATGCCGCGGAATAGTCTTGACTTGTTCATTTGTTGGTATATAATCGGGCTATGAAAAGGAAATATGAATCACTTCTTTTAGAACATTTTGCGCATGATAATCAGATGGCATTTATTGCCGGTCCGAGGCAGGTAGGCAAGACGACATCGTGTACGGCCTTTATAAAACGCCACCATTATTATAACTGGGATAACGAAGACCATCGGAGGTTAGTGATAGCAGGGCCGAAGGCAGTTGCGGATTCCATTGGCGCATCGGACCAAAGAACAATTATTTTTGACGAACTGCATAAGTTCCCACACTGGAAAAATTTTCTTAAAGGATTCTATGACACGTATGCCCGAAGTCGTTTCAATGTCGTTGTCACCGGAAGCTCAAGATTGGATATATACCGTAAAGGCGCCGACAGCCTGATGGGTCGCTATTTTATGTATCACATGCATCCGTTATCCGTTGCAGAAATTATTAAACAAGATTTTAATCAAGATGAACTATCTCCACCCCGACCCATTGATGACGATGATTTCGCAGCACTCTTAAGATATGGAGGCTTTCCTGAACCCTACCTCAAACGTAACCCTCGGTTTTATAACAGATGGAAAAGGACACGACTAAAACTGCTATTTCGTGAAGATTTAAGAGACTCAGCCAGGGTTTATGAGATTGCTCAGGTCGAGTTGCTGGCTGAGCTATTACGACAGCAGGCAGGTCAACTGGTGAACTATGCGGCCCTATCCAGAAAGATCAGGGCTTCTCAGGATTCAGTCAGACGGTGGACAACAATTCTGGAATCGCTTTATTATTGCTTCTCTATTCGACCGTGGTCCCAAAATATCGCAAGAAGTCTTTTAAAAGAGCCCAAATTATATCTTACAGATTGGTCACTGGTTGATGATGTGGGCGCCAAAAATGAAAATTTTATCGCCTGCCAATTGTTAAAAGCTGTCGCTTGGTGGCAAGATCTGGGGTTTGATGAATATGGCCTTCATTTTTTGAGAACAAAAGATAAAAGAGAAATAGATTTCCTGGTTACCAAGAATCGGCAACCCTGGTTCATGCTTGAAGCAAAATCATCAGGTTCACGTCATTTAAATAAAAATTTAGCCTATTTCCAAGATCGAATCGGTGCTAAACACGCATTTCAACTGATCATCGATGCCGGATTTGAGAATAGCGATTGTTTCAAATATGATTATCCGGTCCACGTTCCCGCCCGCACATTGCTATCTCAGCTTGTCTGATGGAAGTCATTGAACTGCAACCATGCAAAGCCGAAACTGATTTAGCCCTATCTGTACGGCCTCACAAAGCGGTATATCAAGGCCACGGAAACCTATTTCGCACATAGCAGAGTCCTCAACTACCTCCATATTCGCTTAAGTGAGGGGCAATTGCTGATGAATCTTGAAGAAGGTTATAATAAAAAATTTAATGCGATTACTGACCTTTAGAAACTATCATAAATTTTAGATCATTAACATTTGTCCCGGTGGCACCGGTGTCGATGGTATCTCCCAATTTTTGAAACGCAGGCGTTACATCGTGTTGTTTCAGGCAGGCAAACACATCAACTCCCTCCGTCCGGGCTCTTGAAACCGTCAGGTTATCCACCACGGCGCCGGCCACATCTGTGGGGCCATCCGTGCCATCCGTGTCAAGACCGACAACGACGACATTTCCGATCCCATCGATTTCCAAAGACGTACGGCACGCAAATTCCTGATTCGGACCGCCTTCACCGGCATTTCCATCGATTTTTACGGTTGTCTCGCCGCCGCCGATCATGGCACACGGCGGTGTCAGGGGTCTCTGGTTTCGCAATATCTCACCGGCAATGGCGGCAAAAGTACGCCCCAGTTCGCTGCTTTCGCCCTCCAGCATTGTTGATAATATCATCGTATTGAATCCGAGTGCTTTCGCCTTTTGGGCAGCCCCCTCACAGGCTGCATCTCCCTTTACAATCACAAAGTCATGACGGTTGTGATCGGCCAGATCCGCTTTTTTAGGGGTTTCCTGCTCAGGGCCGGCTGTTTTTAGAAATTCGGCCACGGTGGCGGGAACCTTCTCCCAAAGATCATATTTTGTCAGGGTCGCCCTTGCGTCTCCGAATGTGGACGTGTCCGGCACCGTGGGATCGGTGATATAGTCCAACGGATCTCCGATCACATCCGAAACCGTTAAATTAATCAAATGGGCCTGGGGATGAATGGCCGCAGCCAAACGTCCGCCTTTTATCCGGCTGAGATGCTTTCTTACCGAGTTGATTTCAATAATATTAGCGCCGCAGGTCAGAAGAATTCTATTTGCCTGTTTCTTATCATCTAAAGATACCCCCGGAACCGGAAGCGGCAAAAGGGCCGAGCTTCCCCCCGTCACGCAACCCAATACGATGTCTCCCGGCTTGGTTTGTCGGGCCAATGCAAGCGCCTTGTGTGAAGCTTCCCAACCGGATTCGTCGGGTATCGGATGGCCGGCCAGATGCAGTTTGGTACGTGACAGGTTTCCCTGCTGACCGTATTTGCAGACGATAACCCCATCCGTAATCCGGTCCCCCAGAATATCTTCCAGTGCTTTGGCAATCGGGAAGGTGGCTTTTCCGGCCCCCAGAAGAAAAATGCGCATGTCCGGGTTGAGGCTAAATCGGAGATCTTCCACCCAAAGGGCGTCACCCTCAACCGAAACATGATCTTTGACAGCACGATACGGGTCCGCTACCGCTAATGCATACTCAATGATGTCCAAAGCGGCTCTGCGCAGGTCGGCGTTTCCGTGCGAAAGAAGCCGATCCACATTCTTAACATAAGCCATTGCCTGCCCCCGTTAATCGACGGCGGTCAAACAAGTTGTTTGCCAATACATTGACGCTGCCATCACCTGGGTCGCGCAAAATTCTTTCCGGCATAGATCGCCGTATCGCCGAGTTCCTCTTCAATCTGGATAAGCCGGTTGTGTTTGGATGTTCTTTCACCGCGCACCGTCATGCCCGTTTTAATTTGGCCGCTGTTTAAGGCCACCACCAGATCGGATATGATCGGATCTTCGGTTTCGCCCGATCTTTCCGATACCTGCACGCCGTAATTGTTGCGGTAGGCAAATTGCGCGGCATCCAAAGCCTCGGACAGGGTCCCTATTTGATTGACCTTAAAGAGCATGGCATTGGCAGCACCCATCTGAATCCCTTTTCTCAACCGCTCAATATTGGTGACGAAAAGATCATCACCGACGATTTGCCCGTCAAACGCTCGGGTTAATTTGGCAAAGCCCTCGAAATCTTCTTCATGCAGGGGATCCTCCATGGACGCGATGGGATATTTAGCAGCCACCGCTTGATAAAGTTCGATCAACGCATCGCAGTCATAGGCTCTTTCGTCCAGTTCGTAGACGTTTTTTTCTTTGTCGAACCATGAATTGGAAGCCAGATCCATTGCGTATAGGATATCTTCCCCTTCCATATAACCCGCTTTTTCAACCGCCCTGGATAAAAATTCAAACGGCTCCCAGATCCCGCGCATCGGGGTGGCGAATCCGCCCTCATCCCCGGTATTGGTTGCCAAGATGCCATATTTCGCAATTATTAAATCGCGCAATACTTCGTTGATCTCCGTGGTGATTCGCAGGGCCTCCGTGTACGAACCGGCTTTCACCGGCATGATGATAAATTCTTGAATTTCAAGATCGTTAGCCGTCAGTTTGCCGCCGTTAAGAAAATTCATCAACGGTACCGGGAGCACATGGGCGGTGGGGTTGAGATAACGGAATAAGGGCAGCCCGCACACATTGGCGCCCGCCCGGGCCACAGCCAGCGAAACTCCCAAAATGGCGTTGGCTCCCAGACGGCTCTTGTTGGGAGTGCCATCCAGTTCCTGCATGGTCATATCAATTTTGCGTTGTTCGGTAACATCCATGTCAACCAGGGCCTGATGGAGTTCGTTATTAATATTGGCCACCGCTTTTAATACGCCAAGACCTCGATAACGGCTTTGATCACCGTCCCGAAGTTCATGGGCCTCGTGCGCGCCGGTTGATCGTCCCGCCGGTACATCGGCCCGGCCCTTAAATTCTTCATTCACCCATACGTCGGCCTGCACCGTTGGCCAGCCGCGACAGTCGATGATTTCTCTGGCGCATACTTTCGTAATTTTAAACTTTGACATATTCTTTTTCCCTTTCTCTATTTTAGTCCAATTAGGTATGATTCATTTTCGGCGACCTGTAAAGTCAAATTTAGATTTTCGATATGTTGCCCTTCTCCAATCTCCCTATTTAAAAATACTAAAATTTCAAAACATTACGTAAAATAGCTATCGCCCCATAATTGACTTTCAGGTTCGGTCATGCTCTAATACCCGATACTAAATGTGATTGAATCCATGTCTCAATACGTCAGACGCTAAAAGGAAAAGGCAATGCAAGGTCTTAAAATTGCCATTGTCGGGATCGGGGCTACAGGATCGGTACTGGCAGCCGCCATCCTCAGCAAATATCCTGAAACAGTTCTCGTCGTTCGGAACCCGGACTTCGGCAATGCCCTGAGGAAAAAGGGAATCCGGATTTCCGGGATCGTCAACTTCCGGACATCCGTCAAAAATGTAGTCACCCGAATTGAAGAGCTCAAAGCGTTCAACCCTGCCCTTATTTTTCTTGCCACCAAAACCTTTCATCTAGAGCGGGTTCTGGAAGAGTTTAGAGGCGTGTATCAGCCGGGTACAATAATTGTCTCCACCCAAAACGGCTTGGGGACAGAGGATTTCGTTGCGGATCATTTCGGAACCGATGCGACCTTACGCATGTCCCTCAATTTCGGGGCTTCATTGAAAAATCCGGGTGAAGTGGAAGTCACATTTTTCAACCGACCGAACCATCTGGGTGGATTAAATCAAAAGAATCGTGACTTTGGATTGGAAATCGCCCGCATGCTTACCGATTGTCATCTGGAAACCGAATTCGTCGATGACATCAAACGCTATGTCTGGAAAAAAATGATTATGAAATGCACCATGGCCTCAATTTGCGCCGTCACGGACCGGACCATCAAAGAAGCCCTCGATTTTCCACCCACCAGAGAAATCGCGGATGCCTGCTTTAAAGAGGCTCTTGCCGTGGCAAAGGCGGTGGGCTACGACTTCGGTGAAGATTACCTTATACAGGCCATGGGCTATCTGGAAAAGGTAGGCGCGCACAAAGATTCCATGTGCTATGATATCGCAAAGAAAGCCCCGACGGAAATTGCTTTCTTGGGGGGTAAAATCGTTGAATATGGGTCCGTCAATGGGATCCCCACCCCGTTTCACTCGGCCCTGAGCAACCTGGTCAAGGCGATTGAGAATAAGTATCTATAAGAGGCTGTCGATGGGCCTATGCTCAAGCCCTAGAGCATCCGCAACGCCTTTATAGGTTACCTTGCCGTTGACCACATTGGCGCCGTGTTTGATTTCCGGATTCTCCCTCATGGCCTGCTTCCAACCTTTATTTGCGATTTCAACCGCATAATGGCGTGAAGCATTGGTCAGGGCGACGGATGATGTTTTGGGGACCGCTCCCGGCATGTTGCTGACCGCATAGTGTACAATACCGTCGAGAATATAGGTTGGATCCGAATGGGTCGTCTCTTTTGAGGTTTCAAAGCATCCGCCTTGATCAATGGAAACATCCACCAATACCGATCCGGCTTTCATTGTTGTGACCATTTCATGTGTGACCACTTGAGGAGTTTTGCTGCCTGGAATCAGTACCGCCCCGACGACCAAATCCGCAGTGGGCAAGAGCTCTCGAATGGCCTTGGGACTCGACATGTGCAGGAAGCAATTACTTGGCATGACATCGCTCAAATAACGCATGCGTTCCAGATCTATCTCGAACACATATACTTTGGCACCCACCCCGCATGCCATTTTGGCGGCGTTGATTCCGACCATTCCGCCGCCGATAATCACCACCGTCCCGGGATCGACCCCGGGTACCCCTCCCAACAGGACGCCAAAGCCTCCTTGGGCCATTTCAAGATATTTGGCACCTTCATGAATTGCCATGGGTCCCGCCACTTCACTCATGGGGATAAGCAAGGGCAGGGAACCATCGGCCTTCTGAATCGTTTCGTAAGCGATACAGATGGCACCGCTTTGAATTAATGCCTTGGTCAATTTTTCTGATGCCGCCAGATGAAAAAAATTAAAAAGGATCTGGCCTTCTTGTATGAGGTCAAACTCCGATGGTTGCGGTTCTTTAACACGCACGATCATTTCAGACTGCCCAAATATTTTCTGGGGAATGTCCACAATTTGCGCACCGGCGACGGTATAGGCATCGTCGGTCCAACCGCTCCTTTGCCCGGCATTTTTTTCAACCAGGACCGTATGGCCATTTTGAATCAGGACCTCCACGCCTCCGGGACTCATGGCAACCCGGTTTTCTTCCGCTTTAATTTCCTTTAAAATGCCTATAATCATGATTTCTCCTCCCGATTTAAGATAATGCACCGATGTGTGCGGATGTCTGCAATACTTCCCATTATGCTTTGTTTCCAAACGGTCGCAGCAGCGTGATCAGCACCAAACCGATCAAAGCAGCTCCGGCAAGCACGAGAAAGACGATCTGGTAGCTTCCGGTGATGTCGAATGTGCGACCGGCCAGAAGGGGACCGATGGACCCGCCAATCGTGCCGCTGAAGAGTACGATACCGAACAGCGCGCCGTGCGATCCGATGCCGAAAAACTCAGCCACCATGGGCGACACGACGGTGAAGAAGCCGCCGTGTGTAAATCCGTAGATGGCGGCGAAAAGAAACAGCATCCACGCCTCTTTGGCGACTTGCAACCAAAGAAGGCTACAGAACAACACGATGAAGCACATCATCATCGAATGTTTCCCGCCGATCCTGTCATTGGCCGTGCCCATCACAATCCGACCCAGCATGCTCACACCTCCAATCGTCGAAAGGACGCCTGCTGCTTTCGCCGGCGAAAGGCCCTGATCGATGGCATGCGGCACGATATGCACGATAATTGTCAACAGGCAGAAAAAGATGGTGAACTCCGCCATGCAAATAATCCATAATTGCTTTGTCCGTAGAGCAACCCTCAAGGGGACGTCCGTTTGGAATGATCCGGCCCGGGCATGGCCGGATCCGCCACTGACACCATCGAGCTGCAGACCCATCCCCTGCGGATCACGTCGCAGAATCTGTGCGGTTGCCACGATGACAATCAGGATAACCGCACCCATGATGAGATAGGCGTTGCGCCAGCCGTAAGCCGCTATCAGGGCCGTGGCAACCAGCGGCCCCACGAGCTGGCCGGCACCCGTGCCGACCTTGGCAATGCCGGACATCATGCCCCGATGCTTCTCGAACCAGCGCGCTATTGTCGACAGCGTTATGACGTCATGCGTGCTGAATCCAACACTCACCAGCGCCCCGTACAGCAGGTAGAGTTGCCACGGTGCCTGCATCCGCGACATGAGCATGTACCCAAGTCCAAGCGAAATGCCGGACACGACAATAAGGATCCGCGGGCCAATTTTGTCGTTCAGTCTGCCGGCCAGAATCCCGGTGGCCCCCATCATCAAGAAGGCCAATGACGAGGCCCCCGATATTGTCGTTCGCGACCAGCCGAACTCGGTTAGAAATACTCCGAAAAAGACCCCGTAGGTGAACAACGCTCCGATGCACACCGCCTGGATAATAAAACCGGCTGCAACGATATTGTAGCCGTAGAAGTACTTTGATCTCACACAACCTCCCTTCACCTTGACACTGATTGTCATTAATCCTATAGATACCCACCGGTTTCAGCAAGTCGATTGTTGATGGCGTCGTAAAAAGTCCCATCTACTGCGTTGTAATATTTTTCCATACACTCGACATACTACATGTATGGCCTCGTTCCTGAAAAAACATTACGCCTTATATATGAACCTTTTTACTTAGCCATCTTTATTTGAATTCGCGACTTACGAGTTCATCATTGTTGGCTTTGCTAAGAAAATTACGGAAAGGATTTATGCCATGACCGACATTTATCAGTTTCTGAATGATAACGAGATCGAATTCGAACGCTTTGACCATCCTCCCGTTTATACGGTAAATGACGTCAAGCGATTAGCATCCGATTTGCCCGGAGTAAAGACCAAAAACCTCTTTTTAAGAGATAAGAAAGGGCAACGGCATTTTTTGGTATCCGTACCGGCTGAAAAACGTGTCGATTTGAAGCGGATGGCAGAGGCCCTTGAATCAACCAAATTAAGCTTTGGCTCTCCGGATCGCCTCAAGAAATATCTGGGGATCGATCCCGGAGCGGTTTCGCTGCTTGCGATTATTAACGACTCCGAGGGGGCGGTCGAAGTATTCGTTGATAAAGAGACCTGGAAAGCCGATGCGTTTCAGTATCACCCGCTGCTCAACACGATCACCCT
Organism: uncultured Desulfobacteraceae bacterium; assembly: GCA_964530095.1. Taxonomy (GTDB): domain Bacteria; phylum Desulfobacterota; class Desulfobacteria; order Desulfobacterales; family CAZHA01; genus CAZHAH01. The sequence goes on along the minus strand of CAZHAH010000009.1, from coordinate 17,869 downwards.
CACCCTTAAGAAAGATGCACCGAACCCATCTCTTGAAAAAGAAGGCCATGCTTACCGCCTTATTACGGTCCCGTCGGCAACCTAACCCTAACCCGGACAAACCGGAAATAACAAATTACAAGCACCAAATTCCATGTAAATTCCAATACTCAATGGCCAAAACCACTCAATTGCGACATTGTTTGGAATTTGGAATTTTGGACATTGTGATTTGTTTGCTATTTGGTTTTTGATTATTGGGATTTCATGCTATGCGTTATTGTCTTTTGAAATAGAAACGCAAAAAATCAGATATAAGACACTAAATAAGACCGTTATGGGGAGGTATATCCAATGTCAGAACATGTTTGGCTACAGAACTTAACCTGGGCAGAGGTGCAGGATAAAGTCGAGACATGCGGCGGCACCATTATTTTGCCGGTGGGAAGCACTGAGCAGCATGGCCCCCATTTGCCTGTCGGCACCGACACAATGGTAGCCATCGCCCTGGCCGAAGCGGCGGCTCGCGAAGCCAATGTGCTGGTAGCCCCGCCCCTTTGGTTCGGTTGGAGTCCGCATCACATGGTGCTTCCCGGTACCATCACCATTCGGCCGGAAATATTGATGGAACTCGTTTTTGATGTTTTAAAATCGCTGCATCACCACGGCTTTAATAAATTTGTTTTACTCAACGGCCACCGGATTGTGAACGTGACATGGCTGCAGATCGCAGGCGAAAGGGCCAAAAGAGAACTGGGGGTTAAAGCGGTAATTTTTGATCCGGCCTATATGTCCAAAGCGTTCACGACCGATTTGGGTTGGGGCGAAGTCGGACATGCCGAAGAGATCGAAGGTTCGCATATGTGGCACTGCTATCCCGATCTGGTAAAAATGGACCGGGCCAAAGACAATCCCCATCAGAACCATCCCCTTTATCATGTCGATCCCAAATACCCCGGCGACACGTTGTGCTATGTCCCCAGCAGCCCTGCTGAGATGGAAAAACTGGCTGCTGCTGCAGGCGGAACCTCCGGAGAGCCGAGCAAGGCCTCACCCGATGGAGGCCGCAAATATCACGAATATCTGGTCGCAAGAATGGTTGAGGCGATCGCTTTTTTGCAGGCTTAGCTTTTTTTACCGGTGAGCCGGCTGATAAAATGGGTGTCGAAATCACCACGGATAAAATCCGGGTGTTGGAAGACCTGCTGATGGAACGGAATCGTTACCTTGATCCCGCTTATTTGAAATTCGGAGAGGGCTTTTTGCATTCTCTTTATCGCTGCTTGCCTGTCCTCCCCCCACACGATTAATTTACCAATCAGGGAATCATAAAAAGGTGATACCTCATAATGCGTGAAAATGTGCGTATCGACCCTTACTCCCGGTCCATCGGGTAGGGTAAGGTCGGTAATTTCACCAGGTGAAGGCATGAAGTTGTCGGCCGGATCGGCGGCGTTGATCCGGCATTCCATCGACCATCCGTTCAGGTTGACATCGGCCTGTTTCAACGTCAGTCTTTCTCCGCAGGCAATACGAATTTGCTGCTCAACGATATCCATGCCGCTGACCAGTTCGGTGACGGGATGCTCTACCTGAATGCGGGCATTGACCTCCATGAAGTAAAAGTTTTTGTCCTTGTCCACCAGAAACTCCATGGTACCAGCGTTGGTGTAATCGATGGAACGGGCCACTGTAATCGCTGTCTCACCCAGCTTTCTGCGCAGGGCCTCATCCACAAAGGGAGATGGCGATTCTTCGATCAATTTCTGATAGCGCATCTGGATGCTGCATTCGCGTTCATTGAGGTGGATATAATTTCCATCATGATCCCCCAAGATCTGGATCTCGATGTGACGCGGCTTTTGAATATATTTTTCAAGATAGATATCCGGGTTTCCAAAGGCGGCCGAGGCCTCCCCGGAAGCGATATTCAACTCTTCTGACAGTTCCGTGCGGTTATGCGCGATACGCATGCCCCGGCCGCCGCCGCCGCCGGAGGCTTTCAGGATTACCGGATACCCCACCGTTTCGGCCACTGTCAAAGCCTCCTCGGGCGATCCGATAACGCCTTCGCTTCCGGGGATTATGGGAATGCCCATCCGGCTCAACGTCTTTCGGGCCGCCGACTTGTTGCCGGCCTTGGCAATACATTCCGCCCGGGGACCGATAAATGTGATCTGTCGATCGGCGCAGGCCTTGGCAAAGGTTTCGTTTTCAGATAGAAAACCATATCCCGGATGAACCGCATCGACCTCGGTCTGCGTGGTAGCGCGCATGATATTTTCGATATTCAGGTAGCTCTTGCGGCTGATGGGCGGGCCGATATTGATCGCTTCATCTGCATCTTTGACATGCAGGGAGTTTTCGTCGGCATCCGAAAAAACCGCCACCGTCCTGATGCCCATCTTTTGGCAGGTGCGTATGATCCGTATGGCGATTTCTCCCCGATTGGCGATTAATATTTTTTTTATTTGCATCTGTTTTGGTCCTTGAAGTTTTTGTCTGCCGGCTTTGGAATGGCTTCTAATCGATTTCGATTTCCATCAATTCTTGATTCTTCATAACCGGATCTTCATCTTCCAGGAGGATCTTTTTTACGATTCCCCCTTTTTCCGTCCTTAGTTCGGTAAATATTTTCATGGATTCAATGATGCCCACCACATCGGAAGGATTCACCCGCTGCCCGACTTCCACCAACGGCTTTGCGCCCGGCGCCGAAGCCCTGTAGAAAGTTCCCATCAAAGGAGATGTGACCTTGTATATCTCGGATGACATCTGTTTGCTCCTTTCGCTTTATCGGGTCATACATTTGATCAGCTCGTTTGGAGCCAAGCAATACCTAAACAGATGGCTTACCTCTGTCAAGCTCATTTTCCGCCAACACCTTAGAGAACTGGGCGTTATTCCTATAAAATACGGACAGATTTGGCAATGGACTCTGTTTTTCTGTAAGATATCTTGACGTTTACGCTTTTTCTAATATAAGTGGAAGCAGGTTGTTCTCGTAATTGTTCGGGAATTTGTGAGTTTCTATATATTGCCCATCCATGAATATTTTATGGGCTATGGAAGCTGACACTTTGTGTCATTAATCATTCACAGCAAAAGGAGGCTAAAAAAATGAAAAAGGCGCTTATCATCACCATCTGTTTAATATTTACCGTGATATCGTTATCCAGTGCCTGGGCCAAAACCAAATGGGACATGCACCTGAATTATCCCGCCGGCAATTTTCATTCAAAGGGCGCCCAGCGCTTTGCTGACCGGGTCGAGGCAGCAACCAATGGAGAGCTCAAAATTGTTCTGCATCCCGGCTCCGCTCTGGGATTTAAAGGACCGGAATTGTTGCGCGCCGTAGCTGAAGGACAGCTTGCCATCGCCGAAGTTCCAACCGGTATGGTTGAGGGAGACGCCCCGATCATGGCACTGACGGCCCAACCCTTTATCTCGACCAACGCTTTTGAACAGCGGCTTCTCTATTGGCTTGCCAAATCGACTTATGCCAAGGTGTTGAAAAAATTCAACCAGATGACCCTTTACACCGGGGTATGGCCCTTTTCGGGAATCTACACCCAGCGACCCATCAACTCCGCCGCGGATTTAAAGGGACTAAAAATGCGGGTTTATGACGGCCTGGGGCTTAACTTCGGAAAGGAAACCGGTATTGCAGCGCGCAAAATGGCTTTCAGCGAAGTATACCCCGCCATGAAAGCCGGGCTCCTGGACTCTATGTATACATCTTCCGTTTCCGGCGTGGATGCCAAAGCCTGGGAAGTGCTCAAATATTTCACCCCCATCAATATTGTCGGTCCGGTCAATATGATCAATGTGAACCTCGATGCCTGGAACAAGCTCCCCGCCGATATCAGATCCAAGGTTCTGGAGATCGCTGCCGAACTCGAAGATGAAATGTGGAATCTGGCCGGCGACATGGACAGCAAAAGCCGCGCCACATTGAAGAATAAAGGCATGACCGTCAGCACGGTAAACAAAGACTTCCGGGCTGAGTTGAATGCAATCGGCCAAAAGCTTCGTGGCAAATGGGCGGGCAAGGCCGGCGCCGATGCCCAGAAGCTCCTGGATGAATATGCTCGCATCACGGGGCGCTAACCGTAAGCATTTTTTATCGTTTCCCTAACGCTTGAGAGTCAAAGGGCGAGAATGGCTGCATCAACTGTGATCTCGCTCTTTGACCGGTTTGCTTTCCTTAACCCCGCCCTTAGGGTGGGGAGCTTCACCTCATTTTGGGGTTGTGGTCAATGAACATATTTACCAGATGGATCGACCGGTTAAGCGATTGGATGGCCGCTGTTTCAGCCGTCATGTTGGGGCTATTGACCCTTCTGATCCTGGTCGAAATCTTTCTTTGGAATGTTCTCGATAAAACCACCCTTATCACGGATGAGTATAGCGCTTACGGGTTGGCGGCGATCATTTTTTTGGGTGCCGGATATTGTCTTAAAGAAAAGGGGCATATCCGAATCACCCTGGTGCTGGGATTCCTGCCCGAAAAACTCTCCCGCATCATCACCTTTATAGCCACCGGCATCACCACTGTTTTTATGGGATATCTCTGGTGGTACCTTTATAAAATGGTCGCAGCTGCCGTGCGCTACAACTCCACTTCGGGCACCCTGACCAATACGCCTTTATGGATCCCCCAAACCGTGATGCTGATCGGCGCGGCCTGTTTTACAATCCAGTTTGTGGCAACCACGATCAAAACCTATCAGGCCATAAAAAGCGGAGAGGAAGTCGTCTAGTGGATGCAAGCATGGCAACCATGGCTGTGGTCGTTTTCGGAGTACTGTTTCTCGCCTTGAGTGCCGGAATCTGGGTTGGCTTCTCGCTTTATATCGTCGGCTTTATCGGCATGATTTTTTTCGGCACGCTCCCGGCCGGAAACAACATGGCCTCTTCGCTGTGGTCCACGGTTGAAAAATGGGAATACGTTGCCCTGCCGCTCTTTATCCTCATGGGCGAAATTCTCTATCGGTCCGGAATCTCTGAAAAGCTGTTCAAATCGCTGGTTCCCTGGCTTCACCGTCTTCCCGGCGGTCTTCTACTGATGAATATCATTTCCTGCACCCTGTTTGCCGCTGTTTCCGGCTCCAGTGCCGCCACCACGGCCACGGTCGGCCGAATCACGCTGGCCGAATTTGACAAGTTGGGTTACGACCGGCGTCTGGCCATGGGATCACTGGCCGGGGCGGGCACTTTGGGATTTCTTATTCCGCCTTCCTTAATCATGATTGTCTATGCGATCCTGGCCGAGGTCTCGATCGGCAAGATGTTCATGGCCGGGATCCTGCCGGGACTGCTCCTTTCCGGGATCTACTCAAGCTACATCATCTATCGCGGGATCCGTAACCCGGAGATCGCCCCCAAAACCCAGGACAGTTACAGCTGGGGCGAACGCGTGCTGGCACTCAAAGACCTGCTCCCGACGTTGATTCTGATTCTCATGGTCCTGGGGAGCATTTACGCCGGAATCGCCACCCCGACGGAAGCCGCCGCGCTGGGTGTATTTGGGGCGACCGCCTTTGCGTTTATCAACCGGCAGATGAACTTAAAAATACTGTTTGAATGTCTGATCGGCGCAGTTAAAACCAACGCCATGATCATGATGATCGTCGTGGGGGCCGGCTTCCTCTCGCGCGTCATGGGGTTTTTGGGAATTCCTGCGGCCATCACCCAGGCGATCACGCAGTTGGATCTTTCGCCTTACATGCTGATGTTGCTTCTGGGTGTCTTCTATATCATACTGGGCTGCCTTCTGGATGGTTTCTCCATCGTGGTGATGACCCTGCCTATCGCCTTGCCAATGGTCACTTTGGCCGGATTTGATCCGATCTGGTTCGGCATTTATCTGATACTCATGGTCGAAGTCAGCCAAATTACCCCACCGGTTGGATTCAACTTGTTTGTTATCCAGGGATTGACCGGGGAGCCGATTCTGCAGATCGCCAAATATGCTTTACCTTTCTTTTTTCTGATGCTTTTGACCACGGCCATATTGACTCTGTTTCCGCAAATTGCCCTGTACCTCCCCCAAATAATGATTGCTAAATAGTGAACGGCATCATCTATAGGAGGTAAAAGGAAGAAGAACCAGATCCCGAAAGGAGGTCTTTTTTGAAAACGATCGATTTGAACTCTGACATGGGTGAAAGCTTCGGGGCCTACCGAATCGGTATGGATGAAGCCGTTATTCAGCATATCACCTCGGCCAACATCGCCTGCGGGTGGCATGCCGGAGATCCGATGGTGATGGATACCACAGTCAAGTTGGCGGTCAACCACGGCGTAGGCGCAGGCGCCCATCCCGGCTACCCCGACCTTTTGGGATTCGGTCGCCGCAACATGGACTGTACGATGGATGAAATCCGCAGTTACCTTATCTATCAGATCGGTGCCTTGAAGGCTGTTTGCAAGGCCAACAACACCCGTTTGCGACATGTAAAACCGCATGGCGCTCTGTATTTGACGGCAGTTGAAAACGAAGATGTGGCCCGTGCCGTGGCGGAAGCCATCGTCAGTGTCGATGCCGACCTGATGTATGTGGCCCTGGCCGGCGCCAAGGGCAAGCTGATGCAGCGTATCGGCCAAGAGTTGGGTTTGAAGGTTGTCTATGAGGCCTTTGCCGATCGCGCCTATACGCCTGAGGGAAATCTGGTTTCACGCAAACTTTCCGGCGCAGTCATCAAGGACCCCCAGGCGGTTTCGGAGCGTGCCCTGCGGATGGCCACCGAAGGCACCGTGATTGCCGTCGACGGCACCGTCATTCCTTTAGAAGCCGAAACCTTGTGCGTTCATGGTGATACGCCGACGGCCGTGGATTTGGTAAAAACCATTCGCCAAACTTTGGAAGCCCATGGTGTTTCACTGGCGCCGATGACGGCCTCCTGAAAGGAGATGCGGGCTCATGACGATTGGACTTTTCCCCCAAGCCCAACTTCGCATTGCCGGAGATCGCGGCCTTTTGGTCGAGTATGGAGATGTCATCGATCCGGTGGTAAACAATAAAGTCCGCTCCATGGCGGCCTTGCTGGAAATTGATCCGATTCAAGGTGTGATGGAAATTGCGCCTACTTATCACTCGCTTCTCATCATTTATGATCCTGTCCGAACAACCCCGCCCGAAATTCAAACTTCACTAGCGGCGATGGAAGACAAGCTATCCCAAATTACGATACCATCGCCGCATACAGTTGAAATACCGGTTTGCTATGGCGGGGAATACGGTCCGGATATCGATTTTGTGGCCCAAAATCACCATTTGACAACCGAAGAAGTTATCGAGCTGCATGCCCGGCAGAAATATCTTATTTACACGCTCGGATTTTCGCCCGGTTTTCCCTTTTTGGGGGGACTCCCCGAAAAATTACACACCCCTCGGCTCAAAACGCCCCGTATTCTTGTACCCGCGGGTTCGGTGGGGGTTGCCAACAACCAGACCGGAATCTACCCCGTGGCGAGCCCCGGCGGCTGGAGACTGATCGGCCGTACCCCCCTGCGCCTGTTTGCACCGGAAAAATCCAATCCGCTTCTTTATAAAGCCGGGGATTATCTCAAATTCAAACCCATTTCAGCGCAAGAATATATGGAACTGGACAAAAGGGGGGGCGAATGACACTTTTTGAAGTCATCACGCCCGGCGCGTTTACCACGGTGCAGGATCTGGGCCGCTATGGTTTTCAAAAAATGGGCCTACCCATCTGCGGTGCTCTGGACTCATACGCTTTTCGCCTGGCCAATCTTATGGTCGGGAATCCAGACAATTGCGCTATGCTGGAAATTACCGTTATGGGCCCACGTCTAAAATTTTTAGCCAAAGCCGATATTGCCGTGACCGGGGCCGAAATGTCCATGACCCTCAATGAAGCCCCTGTGACCGGCTGGCAATCTTTGCGCGTTAAACAAGACGATATACTCGAAATCCATCAAATTAAAACAGGGTGCCGGGCTTATCTTGCTGTATCCGGTGGTATCGATGTCCCGGTGGTGATGGGGAGTCGCTGCACCTATGTCGGTGGCAAAATCGGAGGCTTTAAGGGCCGCCCCCTGCAAGCCGGAGATTTGATTGAATCCAATCCTGCCCGACTGCTGAAATCCCCAAAACAGCTCCCGCAGAAATACACCCCGCATTATCCTACTGAAATCACGCTTTGTGCCATACCGGGGCCGCAAGACAATTTTTTCCGGAAAGGCTTGGACGTTTTATTTGAGTCCGCCTTTATGGTCACCGCCAAAGCCGATCGCATGGGATACCGCCTCCAGGGACCGTCAATCTCCGTTCGTGAAGATATGCCCAAAAGCATCATTTCCGAACCAACCATGCCGGGCGGGATTCAGATCCCGGCCGACCAGCAACCGATTATCCTGCTGGTCGAACAGACCGTAGGCGGGTATAATAAAATTGCCACGGTTATCTCCAGCGACCTCCCCAAGGTCGCTCAGGCGACCCCCGGCGATACGATTCATTTCGAAAAGATTACATTAGAAAAAGCCCACGCCGCCTTTAAAGACGCTCAAAAACAGTTGGGTGAAATCGCAGAAAATATTGCCCGTCAATAAACACTGAAATCCACATTCCTTTTTATTATATGTAATTCCGTGACTTCTTTGTAACCAATTGTAATCATATGTTATTAGATCATTTTCTTTACATCACCCTTCGCGTTGTGTTAACTTGTTTTTACTAAAATAGCCAAACACGACAAGGGAGCCCCATCATGAAAAAACTCGGTGATGTCTTGCTACAACAGGACCCGTTTTCAGAAATTGTGATCGGCAATACGGCTTTGGTGCGGGCCATGATCGAGGCCGGCACGCGTGTGGTTTCATCCTACCCAGGATCGCCGACGCCTGAAATCGCCACCGCAATTAACAGCATCCCCAAAGAAAAAAGACCCTTCTATTTTGAGTTTTCCACCAACGAGAAGGTGGCCACTGAAGTGGCCTATGGCGCAGCTGTTAACGGTCATCTGGCGACGGTCTTTTTTAAAAGCGTGGGCCTTAATGTTGCTGCAGACACCTTTGTCCAACTGAACCATATGAATATCATCGGCGGTATGATCATAATCCTCGGGGATGATCCGGGTGCCAATTCTTCGCAAAACGAACAAGACAATTTGCACTTCGCTTACTTAAGCTATACGCCGGTCTTTGAACCTGCCTCCGCCCAGGAGGCTTACGCTTTTTATCTTGAAGCGGCTCAGCTTTCGCGCCAAAAACACATGCCCGTGATTGTTCGTCTCACTACTCACGTATGTCATGCCAAGGAAAAAGTTTCTTTTGGCCGATGGACTCCCAAGACACTCGATCCCACACCCCGGTTTGATCGCCGCAACGGACCCTACATCCCTATTGCAGCGGAGGTGCTGCCCATGAAACGGCGTGCCCTTAAAAGAAGGGGGGAAGTCGAGGCCTACGCAAATACCACACCCCTCAATAAGATAATTGACAACCACAATAAAAAACGCGCTGTCATTACCGTGGGACTGCCCTTTCTTTCGCTGATGGACGTACTGGAGGAGACCCCGGTTAAGCCGGATATTCTAAAACTGGCTTTGGCTTATCCGTTGCCCAAAGAGTTGATCACGGATTTTCTCAGCGCCCATGAAGAAATCAAAATCCTGGAAGAACTCGATGATGAAATGGAAAAAGATATCAAATCGATGGCTTATGACCAAAAACTCACTACCCGAATATATGGCAAAATGGATGATGAGGATTGGGTCGGGGAATACTCACCGGATAAAGTCTATGCGGCCTTAAGAAAAACGTGGCCCGACCTTCTACCCCAAAAGCAGGAAATATCCGACAAGGTTCTTTATACACCTGCCCGGCCTCCCCAGATGTGTCCCGGTTGCGGTCATCGAAGCGCTTTTTATGCTATCAAACAGGCCCTGAAAGAAACTGATATTACCGTGGCCGACATCGGATGCCATACCCTTGGCTATCTTGCGCCTTATGAAATGGGAGAACTGCTCATGTGCATGGGGGCTTCAACCGGCATGGGTTCGGGGCTATCCCTTTTTAACGATTCCAGAAAGGTGGTCGTTTTTTTAGGGGATTCGACCTTTTTTCATGCGGGTTTAGCGGGGATCATCAACGCCATTTTCAACAAACACAAAATCACCCTAATTCTGATGGAAAACGGCACCACGGCAATGACCGGGCATCAGGACCATGCCGCCTCCGGTAAAAACTTTAACGATGTTACCCAAAAAATACCGGTTCGCCGGGTGCTGGAAGGACTCGGTGTCAAACACATTTTTGAGACCGATACCTATCAGCAAGCGCAATTGGCAGACTTGTTGAGACAGGCGCTGGAAGTGGATCGGTTCAGTGTTGTCATCGCCCGGCATCCCTGTATGCTCAAGTTCACCCGCGAACAACGCAAAAAATCGAGCTATGCATTACGGCAAGTCGATATTAACCAGGAAAAGTGCCGGCGCATTTACGATTGTGTCGAAAGATTCGGGTGTCCGACCTTCACCAAACAGATTGATGGCCGCATTACCATTAACAAAGATCTTTGCATCGGCGACGGCTCTTGTATTCAAACATGTCCATCCAAAGCCATTGATATGCCAAAACCGGTAGCGTAACGCTAAAAGAATGGAATCATGGAATTTTGGGCACGAGGTGCATTTTCTCAAGCCGTAAGGCGCAACCATAAGCGCTATGCTGGATAAAAACAGGATGGACCCCGAAGGATTGAGGTAACTGTGAACTCTGAACCTGCGAACGTCGAAGGATTGAAATTGTCGAATTGTATCAGCAGACAGGCAACATGAGGTCATAATATGGATTCATACAGCATTTTTATGATTGGCGTTGGAGGACAGGGGATAGGCCTTCTCAGTGAAGTCCTCATAAGGGCGGCTGACCATGCGGGGCTTAGCGCCAAAGGGGTCGACACCCACGGCCTGGCCCAGCGCGGCGGAATTGTCATCTCACGCCTAAAAATAGGTGAAAATTTGTTCTCACCTCTAATACCGGCGCATAAAGCGGATATGGTTATCGCCCTCGAACGCCATGAAGCTTTAAGGGGTTTAAACACCGCGCTACGCGATGGCGGCACGCTGGTTTATTACAATACCGTCTGGCAACCACTGGAAGTGCGACTCAATCGTACCGCTGAAGTCAGCGAAGAAACTATCAGTGAGGAGTGCCAAAAGCGAAACATTAAAGAATTTAAGATATTCAAAGCGGATCTAAAAGACGCGCGCATGCAGAATATCGTGGTGATGGCCCACATCGATAAACTGCGTCTGATTCCCGGAATTCGAACCGAACATTATCGTCATGCCATAGAGGACTTGCTAAGCGGCCCGGTGCTGGAGAATAATCTGAAGCTTTTTGATCAAGAATGCGCCCTTTAGGGCCTTTCCTCACATCGGAGTACGACAAAACAGGATTTCTCAAATTATCGAAAATACCATATTTGGTAAAATCGATAATTTGCGCTCTCAAGGCCGGGACACGGGTTACATTGCTAAACATTATAACATGGATCATACACTTGCCCGCCCGATTCGCCTGGGGAGATGCCGATGGCGGGCGGGCCTGGACCATATGGTTAGAAGGGAAAACCGACCAGGAAAAGTTCAAAACGCTTGGCTGGGGACTTCGCACCTGAGATCAATTGAATTTTAATGATTGTGATGAACTTTTCGGGGACGATTGGCCCGGTAGGATATCATTACCAACTATTCGTGATTAGCCACGATTTTTAATCCTTCCTAGTTTGCTCTCACAAATCAAAGAGGTCTTTTGCACTCTTTTTTTATCAGTCCATTTCGGCCTTTTTCCAGAACCTCATACACATTTACAAAAACACTTTGGGCAATGGTCTGTGCGGAAGATTCGACTTGTGAATCACCCATTAAGTCCTTATATGGCACAGCCGTGACTTCAACATGAATATTGATTCTGTCCATCAACGGGCCTGATATTTTCGATTTGTATCTTTGAATCTGGTGAAATGTACACCGACAAGCATGTTTTATTTCTGCATTTTCTGCCGAACGTTCCGGTATCGCGAAACCATCAATATTAATACTTCAACAATTGTGGATTGGTCAGGATATCATCCTGTCGCATTAATTCCAGCCAGTTAATCTGGGCTCATAAGAGAACCACTGCGAGGATTCTGCGATTTAATATATCAATTTTAAAAAGACTTGACATTTCGATTGACAATTATTACATTGTCAAATCATTTGACAACAAACAATTTGTCAAAAGGAGAGGGGATGAAAATACAAACAGGTAATCCCGTTAGAGGGAAAGAATTCTTTGTTAGAGAAGGATTAATTGAAAAGGCCTGGGATTATATCGAGTCCGGAAATCACATCCTGATTGCCGCACCCAGAAGGGTGGGGAAAACTTCATTGATGTATTACCTTTTTGATAATCCGAAAGATAATTTCTCTTTTCTTTATCTCGATACCGAATCCATCAACAATGAAAATGAATTCTTCAGAAAGATTGTGAATCGGGTATTAAAAACTGAATTTGTGAAGAACTCACGGAAATTGCTGACTTTCTTAGAAATACATAAACCAGCGATTAAAAAAGTCGGGCCGGAGGGTGTGGAATTTGGCGTTCGTGAAGAACATAATTATATGGAAATGCTCCTAAGAATTATGAGATCAATTTCATCAGGTGATAAAAAATTGATTGTCATGCTCGATGAATTTCCGGAAACGCTTGAAAATATCATTAAAGATGAGGGAGAAAGCGCGGGCATACATTTTTTGCAGAGCAACCGTGAGCTAAGGCATGATCCCGAATTAGGCAACCAGATACAATTTGTATATACAGGTTCAATAGGGCTGGAGAATATTGCCGGCAAACTAAATTCGATAAAGACGATAAATGATCTATCAAGGCTGAAAATACCTCCGCTTAATAGTGAGGAAGCAAGAAAACTGATTGGGCTCCTTTCAGAAAACGTTTCCTTTGATCTTTCGAGATCAATGATTGATTTGATTCTCAAAAGAATAGAATGGTTGATTCCTTTTTACATTCAATTGGTAATCGGAGAGTTAAAGGACCTTCAAAGGGATGAAAATCACGATAGAATTACCGAGGATGTTATTGGCCGCGCCTTTGGCGAGATGCTCACACAAAGACATCATTTCGAGCATTGGCACACAAGGCTCCGCGCCTCTTTCAAGGGTAAGGATTATAATCTTGCCAAAGAGCTGCTTAACATCGCTTCAGAAAATGATACGATTACTTCGAATGAAATTTTCGATCTGGCCGTAAAATATCAATTAGAAGATACATACAAAGACCTTTTAGGTTCCCTGGTCTACGATGGGTACGTCAACAATAATGATGACAATCAAATATATCGTTTTAACACGCCCATATTAAGGATATGGTGGAGGCAAAATGTCGCGAATTGATTTTCCAAAAATCTACAATCCTGCAAATCAAACGGTAGGCGAGCTTATCGAGAATTTTGTTGTGAGGACAAAGATTTTCCAGGAAATATTTGAAGAAATAAAAAATTCCGAAATGACGTATCCTGAACAGCATTACATCATTCAAGGCATCCGCGGACAGGGAAAAACCACGCTCCTGCTCCGGATTGCTTATGAAATGGACAAAGATAAAGCGCTAAGGCGCCGCCTGATACCGATAATCTTTAATGAAGAACAATACAACATCAGCCGGTTGTTCAAACTGTGGGAGACAATCGCTGAATATCTGGAGGAATCCGGTGAGATCAAAGGGCTTTATGAGGAAATGCAGGAGTTTGAAAATGATGATGATTATGAATGGCGCTGTTTTCAGCTGCTTGAGTCAACTCTAAAAAACAGCAGCAAAAAGTTGGTTGTATTTATCGATAACATCGATGAGATGTTGAGTAAATTCTCAAAGAAAGAACACCACCGATTGAGGGAAGTTTTTGTTGAATCAGCGGAATTTCGCATCATCGGCGCATCTTCGGTCATGCTGGAATTTCATTATGACTATGGAAAGCCCTTTTATCAATTTTTTAAAATGCCCCAGCTTAAAAGCCTCACAACCACTGAAACAAACACATTGCTCTTAAAACTGGGTGAACATTATAAAAGAGACCGGGTCAGGGATATTGTAAACAATCAACCGGGACGGGTGGAAGCCTTACGGCGCATTACAGGCGGGGTTATTCGCACCATCGTCATTCTTTTTGAAATTTTTGTGGATGATACCAACGGCAATGCCTTCCTGGATCTCGAAAAGATACTTGATGCCGTCACACCGCTTTATAAGCATAGAATGGATAAACTTTCCGCACAAAAACAGGAGATCGTTGATTTTATCGCCCTAAGCTGGGATGCCGTTAGCGCCGGGGAAATAGCAAAAAAAACCAAACTCAAAAGTAAAGCCGTGTCCGCCCAATTGAAACAACTGGTGAAAGATCAAATCGTCGAAAAAGAAAAAACGGTCACCAAGAATTATTTATATAGGATTTCCGAAAGATTTTTTAATATATGGTATTTGATGCGCCTTGGGAGGAAATGGGATGAGAGAAGGGTCCGATTTCTTGTGGAATTTCTGCAGATCTGGTGTGATGCAGAAGAACTGGAAAATCGATCCAAAAAACACATAGGGACGCTTAAACAAGGCACATTATACGAAGGACAGGCCTTATTTATGACAGAAGCCTTGGCTCGGACCGCGATTAAAAGTGACTTGCAGCATCAATTGATATCAGAGACAAGAACCTATTTGGACAGGACAGAGTCGGACCTGAAACCATATTTATCCAGATCCGATATTGAATTAAGAAATGCTGCGCTAGAAGCTTTGAAATCGAATGACGTAGAAACGGCCATTAAGAATATTGAACAGGCTAAGAATAAAGAACCGGATGACTTTTATAGATTAGGCCTTTTATATTCAAAACATAAGAAGGATATTAAGAAAGCCGAACAATTCTACCTGAAGGCCGTCGATAAAGAACACGTGGGTGCGATGGATGGTTTAGCATGGTTATACTTTCAGCAAAAAACTCATAGGAATAGGGCTCTCGGGTTTGCTGAACAGGCATACAAGAGAGAGAATGATATTTTTAATTCACATACTTATTCAATGGTATTACTATGGGACAATAATATCGAAAAAGCTTATAGAATTGCACAAAATTTCATCACAAATGTGGAGTCTCTTGAAGAATTTCCTGAAGATGTCAGCCTTTTTCTGATGCTGTTACTCGCTAAAAAGCAATATCATCTTACGCTAAAGATCTTTAATGAAAACCCACACAAGCTAAAGGACCGGTTTAAGCCGATCTTCTATGCCTTGATGTTTTTTATGCAGGATGAATACCCGAATGAATATCGCAAAATGGGTGGGGAATTGAGCCAGACAGTTCAGGAGATAATAGAAAAAATACACCAATTAGAGGAGCAGTATAATTAGGCAATGCTTGGGTTATTCTGAAGATCTCTCGGGTCTGCAGCAGTAAAGGCAAACATGAAAGTTTCGGGGCCTTGTGGAATTTACGGATCGGGATATGATATGTTATATGGGGGACAGCCCCACGACATTGAGCCGGTGATCGGCCAACCTCCCCAATACCCTTTGATGATCCTTTTAATGATCCAGATCATGAAAGGCGGCGATAACAAAACCGTTTTCCGTAAAGTGTTTGTCGAAAGAAAAAGCAGTCGATATCTCCTCTGATTCCATGATTTCAAAGCTGAGGCAATCAACAAGACTGATGTTGCGATTGCTGAGAGCGAAAAGACGTTGGATTGCCCGGGCATACCAGTCGCCATTTACCCATATGATTTCTAAAAGCGGAATAATCTTCGATTGAAAGCCGTGTACCGCTGCAAGCCCCACACGTCGCTGCAAAAGAGCAGTGGTTTCAACCAGAACAAAGGAACTGGTCACCAGTTGAGCACGATGCTGGGCAAAATACGCAAAATTTTGTTTTGCCCGAATATGCATATAGTCATTCTTTACCAGCAAGGCAAAAAGCCCGGCCGTATCGGCAAAAATTTTCATGATCCAAAAGACACCTCAAGATAACGATCATGATGGACGGCAATGTCACTTGTATCGGATTTGTGTTTGCCGACAAGGGAATCCGCCTGACGGTAAAGAGCGGCGCGGTCCGGTTTCCCCGAAACAATAAACTGATCAACCGCTTTTCGAATTATGGCGGCCACGGATTCCCGTCTGGCGACTGAAAGCTCCCTGAGTTTTTGGGCCTGTTCTTCGGTCAATTGGATCTGAGTTCGAACCATAAAACCTCCATTAATCATGATTACATATTTGCCATTATGATTACACTTACTTTTTTTGCTGTCAAGATATTTTTAAACAAGAAACAATGAAATTCTTAGAACCTGTTGATTTTGTGGCATTTATTGGGCACAATTAATCGGACGTGATGCTGAAAGATAAAGAGGTATTCCAAAAGTTTTCGCCCATCTTAGAATCAATTTTCCTCAAAATGTTAAGAGGATATCTTAATCTATCCAAATTGCTGTTTCTCGGCCGCCTTCACTAAATCGATCACCCTCGAAAAATTTTTTCTTGACAAGCATATTATTTACGCATATAGTTATTGTACTATTTTATTATTACAATATCTTGCTATCGTACTATTTAATTCCTGATTGGAGGTAAATGCCTATGATTGATTTTAAACTCGATCCAAAGAGCGGTGTCCCTTTTTATCGCCAAATTATCGATCAAATTCGTTATGGAATCGCCTCGGGCAGTTTGAAGGTCGGCGAACAGCTGCCCACAGTTCGGTCTCTGGCGGTTCAACTGAAAGTCAATCTAAACACGGTTAGCAAGGCCTACCGGGAATTGGAGATTCAAAATATTCTGGAAACGCAGCAGGGTACCGGTACCTTTATCGGCTCTACCAAAGTTAACATCAATCCCAAGGAACGCCAGGC
Source organism: uncultured Desulfobacteraceae bacterium (assembly GCA_964530095.1). Classification (GTDB taxonomy): domain Bacteria; phylum Desulfobacterota; class Desulfobacteria; order Desulfobacterales; family CAZHA01; genus CAZHAH01. The sequence continues at coordinate 962 of CAZHAH010000009.1, read as the reverse complement.
AAAACTCGCCGGCATTTGTAACGAATTTTTAAGTATCGTGGCTAGTTACGGTTTTAGTATCGCCGAGTTGATTCAAGAACTTCAAAACCGGCAGGGAGGTGGAAAATGAATGAAAAAATGGACAAACTCCGGTATATCAACAATCCCGTATCGATTTCCGTCTTTCTCCTTTTGGTCGCCATCGATGCCCTCCTTTTTTTGCTGCTGGCCTTTCATCCGATAGTGGCCGGGTTGGGCGTGATTCTGGCGGCCTTCATTGCCTCGACGATACAAATCGCCGATCAGTGGGAAAAGGCGGTGGTTTTGCGTTTAGGAAAATTCAATGGACTCAAAGGGCCGGGACTTTTTTTTATCATACCGATCGTTGATCGTATCGACAAGTTTGTTGACCAGCGGGTTCGTGTCACTGATTTCAACGCCGAGAAGACGCTGACTAAAGATACGGTGCCGGTTAATGTGGATGCGGTTGTCTACTGGACGGTGTGGGATGTCGAAAAGGCCGCCCTCGAGGTCCGCCGGTATGTCCAAGCGGTCTCTTTCATCGCTCAAACCGGTTTGCGGGACATTATCGGCAAACACGACCTGGCGGACCTGCTCCAAAACCGGGAGCAGATCGCCGAAGCGCTTCAGCATACGTTAGATGAGCATACCAGCCCCTGGGGGATCACCTGCCAGAATGTGGGGATTAAGGACATCGTCATTCCCGTGGAACTGGCAGATGCCATGAGCAAGCAGGCCCAGGCCGAACGCGAGCGGCAGGCGCGGATCATTTTAGGTACGGCCGAAACCGAAATTGCCGAAAAGTTTAATGCGGCCAGCAACAAATATCGCGACAACCCGGTGGCACTGCAATTACGCGGCATGAACATGTTGTACGAAGGACTGCGTGAAAAAGGATCCCTCATTATTGCCGATTATGCCGAGCTCGGCATAACCCACATAATGCCGAGTCCCGGATTATG
>CAZHAH010000008.1:0-69968 GCA_964530095.1 uncultured Desulfobacteraceae bacterium | reverse complement strand
CTCCTGTGCCAGCAGCTTACGCTATTAGAACAAATTCACCGTGGGGCGCCACCCACGGCAACGCGATAACTTTGGCGTCTATCGGCCCAGAAAACCCGACCCCAGCAGCTATTATCGCTGTGTTGAGGTCCATTTTGAAAATTGGGAAGCGGTCCTAACCTATGGCAGCTGGATTTTATGCTTCTTTATGAATTTTTCCGCTTTTTTTCGGGTTGCATTTCTTGAATTCTTGCGTTGTTCTTTAATCAGTTTAACCACCGATTTTTTATCTTTGATCTGGTGATAAAACCGATCGAGGGACGCAATCGCATGCCCGAGGGCTATATTTCTGCATTCGGTTGTCTTGTACTTTGCTCTTTCAACCTTTAATACCTCCCGGGCAATTTTCTCCGTTAGACGCGGTTTTGCATGTGCAATGGTGGCCGCTGAACGGATGACGTTTCCTGCCGGAATCAGGTCGGGACCGGGAATGGGGGAAAAATACTTGTCAAATATTCTGCTGAATTTACTTTTCTTGTCCACACGGGTCAGATTGGCTAGGATGATAATTGCCCCCCATTTGAGAAAGCTTTTATCCGTATCCAGCAGTTTTACAAAGAAGCTGAACTGGGGATAGAGGATTTCCGGCTTTTCTTGGCTGATGATGCGAAGGATTTTTTCACAACCGTATCGGATACTTGCCTTGTCAGATTTTAACCCTTCAAAAATCATCGGCAGCAAGTCGGGTTTGTTGATGATCTTTCCGGCTATCTTTTCCTTATCCGAGTTCTTTTTAGCAATCTCCTGCAGCGCTATAGATTCAACCATCTGTTATCTCCATTTCTTCTTTTTCATTTATTGATCAGGATAAACTCATCGAACGGATACGGAGACATTTGGGCTTATGGGAAACCAGAAATCATGACCCCCCGTTAAGGCGCCGCCCATATCCCTGAACTCTCTACTTCTTAGGCTCTTCCTCGGCTTCATCTATTTGGGACGCGGCAAGTCCGGCAGCGGCACTGGCCTCAATTAGTTTTTTATCCCGCGCACCGCCGGTTGCATTGCCACCCCCCGGACCCTCTGTCGATGTTTCTCCGGTGACTTCCGGCGGTAGATAAACGGTCACGTCGCGATGGGCAAATTCGATGCCCTCTTCTCTAAATCGCTCCTGGACGCGCTTGTACACTTCGCGGCGCACAACAAATTGTTTCCCCGGCGGGGTCTTGAACTTCACTCGCAAAATCATGGCCGAATCATCCATCGCTCTGACACCCTGGGATTTAATCGGGCTGAGCAGCACCGGTCCGATTTCATCATGTTGTTCGAATTCTTGACCAATCTTTTTGATAATTTTTCTGATTTTGTCGATATCCACATCATAGCGAACGCGAATATCAAGTTTGGTGATGATATAATCACGACTGAAATTCTGAACCGCTCCCATATCGCCAAACGGTATCGTAAAAACCATACCCCGCGGGTGGCGCAGCTTGACCGAGCGCAAAGAGATATGTTGCACCATGCCTTTGATTCCACCGGTTTCAATGTAGTCATCGACCCGGAACGCGTCGTCGATCAGGAAAAAAACGCCTGAAAGGATGTCTCTTACCAGGGCCTGGGAGCCGAAACCGATGGCCAGCCCGATGACCCCGGCACCGGCAATCAGCGGTCCGATATCCACACCGATAGCTGACAGGATAATCAGGCTGACAATAACAAACAGCACCGAAAGGATAAATTTGCGCAGGAGCACCAGCAATGTACCAATCCGGGAACCACCGCTTCCGCCTTCTTCCATCTCTTCATCTTCATCCGGCATTTCCTCCCTGAGTCTCCGGTCTATACGGGCTTTAATGTATTGCCAGATAATAAAACTCAGCAACACCAGCCCTATAATTTTCAGGGCGGTTGCTGTAAACATCCTTCCAACAGGCAGGTCGATCCCCCACAAACGCATAATCAGAAAAAAGAACAGCGCCCCCATGAGAATACGAAGGGCATTTTTTATCAACGGTAACTGTTGCTGCAGGTAGGATTTTGGGTCTGCTTTGTGATCGTCTGGTTCCTCTAACTGAATGGCCTCGGGATCACTCATAGCCTCAGGGCGGCCGGTGTCATGCGGGGCAAAGGAAGACGGCGCTGAGCCGGATGCGATGTCCAGCAATCGCTCTGCCCACTGGATTAGACCGGTAAAAATCGGAATGAGGAAAATGCTGGTAAGCATCGGGATTAGCGAGCCTCTCTCCTCAGCCAGTCCTTTGATGACCCAAAAACCACCCATGCCGATCACGTACAGCATGGCAAACCAGTGCCAGCTTCCGGCGATTTTGGCGCGCAGAGAAAATTTAGCGTCATCTTCTGTAGGATCCCCCCGGCCAGATCGCCCGGGCCACTATGCGCCGGCTGCGCCAGATCATCACCGACACCAAAACGACGACGCTCACATCCGCCATATTGTATATCATTTCAAAGCGTTCTTGGCTGATTCCGCCCCCATGCAACAAAATATAGCTTGAGGTGGCGATGACCAGCATCGTTACGGCGATTCTGCCGAACCATCGATAAAGGAATTTTGCATGTTCGTCTGGCATAGGAAATAAGCGCAACGTGAGCGCCGCCGGTGATAAAACAAAGTTGGCGGCCAGGATAGTAAGTCTCATATAATAGCTTACAATAATCGTCATTGAGACGATAATAAATCCGGGATCACCTTCATCATAGAACACGGCAAACAACATAAAGGTTGTCAGCATATACGTGCCGATGCCTAACAGATTCAAAAGCAGGCGCGAGAAAACCCGCCCCAAAAATTGCAGACGCCCCAGTGAGGCCGTATTCAAAATCTGACGCCGCAGGCCCTCTGTAAATCGCCGCACCAGCCGCTCCATTGCCAGTCCGCAGAATATCAGCAGAGCCACAATGAAAAAGGTTAGCATAAGATAACCGAAGCCCTTGCCATGTGTTAAATTCTGCAAAACCACGGTCCATTCACGTGAATCAATTGTGGATGTGGGTTTGGTAAAAAAAGCCCTTATCTGATCTTGAATGCGAGAAAAAGCCTTTTCGCTATCAATGAAAAGCTTCGCAATTTCCTCCCCCTCTACGATTTCTTCATCAGCCAAGGCATTATCCATCTCCGCCCCTATAGCGACCTTTTCATTGAACATTTGCCTGACGTCACCTTCAGGCAACGTGGCCGCAATGGAATCCACCTCATCCCGGCTCAATTGGACGGCCACCTGGCCGCCGCCGGCATCTTTTGAATCCTCTTTCCGGGTAGTCTCCTGGTTTGCAGTCGTCTCGGACACCGACGCAGAGGCAGCCCCGATGGGTTGGCCCTTGAAGAAAAAGCCCAATACGATTGTTGCCAAAATCAGTTTGAAAATGAATGCATAACGCGCCATGGTTACTCCCTTTTATAGGTGTTTAAGCTCGGCATATTGCTCAATAGCGATCTGTACTGTAATGATACCTAACTTTGGAGTCCAAGCAATTCAACAATTGAACGTGTGGCTATTTCTGAGCCATTCAACTGAATTTCTCCTCCTCCATCAGCATCAAGGTTGAGTTGAGTCTCAAGGGCGGCATATAGTTTTTCCCAGCTCGTTTCGCGCTCCGGCAAGGCATAAATTAAGCTTCCCTTTGCTTGGATAATCTTAGTTACATGTTCTTCCTGTTCCTTATCGTTCACGCTGCGAATGATAACCACCGCAGGCACATTTGCAGCCATGATATCTGTAAGACTATTGTAGCCGCCATAGATGATGGCTACCCGTGAATTTGCCAGGGTTGCCAGATATTGGTCGCTGACGTTTTCAACAACACAATGGGGAATTTTTTCAAACCGCCGTTTAACAGTATGGCCCATTTTTTTTAGTTCATGTATGTCAGTAAAGATTTTCCATCTGCCGTACCGCTCACCAATCTCATATAGCGCTCGGGCAAGATGCTCTAAAAGAGCCAATGAGGTTTCATTGAGCCAGGGAATTGCAATGGTGCCGGCATAACTTTCAGAAGTGTACGAAGACCAGTGCTTCATCTCTAGAAATCGAGATATGTAACCGGTGATGATGGGACGGGTCGCAAAGTATTCTTCCACGCTTTTCACAAGTTCAGTCCCTAGAATATGATCGTCACCATACCACAGCAGCGAATGATAGTGGGATTTAAAAATATTTTTGGACAAGGCCGACATCATTCCGGCGATTTCTCCAATAACGGCTCGAACACCCAGCAGCCAGTTGGTATCCGTTCCCTTGGTTAATTTTAGCGCAGGCAGCAATTCTTCTCTTTTCCCCAGCGGTTCATGATCGACCAACACACAACGTGGCTTGAAGTTAATGATGATGGACTCTAAAACATTTGCCCGAGCAGGTCCAAGATAACAGTTTTTTATGTTGATATCACCGATGCGACCCCTGGCTTCGCCTTTAATTATAAACGTCTCGTAGGAAGGCAATTTTATCCATTCCAATGGACAAGAACCGATTAAGGTGGACGTCTGCTTGCTTCCGGATACAAAAAGAACCTTGAGTTTTGGAAAAAGCCGCCTGAAGGTCATACCCAAGGTGACGCCACGGCTGACATGTCCAAGACCACGGCCATCATGTGAATATATTAAGATATCCAGCCTTGATTTATCCAATGTGCTAGGCACACGCATCCGTATGATCTCCGTCTGATGAAAATGAGTCCGCTTCAGGCGGACGATGGCGGGCTGGTATGCTCGTCGACAAATTCCTCAAATGATGTTTCGGTGGTGTTCTGTTCTGTACGTCGGGTTCCGACAATGACATCGCCTGCGTTCATACTCTCATACAGTTCCAAAAACGATGCCGCCACATCAATCGAAAAACCCGCTTCAATCATTGAATGTTTTGCGTCTTCATATGAGAATTGGACATATTCCAAGTTGTCCACCCCGATGGCTTTTGCGAGGATACGGGTCATCTCTATCATGGAGACATCTCTCTGACCCAAAAGCTCACGAACCACAATCCCGAAAAAGTCCAGTCCCAGTAAATAGTCGCTCGCCACCTTGGCAACGTCTTTGGTTGCAATAACTGGAATTGTAAGGTCACCCTTTAATGCAGTCCCATGGATGCCCTGATTTTTGATCATGGGAATATGGTTCAGAAGATTTTCCATAAAAAACGTGGGGCGCAGATGGACCAGATTGACATCCTTAAGCCAGTTCAGCCTTTGTTCCTGATCGTATAGCCCTAAAATGGGGCCTGTCTTATCCGGACGGTGTGCTCCCAGGCCGGTCAAATTGACGATATGGTTTACTTTTGTGTTCTTTAAGGCCGTAAAGATGACTTCCCCGATTCTATTTTGATATGCTCTTAAGTTTTCAGAGACATGATTGGGTGGAATCATCAAAAACACCGCGGCAGCGCCCCTGAATGCTTCCGTAAGGAAAGCCTCATCCTGCAAAGACCCGCCCCACACATCGGCACCCTTTTCAGCCAGTGGTATAAGCCGTTTCGTATTTCTGCTGACGACTCTCACCTGCCTCCCTTCAGCGAGCAGTGTCTCTGCCAGCTTCCTTCCAATATTACCGGTGGCTCCTGTGATGACAACCATCAAACGCAACCTTTTACTTGGTTTTAATTCAGAAATGGCCCTTTTTGAGTTATGCTTTTTACGATTTATATCTGGTTGAACAGGTTGTGATATTATCAAAAAGAACAAAAAGGGGCAAGTTGTGATATATTATGGAAACCACACGGATATGACAGGAGTCGCGGGGTATTTCGTTTATGGCTATGCTATGCAAGCAGGCGATGGATAGCGATCATGGCGATATCGTCGGCAATGTCGGCTTGGCCGACATGAAGGTGGATATCTTTTTCAAGATATTGGAGCAAGTCAATGGGTGACATTTTCGCCTGATGGATGGATTTTAGGATTCTTTTTCTCCCAAACTGCTCACCGGAACTGGAGCTAGCGTCGGTTACCCCGTCTGTAAATCCCAAGAGCGTGTCGCCCTGTCCGAGCTCGATTGCACCGATTTGAAACCGGATGTCGGGCATCACCCCCACGGCGGGTCCGGTTGGACCGATTGATTCAATGTCTCCGGAAGGTTTTATCAGCAGCAGGGGTTCGTGTCCGGCGTTGATAAACAGCATCTTTCCCGAGTCCGGATTCAGTATGCCGAAAAACATGGTGGCAAACATGCCTTCTTCACTGTGATGTTCTTCTATATAAGCGTTAGTCAGTGAAACAGCCGATAAGGCCTTTGTTGCCGAATGCCCGTTTTTTTCAAACTGTTGATGACGGCTGTCTGACGGCTGGTTATGGATCGGCTCGTTGCGCAGTATTTCCTTTTCGGAAAAAACCCGGATCAGGCTTCTGAATAGTCCCATAAACAAGGCCGCACCGACACCTTTGTCACACACATCAGCTATCACAAATCCCACATGGTTCCGAGAAAGCATAAAAATATCATAAAAATCGCCCGAAACCTGTTTTGCCGGATGAAATCTTGTCGTGATATGCCAGCCCGGTATCTGCGGAATTTTATCGGGTAAAAAATTGTGCTGGATTTTCCGGCCTTTTTCCAATTCAAGATCCAGGGCTTTGGAATACGATTCGATCTGATTCTTTGCAATAGCCAGGGATTTATATGCATTGTCCAGTTTTGCGTAAAGCTGGGCATTCTCCAGAAAGACGGCCAGTTGGCTGGCAGCGATCTCAATCATTTTAGCGGTTTCTTCATCAAATCTGCCGGGTGCAGAATGCATCAGGGTTAAGATGCCGAACAGATCTTCAGCCTTCAGAATAGGTATGCCCAACACGGAACGGGCTTTGTAGGGCTGGTCGGGGAGCTCAATCCACCGAGCATCAAGTCGCGTATCTTCAATCAAACCTACCTGCCGATACTGCAGTACCCAGCCGGCTAGACCTTTATCCAAAACAGTCCCGATGATCTTGGAAGCGTCTTTAGTGCTGTCTGATTTCCGGGTTAGAAAAAAGTCGGTAACGGTTCCTTTTGGGTCCAGCAATAAAAGGCTTCCTCTTTCGGCGCCTGTCAGGTCTTGCGATATATCGACTGTTTTTTGCAGCATCTTACGCAGGAGACTGGCCTCCGAAGGTGATCGGGCAAGGGTCACAAAACTCTCGAGTAGCTGTCCCTGCGTTTTTAAGGCGAGGTTTTCCCTTCTGAGCTTTTCGACTTCGCTTTTTATACGTTCATCATTCATATATTATTGTTGTTTTTATGCGTGGCCGCCGTGGAAATAGTTTGAAATCTGAGATCGGATTCCTTCTTATTAGAGGTAACATCGCAATACGGTTGTTCAATGATTTTATATAACGAAAATAATATATTATGTCAAACTGTCTTATAATATGGTGTATCAATATGGTAATTGACACACAATCGTCTTTTTGCCATACTCAGACCCACCAAAAGCAAGCTTGGCGCTTCTTGTCGCAATTTATAAAATCGCTTTGCATTTATTGACTCAACCACTCTTTCTGGAGGAGCTAGTTATGGCAAAGACTGAAACCCCTGTGGTCAAGAGGTCACTTATTTCCTGGGTATTTGCCAGCAATATTAAACTGCAGCTGTTGCTCTTGCTCATTATTGTCGTAATGGTTTTTGCCAGAGTATTGCCGCTGGAAATGCAAAAGCGGATTATCAATGATGCCATCAATTTAAGGAACATCGACGCACTGTTCCTGTATTGCGGTATTTATCTGGCCGCTGTTATTTTAGCGAGCATACTAAAATATTTGACCAATGTTATTCAAACCTTCCTTTCTCAAAGAGCCACCGCCCAGATGCGAAAAGAGCTTTATTATCATATTTTATCCCTGCCGTTGGGTTTTTTCAGGAAGACGCAGCCCGGTATGGTTGTCAACGCCCTAACCACTGAATTGACCATACCCGGAAATTTTGTCGGCATGGCGGTTGCAGCACCAGTAACCAATATCTTCACGCTGCTGGCATTTGCAGCTTATCTCTTTTGGTTGAACTGGCTCTTGGCGCTCGTTTCTCTCAGCATTTACCCGATCGTTATTTTTCTTATACCGCTTCTGCAGAGGGGTGTAAACCGGGCCAATAAAAAGCGTGTGGATGCAGCCAGAAAATTTTCTTCAAGGATAGCTGAGTCTATTTCCGGTATTCATGAAATACAGGGCAATGGCGCTCATGGTATTGAAAGTAGAAAGCTTGATGCCTTGGTGGATCGGTTGTTGAAAATCAGAATCGTTTGGAGCCTATACCGGTTTGGTGTGAAGACAGCAAACGGGTTTTTCACAAGTTTAGGCCCGTTTTTGGTTTTTATTTTAGGTGGCTGGCTGACCATCAAAGGACAACTCGAACTGGGTGCATTGGTTGCATTTCTTTCAGCCCAGGAGAGACTTTTTGACCCGTGGAAAGAGCTGATCGAGTTTTATCAGGTTTACCAGGATGGTTCTATCAATTACAAACGAACGATGGAATATTTTGATGTAGAGCCGGAATTCGAGCTTGAATTTAAAGGCCGCCAACCGCTTGAACTGGACGGTGGTATCGAAGTTAAAAATTTGTCCTTTGTAACCGAAAGCGGTATTCGACTTCTCGATCGAATCGATATGGCTTTAAAGCCGGGGCAACACCTGGCACTGGTCGGATTTTCGGGCAGTGGTAAAAGCACGCTGGCACTATGCATCGGGCAGCTGTATAAGCATACGGATGGAAGTGTCCTGATCGGAGATCAGGAAATCTCGGACCTATCAAAAAAGGATATCATCAACAACATCGGTTTCGTGGCTCAAAGTCCTTTTATTTTCTCTGGGACCATCGAGGAGAATATCCTCTATTCCTGCCAGGCCAAAATCGATGATGTCAGCCAGCAATCCCAGAACCAGCTCCCTTCACTGGATGATATCATTGCGGTACTTCATCAGGCAGGTATTTTTGTGGACGTGTTGCGATTTGGTCTGAATACAATTCTGGACCACAACCAGAATAAAGAGCTTGTGGATGTATTCATTCGTGTTCGTGGATCCTTCCAGCGTGAATACGGTCAAGATCTGGCCGACTATGTCGAATTTTATGATGAAAACAAATACCTTTATCACTCGAGTATTGCCGAGAACCTGACCTTCGGCACTTCAAATCGGGAAGAATTTGCCGGAGCGAATCTCTGTCGCAATGAATATTTTCTAGAATTCTTGAACAAGGCGGATTTGACACGACCATTATTGAGTTTAGGTACGGAGCTGATTACACAATCAGTGGATATTTTGAGAAATCTACCGCCGGATAATGTTTTTTTCGAACAGAGCCCCATTACCGCAGACGAGTTGGAATCATTGATCATTTTTATCGACGCATCAAAGAAGAAGAAACTTCATGAGCTATCGGATATGGATCGCCAACGCCTTTTGGATATGGCACTGCGGTTTATACCGGGCATACATAAGATGGTTTCCCTGCCGAAAATACTGGAAAACCTTATTTTAGAGGGACGGGCACTATTTCGTGAGAATATATCCAGCGATGATCCGGACGCATTTAATTTCTACCAGATGTCTGAATACATTTTTTCACAAACAATATTAAATAATATCTTTTTTGGAAAAACAAACACATCCAATCCCCATGCTCAGGAGCGGATCAACCAGAATATTATCCAGCTTCTTGTGGAAGAGGATCTTCTGGAAACCGTTATTGAGATCGGTATGCGCTTTGAGGTGGGCAGTAAAGGGGATAAACTGTCCGGCGGGCAAAGACAAAAGCTGGCCATTGCGAGGGCATTTCTAAAACACCCCAATATCCTGATCATGGATGAGGCCACATCGGCGCTCGACAACAAATCTCAAGCACGCATACAAAATCTTCTTGAGACCCGCTGGAAGAAGAAGAGTACAGTCATATCGGTTGTCCACCGCCTGGATACGATAAAAAATTACGACAAGGTCGCCGTGATGAAAGCCGGCAAGATTGTTGAGTTGGGCGCGTATGATGAATTGATGGCCCAGAAAGGATTGCTGTATGAACTCGTCGGAAAGAAATGAGGCAGCACCGTCTTCTGAACTCGATCAGAACATGGAACTATTACGACAAACGTATTTTTTCTCCGGTTTTCCGCTTGAAATACTTAAGGTATTTGCATATCTATGCAATAGAGAGGTTTTTAAAAGAGGGGAGTATATCTTTCTTCAGGGCGAAGATGATGGCCAGGCGTTTTTCATCATTGAAGGTCAGGCCGCTATCGAGCGCGAGGATAATGACAGCACCAAAAGGATTCGATCTTGTAAAGAAGGAGATTTTTTGGGGGGACTCGCTCTAATGGGGACCATGCACCGTTTATTTTCTTTTAAAGCGGAAACCGACATCACCTGCCTTATGTTGAGTCGTGAAAAATTTAATAAGACAATCGAGCAGTTCCCAGATCTCATGCCGAAAATCTTAAAGGCACTGGTCAATGTCATCGACACTTGGGAAGAAAGCTTCTTATCAGAACGCACAGAAAAATGTAGTGATTGTCTGGAAAATCTGGGGGTAAGTCTGCTTTAAGGATAAAGAGAAATGGCAAAGCTAGAGTTTTTCTTTGAATTCAAAAATAACCTTTCAAACCTGGATCAGTTGCGTCAACACTGTGAAGAAGTCGGTAACTCGGCCGGATTGCCAAAGAAATCCATCTTTCAAATGAATCTGGCTCTGGACGAACTGTTTACCAATATCATCTCTTACGGATTTAAAGACGACACGGAACATCTGATCAAAATCAAAATCGTTGTCGAAGACGGTGAACTGAAGATACGCATTGAGGACGACGGTATTCCTTTCAATCCAATGGATACTGAGGCTCCTGATCTGAAATGCTCCATTGAGGATTGTAAAATAGGCGGGCTCGGTATATTTTTTATTAAAAAAATGATGGATGAAATATGCTATGAAAGAGATGGGAACCTAAATATTTTGTGTCTGAAAAAATGCATCGATAAGGCCAAGTAAAAATTAATCGTTAACTAAATATTAAGCTGGCGGTTGTAAAGAGGTTTGCAATGGAAATTAATATTGAACAACACGAAGCGATTCAAATTTTTAAACTCAATGGTCGATTAGACTCAAATACTTCACCAGATTTTGAGGAAAAAATTTTTAATGCGATTTCCGATGGATCGAAAAGTATGATTCTGGATTTCAAAGATATCGATTACATTTCCAGTGCCGGTTTACGTGTCATTCTGAAAGCAACCAAAGCCCTGAAGCGTGAAGAAGGAAAGCTCATGCTGTGTTCCATGCAGGATTATGTAAAGGAGGTCTTTGAAATTTCCGGATTCGATTCATTTCTGCCGATTGTTTCTACCGTGGATGATGCACTCAAGTCCTTTTAGTTTGAGCTGTACGATCTATTTTCGTAACCCAATTAAACCACGTCTCCCCAGATCCCGAATAAATTGTGTGACGGCAACCTCAGCCTCCCGATACGGCAGTTGGTGAGCACCGGCAAATACTTCAATCATTTCTTGAACCGTTCGCCGGCCATCTATGATCCCCCAGACTTCGCTTCCAAGCTCGTCGAGCTGCAGTTTTCTGATTTGTGTTTTATCGGAAGGGCCGCCCAACCGCTTGAATAAGCCAGCGATAAACGGCCTCAAGGTTGTTGGATAGCGGACAAGGATATCACCGGAAGGAAGGCATTCTTCCTCTATTTGAATATTTTTCACGGGTATCGATTCAAGGGCATCGATTTTGGATATTGGGGATGATTGGTCTTTTTTCTTATAAAATCTCATACGTCGAGCAGATATCCTTTATCATGCTTTGATCCAACGGTCTCTTATCGTCCACTTTGATCCCTACAATACGATTCTTTTCTTGCAGGACCCACAGCCTAATCCATTGAAAATTATTTGCACCTTTTAGGCGACCGGTATAGCCAAGCCACCCGCCTTTTGGTGCTGATTTCCATTCGACGGTTTCGTACCCCTGAGTATTAAATGACTCAAGATGGTCATCATCCAGGCCGAGGGATATTTTCGCAAACTGGGCCAGATTTATCTTAGAAAGGAAGGCAGATGCAGGAGCCCAACGGAAGAGATGCAGATTTTGTCGGCCACTGGTGAATGTCAAGTGGAAATTGCCGGGCTTGAATTGATGATGCGCTAAATTGAATCGGTCCGGTATGACGGCTCGAATGTCATACACAGCCCATAGCGTATGGCCGCTGTTTCGATGATCTCTAAATGATTTTAACATGTTAATCGATATTCTGTCCGTTTTTCGGGAGCCTTGATCGAAAAATTGAATCAGGGTTGCATTTCGACACACAGGACAGAATAGAATAACACCCCGACCGTTTGAGGTCTCAGCTTTCCATTTGAATCCTGCCTTTTGAAAAGCGCCTAAACTGTTCGCCCATTCAGACGGCAAGGCGCATTGCTGGAATGCTTTTTTCAACTGTTTTGTATGGTGTGCGGCCAGACGCTTGAGATGTTTCTGGAGAGAGAACTTCCCTTTGATCGGTCCCCATTTGATTTCCATTGCGGGATTTGAGTTGTCTTCAAGAATGAGATGGCGGGTATCAATCAGGCCGATTTCCCAGGATGCAGGGGTCCGGAAGCTAATTCCGTTCCAGGCAACTTCTTTCAGATTTTTTATCAAAACACTAGAGTTGATGAACCCTTAGAAGGTTCGATTTAGACGGTAATGCATGCAATATTCTGTTAGCGCGGTACGAACAAATCCCAACCATGCAATCCAGGGATTTCGATTTTCTCAGCATGCTTGCGGTTTTGGCCCGATTGACTGCCTTCTTTTTTTCTTTGACAGTTGACGTCCTGCTCTATGAGGCTGGTCAGGGTGAGTTTAATGGAATTTCCCATTTTTTCTTCTTCATCTTTGGCGTTATGCTGCAATGTCATACTGATCCTGTTGTTGTCCTTATCGGCAAACGACCATTTCCATGCAACGACAATGCCAAAGGGATCTCCCTTGTGCTCGTCAGCTTTACCAAATTGTTTGTTGATTCTATTAAGCAGTTTTTTGAAAAACTTCTTACTCAAATCTTCATATTTCAGCTTTATTCGGGCAATTCTTCCCGGTGCAGCGCAGGATGTGTAGGCAATCAGACCGCTTTTAAATCCCTTGATAGGCTTGATTTCAACTTCTCGAATATTGTCCATATAGCGTATCGGCAGGGCTGTCTCCATGCGCAGAAAGTCTTTGAAATCAGTGATCGGGTGGTTTAAGATGAATGGCCCCATTTGATGGGGCGTTTCTCCCCAGCACGTACCGGTCATAAATATTAAGAAGGCCCATACCCAAAGGTAACGATACGTTTTCATAATCATAACCCCTTTTGTCTATTAATTACAACATGTGGTGTTGCTTTCAACTTTCTTGTCACAAAGACAATAATTTGTCGAGATCAATTTGAAAACAACTAAAGGAACACTGGCGCAGAAAGTGCATTTTTGAACATTGCTTTGAGTGCATGGCATTAATATGCCAAGCGCCCCAGAGATTTTAGAATGAGGGTGATGCCCATGGCAAACATGCCGGTGAGGCCCATGCCGCAGGAAAAACCGGCCAGCAGGACCGGGGCATATTGCCGCCACATGCTGCCGTACCGTTTATAGAAATAGAATCGTCCCAACAAGGCCCCGACAACCTCGAGGATCAAACCATGCGGCGTACTCTGCCCCAGTCCCCGGACCATGCCGTAGACAAGCAGAATCGGTAAGCCCAGCATGACCAGAATGGCGTAGGTAATGACACCCAATCCTGCGCCGGCCAATACATATATCCCGTTCAGTGCCTGATAAAAAAGGGAATTCCCTTCCAGGGTCGATGTTTGCATCAGGAGGCTATTGAGTGCCTGGAGGTGCCAGAGTTCTTGAGCGAAAGGATAGGCTTTGGACGGTATGGGCGCTAAGCGCCAGATGAATTGAGAAAATAGCAGACTGGCCGTTATGACGACTGGAAACACGACCATTTCCGATTTAATGATTCCGCGAATACTGGTTCCGGTCAACTCAATTTGACGAAAGTTGACGGTTGCCTCGCCATAGTTATGGATCGGTATAGGTGCATACCAGATTTCGATCCCCTGATAACCAAAATATTTCGCTCCGGCAATAAAGCTGGCTTCGCGCACCAGGGGCAGGCTGACAAACTGTCCGGCAATGCCTTCCATTCGTGCTGTGATGTAAGATACGATGGGTGTATACAAAAAACCGTACAACAGGAAAAATATCCAAGGAAAATTGGGAACCAACCACACACAAAGCAAGACGTATGAGACCGTCGAAAAAAGGTAAATACCGATGGAAATCCAAAAATTAAAATCACCTCGCCCGGGCGGTGGCCGAAACAAATCCTTAAAACTGCCCCGCTTTTTGACGCTGCCGTTACTAAAAGATCGAATCACATGCCAGATGCCGATGAAGGCGATGGAGAGTCCCAGCCCGATTCCAAAGCTCAGATAAAAATCAAAATTATTGGCGAATACCGTATCGACCGTCCCCATTCCCGGATGCCACCGGTTCAGAATACCAAAGTGATAGAGTGCCGGATTGGCTGCAATCGTAATTAAAAGACCCACAAGGCCACCGATGACCGCCCAGAAAGGGAGTACCATACCGATGAACACCAGACCCAAATCAAGCTGGATCCCGGTGGCTACAGCCGGGAGAACATTTTCGGTATGGCCGGTTAATTCAACCCAGGGGATCGGGATGAGCCGGATCGGTTCCATCAGGATAAGACCGGATACCGAAGGCAGAACAACATAAATGACTCCGAAGGCAAGGCCGATAACACCGCCAATGGAAAAGACGCGCCACTTCCAACTTTTTTCTTTGTCTTCCGTGGACTCGGCCAGAGCCATGGTTCCCAAAGCTGCAACCGGTGCCATGGGAAAGGGCAGTTTTTCAACATCCGACGTAATTCGATAGAGCGCATACCCCAATCCGAACTGATCGATACGCTGAATGATCTGTGTTCCCATCAGCAGAAGAATCGGAATCAGCCAGTCCCGATGGAAAAAAGTGCGTGTGACGAGCGAGGAGGAGTCGGCTGAAGGCGCCACCCAACGGGGAATAAACTCGGTCAGACCCAGCATCCGGGCTGCATCGGACTGGACAAGGTACTGGCTCCATAAAAGTCCCTGGAAGGGTGTGGCCAATGCCGCACCGGCCATATAGTAGAGCAGAAAGATTTCCTGTTGTTTCAGCTCGCTGTAAGAACGTTTGGCAAGCTCGGCAAAGAGGATGATGGTGACCCATCTTGCGGCCGGACCGATACCCGTGCCGATGACCAACTGGAGGTACATGCTGCCGGGCATCATCAGGAATCCGATAAAGATCGATCCAACAACGGTCTTCCAGTTGAATCCTTCCTCGAAATGGTCCGGCGTCTTTAGCAGATCCCTATATTCTTGTAATTCCTTGTCTTCGTACATGATTGTATTATATCGGTAATACTAGATAACTCGCATCGCTAAAAAGTCCGTAGACGGCCCATGTTCCGGCCATGAGAAAATCACCGATAATCAAGCCGATAAAGAAGTAGCGCACTTTTTTAAATAATAGAACACCGCCATAGCGCATGCAAAGAGCGTTGCAAAGCCATCCCACGCAAAAACTAAACCAAAGGTGCCACATAGCAGAGCTGTAAGCGGTTAAATACCCGATAGGATGGATGGGCCACCAGTAAAATCGGTGGTAACCGATCACAAGGACCGACATCAGAACCGCTCCGGTTATCGTAAATACGGTGACCCATCTTCCGGATTCCACCGGAGATTCGATCAGGGTGTAAATATTATCGTAAACCGCCAAAGTTGTCCGGGTGGCCCAATCAAACTGAAGCTCACGAATACCAAACTTGTAGCAAAGAGCCATCATGGCGACGAAGGAGACAACAATCCCGATGGCAAGAGTGATCATGATGGCCCCAAAAACCCGTTTGCCGTTGGCAATCTTGTCCGTGGCCTTACGGGCATGAAACAAAGACGGCATGAGCGATTCACGCAGATCGACGAATAGCATCTTTTGAAGAACACCCGCGACAACAATTCCCACATGACTGAACGCCTTGGGCCCGAAAAAAGCCATGAGACCATCTATGGGAGCTGCGGTCAAAGTAAAATATGCGATTCCGCCCTGGCAGATGACGCGGGTTGCAACCATCATGAACAAAAAGAAGGCGCCGACCACCATAATAGAAAAGAAGAACGGAATGCCAAAATAATGACACCAAAGAATGATTCCGAGTCCGCCTGCCGTGCTTCCCCAAAATGCGAAGCGCGTGGAGAGCCATTCTTGTTCCGAGTTCTCGTCCGATTTTAATCCCAAACTCGTTTGGAAGATGTCGAGGAAATGAAACCTGGCCAACCAGGCCAGGAATGCGAAAAATACAATATAGGCGCCAATCATCTGCATCTCTTCAGGATGGGAGATCGTCGGTCCGAAGGTAACACCCAAATCAGCGGTAGGAATATTGATACCTAGAAAATGAAGGCTGCCGATCAACAGAGCACCGGCAATATAAAAAAACCAAAAGGAAAACGAAATCTGCTTCGAAGTAAGGAAGGCAAACCCGATAAAGGCCGGGTAGATATATATTTTCAATTTGTAGAATCCTGAGAAGAGTCCCTGTTTCGAGAAATACTTGCCCGCTAAAACCAGGGTCGGTATCGAGGGGATAGACGGATTGTAGAAACTGAGACCGTTTAAAAGATGCAGACAAATTGGGATCAGCAAACCCACCAATAAAAACCGGTTCGAAAAAAAACGTCCCATTTCGTCGTTGTCCAAAGCCTCTTGCAAAAGAAGCGGGACTCGTAACAGAGGAAAATTGATCCGTTCATGATAAATTCCCTGCTTTCCCAGAAGGCTCACGACACAGGCCATTACAAAATAGCAAAGTAGAACGAATCCCGCCCAGCCCAGAAGAGGTTTGATCCATATTTCCCAGGGGATGTTTTTCAATAGCGTCAACCAGCCCATCTCCCGCCCGCCGGGCAAACCGTTATAGAAGCTGGCGATCGCCTCCTGGCTTTGAGGATACCAGGTCTGCGGGAGAAGGGGAAAGAGAACTTCTTGCCATCTGTTTTCCACTGTTGCAAAGTGATACGGGGCAGTTAGATTGATAAAAAACGTACGCGCCAGCCCCGTCCATGCGATGCCGGATAGGAGAACCATTAACGCCCAGGAAACCAACAGCTCTTTTCCGGTAAAGAAATGGCGACCTTTGAACATCCAGCGCATGAAAGCCGTAATGATCATCATCCAAACGAATAGGTAGAAGGGTGCCAGGGGGAAATGACCTCCTCCCAAAGGTGTACCCTGACGATAGGCATTATTAAACGGTGTTATCAGACATATCAATAATGCCAAGGCGGAGCCGAGAAAAATGGCGCGCCAACGAATTTTATTTAACGCCTTTCGGTTGTGATCCATTTGATTTGTCGGGTCAGATATTCGTCTTTTTTCTATGCTTCCAATTTTCCTTGCTAGGCCGTGAAATCCTTTGCCGGACGAAAGCCTAATTTTATTTCCGCATCAGCCAGACACGCCTCATAGTGTTTCTTTTTAGTGTTGTCAAATGTGCGCCATACGAGCAACTGTTTCCGAATTTCATGTAAGAAGGTTTTGTTAATCCGCCGCCAGGAATTGACTTCTCCGGACTCGCGAATCAATTTTATGGTGACTTCGAGAAAACCCGTTTCACCGGCCGCAGGCTTGAACCGCAAATTCACTTTTTGCATAATGCCAAAGTCAAAGGGCGCCAGCCATACCTGCGATGTTAGATGAAGGCATTCATTAAAATCACACTCGTCCTCCAGGCAATCATGTTCAATTTTTGTCATGCCTGGCGGGGTTTCGCAAACAAAAGAAAATGAAACATCCGCCGTGGAGAATTTCCCATGTGTAACATCCTGATGATTATCAAAATATTCGAAAAGAAAGCCACCGACACTCCTGTGTTCCCGATACGTCATGAAGAAGGGAAGCGATACCTCGAGTTCATTTCCTACAGCCGGGGGGAGCGTCCAGGATCGGTTGACATCTGGAATGGCTATTTCACCTGCCACTCTTGAAGGATATATAACGGAAATCAGCACGACAAGAATCACCATTATCATCGCGCCCACGCCGGCTATGGAGGAATAGTTGACGGTGATGCCTGACCATAATGCGGTCCCGGAAAAGAGCTTTGCAGTTGTTTGTGCCAGTAAATAGCCGAACACGACGCTAAGCACGGCAAAGGCCATGGCTTCTGCAATGAAGAGAAAAGAAACATGCGACGGTGCGAG
The DNA here is from genome assembly GCA_964530095.1 of uncultured Desulfobacteraceae bacterium. Taxonomy (GTDB): domain Bacteria; phylum Desulfobacterota; class Desulfobacteria; order Desulfobacterales; family CAZHA01; genus CAZHAH01. The sequence goes on along the minus strand of CAZHAH010000008.1, from coordinate 51,720 downwards.
GCCGACAGATGTATAGATGCCGATTTCCCGTTTGCGTTCATACACGCTGCTGATCATGGTATTCAAAACGATAAAAATCGAAATCAGAATGGGAATCAAGATATTGGGGACACCGCTGTAGGACATGGTGTCACTGGCATGATACAGATAAGTTCCCTCCTTTTCTCCACTAAATAGGGATAATCCGAAACGGTCAACCAGTTCACGTGCCGTCGCTTGAATGGACTTCAATTCATGGGGTCGGACAGCGACTCCCTTGAGATGGCCTCCGACGGCCAATAGCGTTTGGAATGGAATGATGATCGTAAGATCGGCTGCAGTGTGCTGGTAACGGCTTTGAAATTCTTTTACATCGTCACCAGACTCCATTGCCTCTACGACCTCCCGGGTCATCTCGGCCGAAATTTCCCTTGGAAATGTAACCGGTGTCAATATTTCACCATCCAGATCTCTGTGTTCCTGCAGTTTTTCTCCTGAGAATATGCCGATGACCTCAAAGGGCATCCCCCAGATCGATACCATAGCACCACCAGGCTTAACCGTATCGATACCGATTGCGTGGGCCAGTCTTTCCGGTAACAGGACCACCTGCCGCTCATCGGCAGTTAGCCACCTGCCGCTCACAAGATTTTTATCAATTCCCGTCACCCTGGCTTCCAGGTCGGACATTCCAACCATTCCCCGGGCTTCGAAGACATGGTTATTGAATTGAATCGGGATTCGGGTGGTTCGTGTTTGATCTTCATCTTCCAACCAAACACGGGGAGCCACGGTTCCTTTGCCCACAAAGGAATTGGAAATCGTTCCAAACGCCTCCGAAGGTAGATTGCGCCAATTGACATTCTTCAGGAGAAATCCATGATATGGCGCGCTATCTCCATACAAAATGCGTGCATGCCGGCGTATCGATTTTGCGGATGTAAAACTCATGATCGTGAATGTGAGTATGATAAGGGTGGTACATGTCAAGGCCGTTCTCAAGCGACGGCGTCTTAAATTGCTGACGCCCAGAAGAAAGGCAGCCACAAATGCCTTCCATCTACCGATTTCGTCCGACTGCACCAGCTTTGCCCGACTTTGGAGTTGTGTCATTTCCTCTTCGAATCGGAAGAATATGATGAGCGTAACGACCAGCGACAGACCCATGATCAGAAAAGCCAAGATGACGACAATAGGGCTGTAGGCGAGTTGAAAGGCGGGATGAACATTATAAATAACTGCAATTAGAAGGATCAGAATTGAACTGAATGCCAGGATTCGCTTGTAGATATTGGTTAAGGAAAAGAGCAACCGTTCCATACAAAATGCAAAGGGAACAAACAGGGCAATATAAAAGAGTACGCCATACAAAACGTCTTTTTGGGTTTTCTCCACATCATCATATACACGGTTGGCCATGGCCCACGATTGGTTGCTGGCTTCGACAAATCGATCGTATTCCTTTTTTTTCAAAGCAATTTCGGCTGATTTTAACGCACTGATGCCGTTGATTTGCAGATTGTGAATCCGATCATTGAAAATCCCGCGCGCTTCAAGATTTTCGATTCGAGGTGCCAGCAGGGTCCACATGTCTCTTGCCACAAGATATCCGGTACGATTCATAAAAGGCCACTTGTCTATCATGTAGCCGTTTCCGGCAGGATTTTCTCTGCTGTTATTGAGTAAGATCAATTTTTTATGTAACAGTGAATCCGAAAGCGTGATCTTGAGCGGTGTACCCGGTTCTAAAAATACGGTTGAAATAGTTGACGACCAAGTGTCCAGACGGCTGTAAAAATAGTGAGCCGGTTCCGCCTCTCTACGCCCGTCGATAATACTGGTTTTCGTTAAATGGTTGTATGTCCTCGGTTCCAGTAAATTGAAAAGCGTCGTTCCGTTGCATGCAAACATGATAAGGTCCGTTTCCATGGATCGGCGACGCATTTTCACCCGGTACGCATTCTTGCCGGTCTGCTTTTTATCGATTGTCCAGGCGACTGACCCTGTGTCGACATCAAATTTGTAACCCTCTAAGATGACTTTATGATAGCTGTGTTTAGAATTGGCAACACCCTTTAGATGAAACATTCCCATATGATCAACGATAACATGAAACCGTGCCGGCCCTTGGTAGGCAAGCAATACGGTCCCAGGTGCAGGTTGATCGGCAAAGAGCTCACCATGCCGGAGAAATTTGGCCCTTCCGGTCAAGGTTGCAAGGCCTTTTTTGGGGGATTTTTTATGGTGCAGTTTGGAGGCCTGCGCTAAGGATTCCAAAAGCTTGCAGACCATATCGCTTTGCTGCCTGGCGAACTTCATATTCATTTTATCGGCCGAGTCGTACGGGGTTCCCCACATGGACCGCGCATCGTTGGTCGTCGCAAAAGTCAAACCATGGTAGCCTGCCAGAGCGCTAACTTCCCCCCCCAACGGCGGACGATCTATGAAATAGCTTTGCCACGACCTTCGCCGGCTGGGTCGCAATGTATCTTTGAACATGCCGGAAGTCTCGGTTTGAAGAGCCAATTTTTCGACTGATTTGCGTAATACGCCATCTAGCACACGATAACTCGATACCCGGTTAATTCTCGGTTTGAAGGGATACAGCCAACCATAGTTAAAGGCGCCAAATCCATCACCCTGGCTGGATAAGTGCAAAGAGACGGCAGTGACCAAGTTATATTTCTTTATGGTTTTCCGAAAACGGCTGGCACTTTCCAACAGGGTCAGTTGAAGCTCGGCATCAGAGCGAATGGCCTCCTGATCATGAAGCGTCTTCGGGAGCAGCTGATTCAGGAGGATTTTATCTTCTTCTGACAACCCGGTTCCGGCATATGAAGGTAGCCAAAGCAAACGTCGCAAGCGTTGGCGTTGCTGGGCTAGTTTTGAAATGAGGTTCTGTTGCAGCTGAACGTTTTTCTGCAAGCGCAGTTGCATGAGTTGGCGGGAAACCGCATCGGCCTCAGTTTTGATCCTCTCTTTAACGGCATCTTCGACTAGTGTGACCGATATGTCGGTTTCGGGTTCATTCTCTACTATTTTGTCGAAAGATCTGATCTTCAATCCTTTAATGACCTTATTCGTCTTTTCAATCAGCTGCTTGAGAGTTTTTCGCATCCGGCGAATATTTTTCGATTTGCTCGAAAGACTCCATATAAGCTCACGCATCCCGGCCAGGGTTTGGGCATGACCCGTGCTGGCGACGAACAAGATTGTCCTTTTAGGCGGATTTGTTCTGAAAAAGCCGGCTAATTCCAGTAGTGTTGCGATGCCACATGCCTCATCGGCGCCCGGTGACCGGCCCAAAACTCTTGCTGTGCTATCATAAAAGGCTTCTATCATGATCATTTCTTTGCGGAGGCCGGAATCTGTTCCCGGAATCAGGCCGTAAATGTTTTTGGCCGTGACATTCCGCCATCTGATATCAGATATCAGATTGATTTCTTTGGATACGATTCCTTTGGGTAAATTTTCAAAGGAACCGAATATGACTTGAGCATCAGAAAGGGCTATCCAAAAACGGGGAAACTGTATGGGTGAAAGCTCATACTTGTCTTCCAGCAGAATTTTGGGGGAGTTTCTTCGATCTACGTAGATCAGCGCCTTGGCACCCAGATCGGCAGCGTGCTGCCAGTTTTTTCCTGAATCGAGTTCCATCAGGACCACGGCACCTTCTATATCCTTGCCATTAAAATGCTGAAGTTCACCTGAACCTACGTAGACAAGTGGTGCTGTAATGCCAGGAGAAGGTATGGTTTGGGGTGTTACGGCGTTTCCCATAATGGGCTGAATGGGAATGTTTCGATTGCTGCCGGTTAGGGTCAACTGGCTTCGCACATGTTGAATGACAGGCACCGCAAACAGATGTGACTCGATGGCCTTGACACCGAGACGGGCTAATCTTTCCTTGATATACCTTGCAGCAGCTTTATTACCTAGGGTGCCCGTACTTCTATCCCCGAAGGAGGAGAGCATGTGAATGCTTTGTCTGAATTCATCGGGTATCTCACTGCCCATCGCGGCAACTGAACGGAGACCTGTGAAAGCGAGCATAAAAATGATGATTGCCAAACCCGGCAGGCATCTCCTTAGAAAATATTTAATGTTCCGGATGGATTCGAAGCCGTGTGAAATCGTCCGTGTCCTTATTATTTTCCGCTTCATTTTCAATTTTGTGAGTGATCGATTACTCACGGGAATCAATTTTACCGATGGAGATCGACAGTTCTTCACGGTCTTCTATTTTATCAATACGGCCGTCCCGAATCCAAATCACCTGATCAGATACGTTGAGCATTTTAATGTCATGCGTGGCCGAAATAACAGTCACACCTCTTTCTTCACTCAATTGTTTAAGAAGCGTGATAATTTCCTCGCCGGTTGTGAGATCGAGATTGCCTGTCGGTTCGTCGGCAAGAACGATTGCTGGGTCGTTGGCTAATGCGCGAGCGATCGCAACTCTTTGTTGCTGGCCACCGGAAAGTTCAAACGGCTTGTGACTGAACCGATCACCCAACCCCACCAACTCCAAAAGATGAACCCCCTTGTCGACGGCAGCCTCGTTGTTCATACCGGCAAATATCATGGGCAAGGTTACATTTTCGAGAGCAGTCATGACCTGAATAATGTTGAAGGTCTGAAAGATATATCCGATTTTTCGACAGCGAAGCCATGCCAGTTCGTATGCGTCGAGCTGGGCTATATCGACTTCATCTATAAACACGTGTCCGGATGTGGGCTTATCCAATCCCCCGATCATATTAAAGAGCGTGCTCTTTCCGGATCCCGAAGGTCCCATGATGGAAATGTACTTACTGGCAGCAACCTCGAGATCGATCCCCTTAAGGGCCTGGACATCTATCTTGCCAAGCCGAAAGGACTTGGTTACGTTGGAAACTCTTACGATATTGCTAATTGCCGGCATGTTCTGCTATCCTTTTGACTAGAGCCGCTGGTTCCTATTGTGTGTTTTGTGGTCTTTGAATTAATTATGTGCGATCTATTCCTCCACTCGCATCGCCTCCACTGGTTGCATTCGAGCCGCCAGTATTGCCGGGTATAGCACACCGACCAGACTTAATAGGCATCCCAAAACAGTGGCAATGCCTATGGATGTTGCCAAATTCTTCAAGGCGACTTCTGCAATTGCCACAAAACCAAACTGTATTAATGCATTCAGCAAAGCAAAAATTGCACCCATGAGAGCACCCAACGCGGATCCTATCAAACCCTGCATACCGGCCTCCAGGAGAAACAGCCTCAAAATGAACCGGTTTAACGCACCCAGGCATTTCATCGTCCCTATCTCCCTGAATCGCTCGGTTACCGCCATAAGCTGCGCATTCACTATTCCAACAATACAGACCAGGAGCGAAAGGATAACGATCCATTTTTGTTTGGGTGTGTTCTCGACACGGGTGTCTTGCGGCTGAACATCATACCCTGCACGAATCACTTTCTGTCTTAATTTGACATTTTCTGCGGCAAGGAGTCCGTTTGCCACATCCGTGCCGACATTGACGAAGCTTAGAAAGGCGACCGCCAGCACAAGACTCATGGTCGTGATCAGACTTCGGACAAAGCGTACGCGGATGCTTTTAGAAGCGATTTCGACCGACTTCCTAAACGGTAGCTTGATCTGCCGCGCCACATGCATTGAATCCTTAACCGTTACCGGGATGCGAGCCATATTGCCTTCTGGACCGAATATTTTGAAGATAAAATTGTTAAACCATCTTGGTTTAATGACTTTAACAGATTTTTTCGGATTTGAGAATAAAATAAAAGTGGTTTATAGATATCAAAAGAGTGTGTTATATGACCATGGCTATCAATAAATTATGACAAAACAGCAAACTGCGTTAGGCTAAGCCGGCCATGGACGGACGCAAATAGGATTGCACATTTTATTTTTTTTAAGCAAACGGCAATGTTGAACCCGATCATATCGTTAAACGATTCTTTTTTAAGAATTGCCATAAAAGGAAAACCAAAAAATGGCTAAATCAGAAGTTCACCCCATACATTCATTCAAGTCCTGGCAGGTATGGCCGGGATCTTATGACAACCCTCCTCCAGACGGAAACTATCCCTTTCCGGAACATCCGGGATTGCACATCACGCCGGATACGCCTATCGCATCGATAGGATCATGCTTTGCAAGAGAGATTCGAAAAGTATTGCTGGAGGAAGGATACGCATACATTACCGAAGAAACCCATCACCCGGCTTCTGTTCATGCCAGTGCTGCGTGGGAGAGAACGTATAATACCTTTTCCATGCGCCAGATATTAGAATATACATTTGATTCATTCGCCCCCGATATACGCTGGTGGGTAGCACCGGTTTCAGGTAAGGTTCAGGATCCCTACCGACGAATCATTTTATACGACTCCATCAAGGAAGCAGAAGCTGATTTTTCAAAGCACCGCACACATTCCCGCCGAGCTTTGCAGAAAGCCGACGTTTTGATCATCACGCTCGGTTTAACTGAAATCTGGGAGGACAGAATAGATGGTTCGGTAATTTGCCTGCCCTCCGGCCCTTACCCGAAAGAAGGTGGGGACATGGGGCGCTACCGCTTTCGCGTGAGCCGCTATTCGGAGAACCTTGAAAACCTGGAACGAATCCATCAGCTCATGCTGAAAAACAATCCCGAATGCAATTTGCTCGTAACGGTCTCTCCGGTTCATCTCTGGGCAACATTTCGCGAAGATTTGGATGTCATCAGCGCCAGCTGCAATTCCAAATCAACCTTGCGGGCGGCAGCAGACGATTTTGTTGCCCGCCATGACAATGTCCATTATTTTCCGGCTTTTGAGATGGCGACCATCTATAGCATGATGATGGGGAGGTCCTATTTCGCCGATGGCAAAGAGAATTTCCACGTCAACAAAGAGACCGTTCGGTTTATCATGAGCCACTTTTTTAAATTCTATTCGGAACGGAAGCGGATGTGATGAAACCGGATGCCGCAACAATGACAAAAGACCAGCTAAAAATTGCCATTGAAAAGGCCGTGCGGTATCCCCACAAACATGTTCATAAAGGACGTCTGATCATTGCGCCTGAAACTTACCAGACAGCCGGTATGGAAACCAACCTCGTTATCAGCCCGTTTTCCTTTTTGGACTGCACAGGTTCTATTCGTGTCGGCCCATGGTGCAATATCGGCCCGCGGACCCGTATATATACCCATGACACAATCCATCTGGGAAAAAGACCGCTGGCCCAGCTTGAAAATGATATGGGAGTGTTGTGGCAGGACAAATATTTTGGGTCGGATGTCTGGATTCACAACGGATCGATCGTTCTTTACCAGGCAACCTATCTTCCGGATGGTTTTGTTCTAGGCGCAGGATCGGTATTGACCAAGAATCCCGGCCCATACGAGATTTGGGCCGGGAATCCAGCCCGCAAAGTTGGCCAAAGGACCGAGATGGAGATAAATGCCATCAGAAAAGCGGTAAATAACGGGCGGTTCAGACTGGATACCCGAACTTGATATCTCGATCTTATTTTGGCACTTGTTTCCCGGATGCCTTTCGTGTATGTTCAAAAACCGTTGAGGCGACGGATGGAACCGCAATAGCGAGCTCATTCCCCGTGGCTTGGTGCGGGGAGATTCAATTCTTGCATATGGCTATTTTACTTGCCGAACATAGATTTTCTTTGCCCGATTAAAAAGGTTCCAGTTTATTATTGAGGTACTACTGGATAAAAGCGATTATACGCCGCAGTGTCCGTTCGGATAGATGGGTAAACAAGGACCGTTGGTAGAGCATGCGCCCAAAGAAAACATTTAACATTGTCATGTATTCCCATGACACGTATGGACTGGGGCATATCCGACGAACCATGGCTATCGCTTCTTGCTTGCGGCACCCCCAAACCAATATTCTCATCCTGACCGGATCACCGATTGCCGGTCGTTTCTCATTTCCGGCGCAGGTCGATTTTGTTCGCATTCCGGGAATGATCAAAAAGACCAATGAGGAATATCTTCCCCTTTCCATCAAAATCAACGCGATGCATGCCCTGGATATTCGAAAAAATATCATTACGGCAACAGTCAAGACCTTCAAGCCGAATCTGTTTATTGTGGATAAAGAGCCCCTTGGCTTAAAAAAAGAAATTCTGCCAACTCTCAAATGGTTGCAGCGATGCCTCCCCGACACACGGACCGTCCTGGGCCTTCGAGATATCATGGATGATGGGGATACGATTAAGAAGTCCTGGAAGAAGAAGGGTATCTACAGAATTCTTGATAAGTATTACAGTGAAATTTGGATTTACGGCATTCGCGAGTTCTACGATCCCATCAAGGAATACGAAATCCCTGACGATATCCGCCGCAAAACTTTTTTTACCGGGTATATCCCCAGAAAGGTGAAGCAGAAAAAGGAGGCTATTAAAGAAAAGCATCGTAACAGGATAAGAGATGAAGACAGACTTATCGTGGTAACTAACGGTGGCGGTGGTGACGGCTATCCCGTGATTGATGCCTATCTATCCATGCTTGAATCCCAAGGTAAATCCGTTCCTTTCAAAAGCATTCTGATTACAGGGCCTTTTATGCCCAAGAGCCAGCGGATGAATGTTTTCAAAAGGGCCAAAAAGCTTGGCGTACTCGTGTTCCACTTTTATCGGCAGATGGAAAAAATTCTGGCCGCAGCCGATCTGGTCATCAGTATGGGCGGGTACAATACACTCTGCGAGTTGATGAGCCAGCAAACTGTCACTCTGCTTATTCCTCGTGAAACCCCTCGAATGGAGCAAACCATCAGGGCTCAATGTTTTCAGAAAAGAAACCTGGTGGATTACATTCCCCTGAAAGCGCTCTCGCCGGAGAGCCTGCATCAAAAGATTACTCACCTTCTGCAAAAACCGGAATCATATCAAAAAGCCATTTCCAATTTTGAGATGACAGGCTTTGATATCATAAACCGGCGTATTCAGGAATTCAGACAACGGCAATGAAGAATTCAAACCGGAAACCCGTTTTGGGGATGATCCTCAAAGGGTATCCCCGGATTTCGGAAGCCTTTATTTCCAACGAGATACTGCTGCTGGAAAGACTGGGTTTATCGATTCATCTATTTTCCATGCGTCATCCCCGGGAGCCGTTTTCCCATCCGAGTGTCAAGAAGATTCTTGCCCGGGTGGATTACCTGCCCCAAACAATCATAGAGGGATTCTTTCAGTTCTTGTATCATAACTGTTTGCTGGCATTGAAGAATCCCAGTGTGTATGCTGCGGCTGTTCGGATGGCATTCAAACGCTTTGTCCGGTCACATAAACTTGCGACTATCAAGCATCTGCTCCAGGCAGGTTATCTGGTTCACAACCTGCTGCCGGGCAAGGGAATCGTTCATCTTCATGCGCATTTTGCCCATTCTCCATCATCGGTGGCCATGTTTGCAGGTAAATTAAGCGGGCTTGATTTCAGCTTTACCGCCCATGCAAAGGACATATACACCTCGAACCCCGACCAATTGAAAGAGAAAATGGCCCAGGCACGATTTGTCATAACCTGTACCGAATTTAATCGGCGTCATCTCATGCAGATCAGAGAAAATGAACATGTGCCAATTTATCGAATATATCACGGTATTGATTTAAAACTTTTTATAGGTCAACGCAAAAAGGGATTACCAGCGGAATCTTATAAGATATTGACGGTGGCCCGATTGGTTCCTAAAAAAGGCTTGCCGACTGTCTATAGGGCGCTTCAATGCCTGAGGGAGCAGGGCCTCAATTTCCGGCACACGCTCATCGGAGACGGTGAAGACAGGGATAAAATTTTATCTTTGATCCACGATCTGGGCCTGGCGGATGTATGCCAATGGCTGGGAACCCTTCCGCATGATTCGGTGCTTGCGCACTACGGCCAATCGGATCTTTTTGTCCTGGGATGTGAACAGGCTGCCAATGGTGATCAGGACGGCATTCCCAATGTTTTCGTGGAAAGCCTGGCGGTTGGTGTCCCCGTGGTGGGAACTCGGATATCGGCTATACCGGAATTGATAGAGAACGAAAAGACCGGACTCCTCGTAACGCCGGGTCGACCGCAGGAAATGGCTATGGCAATGCTTCGTCTGCTCAAAGACAATGACATGAGGAGTAAGATTTTACAAGCGGCAAAAGAAAAAGTCACCCGAGAGTTCGACAATGAAGTACTGGCGGGAAAACTCTTTTCGGTTTATCGACAGGAACAGGCACGGTTGATGATTCCGAAAGCGATTTGAAATGCGCATTGCATTCTACACACCGTTCAAACCTTTGGGCCATCATCATCCTTCGGGCGATCTGATCATCGCTACAGGACTGTTCGACTACCTATCAAAAGAGGGCTTTGAGATATGGCCGGTAGGACCGTTTCGGGCGCGCTGGATTTACTGGGAGCCTTGGCATTGGTTGAATATCATACGGGTATACAGGCGGTCTGTCAGACAGGTTCGTAAAAACGGGGCAGACCTCTGGCTGACCTACCACACCTATTACAAGGCACCGGATCTGCTGGGGCCCTACGTTTCCAAGAGAGTCAACATACCTTATGTCATTTTTCAGGGCAGTTTTTCAACCAAAAGGAAACGGCGCTTGCGAACATGGCCCGGGTTTGTTTTTAACAAAAAAGCGTTATGTATGGCCCGGCAGGTTTTTACAAACCGGCATGATGACTGGATTAACTTGAAGCGATTGATCCCTGCCGATCGTATCGCCTATGTGAAACCGGGAATATTGAGAAATGACTTTTGCTTTGACAACGATGCAAGGACGGAAATTCGAAGGACATGGGGAGTGGGAAAGGAACCGGTCGTGTTGTCCGCTGCCATGTTTCGGCCTGATGTCAAAACCGAAGGACTCGCCTGGGTAATTCGTTCTTGCGGCAGACTCGTCAGAAAGGGGATTTCCCTTTATTTGGCAATAGCGGGCGATGGAAAAGAAAAAGAAAGACTGCAGCGCCTGGCTGCCAAGCATCTGCCGCAACGTGTATTCTTTGTAGGAAAAATATCGAGAGAGAAGATGTATCGATTTTACAGCGGCGGGGATGTTTTTGCGTTTCCGGGCATTCGTGAGTCACTGGGGATGGTGTTTCTGGAAAGCCAAGCATGCGGGCTTCCGGTGGTCGCGTTCGACAACGGTGGAATTCCGGAGGTGGTGGCAGACGCACAGACGGGATTTCTGACACCCATGTATGACGGACCTGCTTTTGACGAAGCGCTTGAAAAATTGTTGTTGAACAAGGATCTCCGCAAAATAATGGGGGAAAAGGCCACCGCATATGTTCAAGATCAGCATGGTCTGCACAGGAACTATCTTGATATGAAAACTATTTTAAAGAAAATCGTCCGAGAACACGAATATGGTGAATGACCACTTGTTCACACGCTTTGGATTGATACGGCATGCGCCTACCATTTGGAACCGGGACAAACGGATTCAGGGCGGTAAGGATTCTCCGCTCACGACTGAAAGCATGATCCTGTCCAGAGACTGGGGCCGCGCCTTGGCGAGATATCAATGGGACCGCATCCTATCGAGCGATTTGGGTCGAGCAGTATCGACCGCTGAACAGATTAATACATTTCTGCAAGTGCCGATTGTTCGGATACCATTGCTGAGGGAGATGGACTGGGGAGAGTGGACAGGCAAAACCATTCAGCAGATTAAAAAGGAGACGCCAGGCATATTGCATCAAATGGAAAGCGCCGGATGGTATTTTCGCCCCCCGGGTGGAGAGAATCGGATAATGGTCTGGAACAGGTGTCATCAGGCATTGGTGGAGGCAGCCAGGAGATGGTACGGGAAAACAATCCTGGTGGTCACCCATGAGGGTGTCATCAAATGCCTGATCTATCATCTCAAGGAACGAAAGTTTTTACCCGACGAACCTCCCGTCCTCCATCCGGGATATCTGCACCGGCTGATGTATTCGAGAAACCGATTGAGGATAGAGCACATGAATGCCCTAAAATTGCCTTAATCCCTAAATTAGGGCAAAACGGGTACTGTACTATCCTTTTTATTAAATCAAATGAAAATTGCATTCTATTGCCAACATATTCTGGGGATCGGTCACCTTACCAGAGCCTTAGAGATCTGCCGGGCGCTTGCCGATCATGAAGTCTTCCTCATTTCCGGCGGTAAAATGCCTGAAATTCATTTGCCGAGTCATGTCCGCGAAATTCGCCTCCCCGCATTGATGATGGACGCCGACTTTAAGACCCTTTTCGCTATGGGAACCGAAATGACCGTCGAGCAGGTAAAAGACGAACGGCGAGAATCCTTATACCATTTTTTTATCAAAGAATCCCCCCAACTCTTCTTTATAGAATTATTTCCATTTGGTCGCAACGCATTCCGATTTGAACTCGATCCGATTCTTGAGGGAATTCGAACAGGGCAACTGCCTTCATGTCGCGTGGTGTGCAGTCTGCGAGATATTCTTGTGGAGAAAAAAAATACCGAATCTTATGAAAAGAGGGTGATTGACGTTTTAAACAAATACTTCGATGCCCTGCTGGTCCATTCAGATCCTGCTCTTATAGAGTTGGGCGCAACATTTTCCAGAATTTCGGACATCTCCATTCCGATCACGTATACCGGTTTTGTGGGTTCAAAGCCGAAACCGGGGACAGGTAAGATTCTAAGGCAAGAATTTGGGATCGACGATGATGCTTTCGTTTTGGTAGCCAGTGCCGGTGGCGGGAAAGTGGGCGGGCGGCTACTAAAAGCAGTGGCAGATGCGCATAGACACATCGGGTCAAACTGCTACACCTATATTTTCACCGGTCCATTTATGGAGGACGCTGATTATTCGGGATTAAAAGACATCGAGAGTCACACCATTCGCGTATCACGCTTCACACCAGACTTTTTCAAGTTTCTGGATGCTGCGAATCTATCAATCAGTATGGCTGGATATAATACCTGCATGAACATTGTGGCCGCCGGTGTTCCGGCACTTTTGTGGCCCTTTGCCCAAAATCGGGAACAGCGATTGCGGGCTGAAATTCTGGCGCATCTGGGCGGGATACGTGTGCTGTCTGATAATGATCTCGATCCCTTCCGGCTGGCCGGTTTCATTGACGAGATGCTTTCCGCAAATACACGGATCGCATCCGATGTGAATTTGGATGGTGCTGCAAAAACAGCCGACTGGTTGACATCCTGGATGTCCTGAATCGATAACAGGATACCTGAAATATGAAACAAGTCTTTTCAAGCATCTGGCTGACAGAGTCCCAAGATTTTGCATTACGATTATTAAACTCTATCGAAGCGTCTACATTTGATCGTCTATCAAAAAAAACGGTCTATGTCTTTTTCCGTGCCGATGATATTGGTGTTCCGGGGATACAGTTTGCCCGCCTCATGAAGATCTTTACCCGATTTCATGCGCCCATATCCCTGGCAGTCGTACCGGCATGGCTCACTGCCGTTCGATGGGAAGCACTGGAAAAGATCTGTCAAAAGAATATCAAACGAATATGCTGGTACCAGCATGGTTGGCGACATGCCAATCATGAGATTCAGGGCAAGAAGCAGGAATTCGGAGCAGTCAGGTCAATAACGAACATCCTACACGATCTCGTCCAGGGGCGGAGGCGTCTCAGACGACTCGTGAAAGATCTATTTTATCCAGCATTTACGCCTCCCTGGAATCGCTGTTCCCAGACAACACTCGAAAAATTACTAACACTGGAATATCAAGCCATTTCACGATACCGGGGTGCTTCTCCGCCGGCCCCCAGTGGCTTGCCTGATTTCCCCGTAAATGTCGATCTGCACACCCGCAAAGAGGCTGATCCTGTTGAAGGATGGGAGAATCTCAGCAAAGAAATGGAACGGGCCATTTCAGGCGGCTATTGCGGTATCATGATCCATCACCGCCGCATGAACGGCAATGCCTTTGCATTCCTTGAGAATCTCCTGGAAATTCTGCTGCAGTCTGAAGTGTTTCACCTCGTAACCTTGAAGGATTTGGCAGAGATGCGAAAGGCATAAACCCCTCGCCCTCTTTAGGCCGGCCCCCCCTGCCCTTGACCGGTATCGGTGAATGATTACCCTGTGTTATCAGGCCGGCGCATGGCATCCGCCATCGCAGAACCGACCGATTTCAATTATTCGATCAACATCAACCTTTGAAAGGAGGTTGCCATGATTAAAATATATAACTTACACCATTCCAGGATAGTTCCAATCCTTTCCGCTTTTATCGCATTCTTGTGGATGCTGGGCGTCTTGAACGGATGCTTTGCCAACCACGGCCGGCTCAAACTGAGCCGGGATGTGCGGTATGCCTTTGAAAACTTCCAAACGTTTAAAAACCATCGCTACTATTATAGTGGCAGAAAAAGCAAGCCGTTGGCCATTATTGCCGTCTATCATGACTATCGTTTTGAATCCAAAAATTGGACTGAAATCAATCTGCAAAAAACCGATCTTGAGGAGCTGATAAAACGATTGTATCCTTACTATTATTCCCCCCCTTACGGATACTACATTTTGGACCCCAATGGAAAGAAAGCGGGTCTCTGGTTTTCCGAATTCAGGCATACCGCCATAAGGCTTGAAAATGACAACAGCCTCGTAGTTGCGACCCCGGAACCCGTCCATATCTATTATTATAGACGGCTTGTGCCCGATATGGAGAAAGATTGAATTTGATTTTTCTCCGTTAACCACCTATAAGGTCCCGTGAAACCACACCGGTATCAATACAAATGGTTGAAAGGATCACATGGAACTAGAACCGGTTATTGGACTCGAAGTCCACGCACAACTTAAAACCGAAACCAAAATCTTTTGTAACTGTTCAACCACTTTCGGCGCACCGCCGAACACCCATACCTGCCCTGTCTGTTTGGGGATGCCGGGAGTCCTTCCGGTCCTCAATGAAAAGGTCGTCGAATATACGCTCCGCATGGCGGTCGCGACCCATTGTGAAATTGCCCGCCAGAGCCGCTTTGCACGCAAAAACTATTTTTATCCCGACCTCCCCAAGGGCTATCAGATCTCGCAGTATGAACTCCCCATCGCCCATTCCGGGCATGTCAAACTTGAGGTCGAAGGTCACAGCAAAATAATCCGCATCAACCGCATCCACATGGAAGAGGATGCCGGCAAATTGACCCACGATTCTGGGCGTCCCCGTTCAATGGTGGACTTCAACCGGACCGGTATCCCATTGATGGAAATCGTCAGCGAGCCCGATATCCGGTCGCCGGCGGAGGCGGGTGCTTATCTGCGACATCTGCGATCCATCCTCCGCTATATCGGAATTTCAGACGGCAACATGGAGGAGGGGAGCTTCCGCTGCGATGCCAATGTTTCAGTCCGGCCCATCGGATCCGATCGTTATAGTACGCGCACCGAACTTAAAAATCTGAACTCATTCAAACATGTTGAGAAAGCACTCCATTACGAAATTTGCAGACAAAAGGAGATTATGGCCGACAAGGGTCAGATTATCCAGGAAACAAGGTTGTGGGATCCGGTCAATAGCCGCACCACCGCTATGCGAAGTAAAGAGGAGGCGCATGACTATCGCTACTTTCCCGATCCTGATCTTCTCCCCATCGTCGTGGAGGATGACCGGGTAGCGCTAATCCAAAAAACGCTTCCGGAACTGCCGCATGCCAAAAAGGAGCGTTTTAAGGCTGTCTACAATCTTTCTTCTTATGATGCGGAGGTATTAACCGCCACCCGTGACGTGGCCGATTATTTTGAAGAATGTGTCAAAATTTTCCCCCACCCCAAACAGGCCGGCAATTGGATCATGGGACCGCTGCTGGGGCTTTTGAATGCCGCCGGAAAAACCATTTCCCAATCACCTGTTTCAGCGTCCCATCTGGCTGAACTGCTAAAACTTATTGACAATGGCGTTATCAGCGGTAAGATCGCCAAAACCGTTTTTGATGAGATGGCGCAATCCGGGAAACCGCCCCAGGTGATAGTTGAAGCGAAAGACCTGGTTCAGGTGACGGATGTATCGGCCATCGAAGCCGCCGTGCAGAACATTCTGCAACAGTGCCCGCATGAGGTTGAAGCTTACAGAAACGGCAAATCGAAGCTGCTCGGGTTTTTTGTGGGGCAGGTGATGAAAGCCACCGGCGGTAAAGCCAACCCGAAAATCACAAATGAAGTCTTAAGACGCAAACTTGATGGATGATTATATCCGTTCATATGTTCCCCACCCTGCGGGATCTTCGACAGGGTTCAACGTTCAGGGTTAGGGACAAGAGTGCAACCCTGAACCTTTGAACCCGTGAACGGCTATAAAAAATTGGCTGGAGGAGTCCTTTATTGAAAACATCATTTTATATTGTCCGCACATATATGTTTTATCTTCTTACTGTTACCATTGCCTTATTCATTTTTGGAAATCCCGCTTTTGCCGATATTCAACCCAAAAGGATCGTAGTGGTACCTTTTAAAATCATTGCCCCTGAAAATATGGCGTACTTAAAAGACGGAATTGCCGATATGCTTACCTCCCGTATCTCGTGGGAGAATAAGGTCTCAGTGGTCGGCAGGGAGGAAACTCTCAAGGCACTCGCCGATATGAATACCCCTTTTAGCGAAACCACGGCACTTGAAATCGGCCGCAAGCTGAGAGCAGATTATGTCCTGTTTGGGAGTTTGACCGTTTCCGATAACAGCGTCAGCATCGACGCTAAAACGATCGACGTGACGGGAACGCGATCGCCCCTTACTTTTTTCTATCAATCCAAGGGGATGGATGAAGTTGTGCCCCAAATAAATCGGTTTGCGGAAGAGATAAACAACACGCTTTTTGAACGTGTCAGCGTAACCCAAAAATCGCCTGCGCCATTGCAGCAGCCGGATATCTACAGGCATCCTGAAAAACTCCTCCAGGATGGCGCCCTGGTAGAAACCAAAGAAGGAGAGGGAGACGACCGATGGCGAAGCCGTCCTTTCAAAACGCATCTCAAAGGATTGTCGGTGGGAGATATCGATGGCGACGGCGCCAACGAGACTGTGTTTATTGATCAAAACAGAATCTATGCCTACCGGTTTGAAAACAACCGTCTCGTCAAGATCGCTGAATTTCAAAAAAGCCGCTTCAGCCACTTTTTGACCGTGGATGTCGCCGATATCAACGGCAACGGAAAGGCCGAGATCTTCATTACCAACTATGCCAAACTCAGCGAACGACCCATCTCTTTTGTCATCGAGTATGCAGAAAGCGACTTTGCCCTGTTAACGCAAAATGCCGGCTGGTATTATCGCGTAATTTCGGAATCTGCAAACCGCCCCATCCTATTGGCCCAGGAACATGAGGAAGACTCCCGCTTTTCAAAGCGCATTCATGTGCTCGCCTTTGAAAACGGCAGATATGTAAGCGTCGATAAGGTAACACCGCCGAAAGATCTCACGATTTACGAGATGACCTTTGCCTCGAATGTCAGGGATCGCAGTCGTATGTATATCGCCTACGGGCGGAATCACGAAATCGCGGCCCTGTCAGCCGGGGGTGAATCGGTTTGGAACTCGGGTAAATATTTCGACGGCAGCCTCAATTATTTCGAGTACACCGACCGGCAAAACAA
Organism: uncultured Desulfobacteraceae bacterium; assembly: GCA_964530095.1. Classification (GTDB taxonomy): domain Bacteria; phylum Desulfobacterota; class Desulfobacteria; order Desulfobacterales; family CAZHA01; genus CAZHAH01. Next base: position 34,162 of record CAZHAH010000008.1, on the reverse strand, counting down.
AGAAAAATCCCGCCATTACATTCCGCAGCGCATTTTGTTTGCTGATACCGCCGGCAACGGAAACTACGAGGTGATCGCTGCCAGAAATGTCGATGCTTCCCTGGGACTCTTACCAAAAATCAAAACCTTTAAAAATGGGTATATCTCGTTTATGGAATGGGACGATACGTACACGTTGCGATCGAAATGGAGAACCGCAGAAATACGCGGATATATTAGCGATTTGGCAGTTGCCGATGCCACCAACGACGGCAAAGCGGATCTGGTATTCACCGTAGTGTCCAATGCCGCGACCTACTATAAAAACCCGACCAGCTATCTGGTCATTCAGCAATTGCCTTAAGACTGCTGGGAATAAAAAAAAGAAACCCACCAAAAGGTGGGTTTCTTTTTTGAGCTATGTTTGAGGTCTGAGGTGTGAACGGAAAAGCTTAGAAGTTCACTTTCAGCATCCCCTGGATTTTCGACGCTGGATCATCATCAATACCGGTGCCTGAGCGGCCGATATGTCTGTATTCGAAGTTGAGAGATGCACCGGGCAGAAGCACGTAGCTAGCCCCGATGGCACCGACCGTATAGCTCTCGACAAATGTACCATCATTTTCCGGGTCTTCTTCGGCGGGCGTCAGATAAGCCGCATTGGCAAAGATAGTCAAGCCTTCCATGGCTGCAAACTTACCATAGATGTTAAAACCCAATGCGCCGGCGTTGGCCTCGACCTCGTGGATATCGATACCGGTGCTTTGAATCCACTGGAACGGACCCCAATCCATCGGCGTGTAGCCCCAGTCATCGGTCAGGAAGGTGATCTGTTCTTCATTACCAGCGTCGGTGCCGGGAGCGTAGTTCACGTTGATACCGGCCGTGACCGATTCGCCGATGGCCATTTCACCGTTCACCGAGACGTTGGTGCCCACAATATCAGCGGCGCCTGGGCCCCGATCGCCGCCAAACACGTCAAGTTCAGCCCATAAGGCCAGCGGGCCCAAAGTTGTAGATCCGTGCAGACCGACGACATTCAATGTATCCTCGGCAGATCCGAATTCACGTACAGCAAAGAACGCGCCAGCGGCGAACGCCCCGGACGAGAATTTCACTTCAGCGCCGTAGAGACTATCATCTTCATTCGCGGTTGTGTCGTCCGTGTTGGCGCCACCTTCACTTGTCCTCATGAAAAGGCCGATGATCTGAATCGGAGCGAAGTCGGCTTTGAGGACGATATGAGGAGACTGATAGTCAACCGCAACCGACTTTCCTAATCCGGCCGACATCAGACCGCCTTTGATGTTGAGAAATCCTTTTTGGATGTCCACATAGGCCCGGTCGACCATGATCGTGGTTTGACCTCCGGCAGGACGGTAATTATAATTCCAGTTTGTTTCCGCAAAGTCGGCACGCAAAAAGGCATTGACACCCTCAGCCGGGTTAAAAGAAAACCCCAACCGAAAACGTTGATCGAAGAACTCTACGTTATCTTCGGCGGCACTGTTATAATCTGTATCGTCCATATTATACGCTTCTAAACGGTATTGGCCGCTCATCTTGAAGTTATGCTTGTGCTCGTCGGCAGCGAAGGCCGAGCCGGCCGCAAACATCAGCACCAGGGCCAAAATCAAATACTTTTTCATCTTTATTTTCCTCCTTAATGGATAATTAATTTCAACTGTAAAAACAACTGCTTTGGAACTAATTCATCTGTAAAAACAATCATAAGTAACAAAGTCATCTGTTTGCAGCTCCCGATCACCCCCTCCCCAGATGTGATTTGGATTCATATTTGCCCGAATCCTTTTTGCCCGGGCAAATATATGTGTAAATACCTGCTATTAGATTACTTTCTAATTGTCAAGCCCTATTCCAAAAAAATGAGTAATCGTTGCGGCTAAACGGTTCGTTTGAACGCCTTTTCAAGGGCCGCCCGGGTCCAGATAATCCAAGTCGGTCTCCCGTGGGGGCAGTATGACGGATGATCACATTCATCGAGCTGCTCAAGCAATCCTGTCATCTGTGTGTCGGAAAGGCGCTGATTGGCGCGGATGGTGCCGTGGCAGGCCATCAGCATCAGGCTTTGTTCAATCACCGCTTCAAGTCCCGGTGCAAAACCGATTTCAGCTATTTTTTCAACCATTTGAATCACCAGCGGCTTTATCTCTACCTGGACCAGAAGAGCGGGTACGGCCTTGATGACAAAGCTGTTTCCGCCAAAGGGTTCGATTTCCAATCCAAACCGGTTCAACTCCGGTGCCAGCCGCGCCATGATTTGGGCCTCCTGAAACCCCAATTCCAGGGTCTCGGGTATCAGGAGTTTCTGAGAGGCCTGGATTGAATCTTGAGCGCTTTTTTTGAGTTTTTCATACACAATTCTTTCATGCGCCGCATGCTGATCGATTAGGATCAACTCCGTATCCGATTCGCACAGAATGTAGGTCGAATGGATCTGACCGATCACTTTCAGGTCGCCAAAGCGTCGTTTTGCCCACAAAACCGCTTGCCGGGATGCCATCGGAGCGCCCGGTTTCGGTTGATGGGCGATTTTTTCGGAAATCGACGGCCCAGGCCGCAAAGCATCATCCCCCCCCCTTTGATGCCTGTGACGCGTGGATCCATACGCAACTGTGCTTTCCGCGACAGATGCCGTGTCGTGCTCTGGAATCCCTTGCGACCATCCCTTGCGATCGGTTTGATCCAGGGTTTGCCCGACCGCCTTTTCAATCAAAGCGTGCACTCTGTGCGGATGCGCAAAACGGATTTCATTTTTTGCGGGATGCACGTTGACATCGACCTGGTTAGGGGGAACGCCAATAAAAAGAACCGCAACCGGGAATTGCCCTTTCACCAAACGCCCGCGGTATCCCTCAAATAATGCGTGCCGAACCGCCCGATTGTGGACACCTCTCCCGTTAACAAAGATATAGATGTTTCGCGATGTACTGCGTACCATAAAGGGTGACGATATCCAGCCCGTTAGCGAAAGCTCGCCTTGGTTTGTCTCCAAACGCCGAAACTGATGTCTTGTCTTTAGGCCGACAACCTCCACGATCCGATCGAATGAATCTGTAACCGCCGGAAAATTTTTTACGATTTTCTGATTGTGCAAAAATTTTAGCTGGATCGACGGCCAGGCCAGTGCCATTCGTGTCAGAAGGTCGGCAATGTGACTCATTTCGGTCTGTCTTGTTTTCAAGAACTTGCGACGCGCGGGGGTATTGAAAAACAGATTTTTCACCGTAATCATGGTCCCAACCGGAGCGCCCACTTCCGAAACGCGCTTTATTTTACCCCCCTCGATATCAATTTCGGTCCCCGCCTCGGATGCCTTGTCGCGGCTGATGAGCTTAAATCGGGAAACCGAAGCGATGCTGGGAAGCGCCTCGCCCCGGAACCCCAGCGTGGCGATGGAATACAGGTCGCCTTCATCGTAGATTTTGCTGGTAGCATATCTCTCAATCGCCAAAAGCGCGTCATCATGGTTCATGCCATGGCCGTTGTCGGATATCCGGATCAGGGATTTGCCGCCGTTTCCGATTTCAATCAGGATGCGCGAGCTACCGGCATCCAGCGCGTTTTCAACCAGCTCCTTGACAACGGAAGCCGGGCGCTCAACCACCTCCCCGGCGGCGATTTTGTTGGAAAGGATTTCAGGAAGGATTTTTACTTCAGACATGTTTATAACCCAAGTTCAAAGGTTCAGGGTTGCAAAGATCATTGCAGTGCTGTTGAACCCTGAACCTATGAACGGTTACGCTTAATATATTTGGCCAAAAACTCGGCATCTAAGGGGGAGAGGTCAAACTTTAGGCATGCCTTTTCGATCAGCTCTCCTCGGTTCACTTCGGGGTGATATTTAAGTTCATCTACAATCCATTTTGTCGCTTTTCTCAAATCCTCGCCTTGCGGCTGAATACCCATCTTATTGATCCTTTTCTTAACCCAGCGCCCTCTGGGCGAACTTAACCTGTATGTCTAAATTGCGGGGTTTTTTGGTGAAAATCGGTGGCCTGTTCAAAACCAAAAGCCACTTTGAGAAGCTTTCCTTCTTTGAAATGCGTGCTCAGCATCTGCAGCCCGATGGGGAGACCGGTATTTGAAAACCCGCATGGGACGGATATCCCCGGTATTCCGGCAAGGTTGGCCGATAGGGTGAAAACATCAGACAAATACATGGTCAGAGGGTCATCGATTATTTCACCAATTTTGAAGGCCGGTGTGGGCGCCACGGGTGATAAGATGACGTCGCAGGAGTCAAATGCCTTTTTGAAATCCTGCATTATGAGGGTGCGGACCTGGGAGGCCTTTTTGTAGTAGGCGTCGTAATATCCGGCTGACAGGGCGTAAGTACCCAGAATAATCCTTCTTTTGACTTCCGGGCCAAAACCCCTTGACCGTGTGCTGCGATACATTTCCTTTAAACTCTTTTTTTCCTTATCTCTATAACCATATTTTACCCCGTCATAACGGGCCAGGTTGGAGCTCGCCTCCGAAGGAGCGATGACATAATACGCCGCCACGACAAATTCGGTATGCGGCAGCGATATATCGATACACGATGCCCCCAAACTCTCGATGGTTTGAATCGCCTTTTCGAGCGCCGTCTTTACATCCGTATCAACCCCCTCGATGTGATAATATTCCCTGGGGATCCCTACTTTGATTCTTTTTAGATCGTTTCTTAAAAATTGGGTATAATCGGGAAGTTCAGCAGGAACTGAAGTGGAGTCTTTGTCATCATAGCCCGAAATGACATTCATCATCTGGGCGCAATCCGTGACGGTTTTGGTCAAGGGACCAATTTGATCCAATGAGGATGCAAATGCCACCAATCCAAATCTGGAAACCCTCCCATAGGTCGGCTTCATTCCCACAACGCCGCAATGGGCGGCCGGCTGACGGATCGACCCACCGGTATCGGAACCTACCGCGCCCAGGCACATGTCGGCCGCTACCGCCGCAGCCGATCCCCCGCTCGAACCGCCCGGGATGTGGTCCAGATTCCACGGGTTGTGGGTCGCCTTTAGGGCGGAATGCTCGGTTGACGAACCCATGGCAAACTCATCCATATTTGTTTTACCGATGATGACGGCATCGGTCTTTTTCAGCTTCTGAATGACCGTCGCATCATAGGGCGGAATAAAATTTTCTAGAATCCTGGATGCGCAAGTCGTTCGCAATCCCTTGGTGCAAATTAGATCCTTTATGGCGATGGGAATACCGGTTAGGGCGGAAATGGTCCCTCCGGCAATTGCGCGGTCGGCCGATTTGGCCTGTCGCAGGGCGGATTCCGCGTCAATCGTGATATAGGCACCGACCCTGTCTTCAAGCGCCGCGATACGCTCCAAAACCGCGTAGGTCAATTCTTCTGAAGTTATTTCCTTTTGCTTCAAAAGCGTGTGCGCTTCTTGGATTGTCAATTCATAAAGTTGCATATTATCGATTTGTTGACGTCGTTTTCTTTAGGACGACTCAATCACCTTGGGTACGATAAAACTCCCCCCCTCGCTTTCAGGGGCGTTGGCAAAAGTCATTTCTTCCCCAAAATGTTCTTTTTTATTGTCCGGGCGAAAGGCGTTGCTCAAAAAAATGGCATGTGATGTCGGTTTTACATCATGTGTATCCGCACGATTCAGGGTATCGACATATTCCAGTATTTGCCCGATTTGCTCGGCCAATTTATCAATCGCAACGTTATCCAGCTCGAGCCGTGCCAGTTTTCCCACATGCATCACTTCTTCTTTGCTTATTTTCATTTTAGTTTCCTAAAAAATCCAAATTGTTAGTAATCGACAATAATCCCTTTTACGTTATCTTTCCTTAGGGTTATCAGCATCTCCTTGGCCTGTGATCTTCCGGAGTACGATCCGATCCTTACACGATACCAGATCCCTCGATTGGGAATTTTACCGATAACCCGGTAAGCCGGATATCCCTTTCGTTTGAATTTTGCGACCATTCTGTCGGCCGCCCGGGGATCTTTTAATGACGCCACCTGAATCGCAACCCTCTTTTTCAGTTTGGGTTCTTGCCTTGCACTGGCCGTCTTTTTTCGTAATCGGGGCTGAATGATGGCCTGCGGAGTGCGGGTTATTCTTTTTTTAGATCCAATCACACCGGAAACGTCTTTTGTCTCTTTTAAGGCTTCATAAAAACCGAGTTCTTGACCTTTATCGAGGGCGTCGGGCTGGGAGCTAAATCTTTTTCTCTCTTTCTTGAGAACCGCTTCTTTTAATGCAGCCAGTTCGTTTTGAAGTTTTTCGATATCAAAATGGACCGGCGCTGTTCCGCGGCCCACCAAAATACCGAGAACGAACATCCAGGCCGAAACAAAAACAATGATCCCGGACCATATCAAATACTTTTTCCCGGATGCCTTGGCGGGCTGCCCCTTGCGCTTGGCCGTCTCTTTGACTTTTTTTATATAACTCACAATCGCATCTGCCATTTTTTTGGTAAGCAGCTCCGTAACCGCTTATCCATATCTTGATTCGGTTTGATTGATCAACCACAAAAATGCGACAATCCCGCCTGACAATGAAAACCCCGTTTCCCATTGACACTAACGTTAATTTCACCCTATACATTCGCGCCGGCAGGAAAAAACAGACATAATCAAAAACCCGGATCCGGCAGCTTTGATCTCTCAAATCGTACGATGGAAATAAAAAAATTCTTGAAAGCGATACCGGAAAAGAATTCCGGGCCTTTATACTACCTGCTTTGCGGTATTGTCGCCCTGATCGCCGGTATTATCTTCTTTTATAACCTGGAAAGGCACCGCACATTTGGATCACACGAAGTTTATGCGGTCGTGCCGGCACGCACGATGCTGCAAACCGGCGATTGGCTTGTGCCCCGAATCGGCGGGGAACCACGACTCCGCAAACCGCCATTGGCCTATTGGGTCGTCGCCGCATCGGCCATTCTGTTTGACCGTTTGGATGAATGGACGGCTCGATTCCCGGCTGCTGTAGCCGCTTTAGTCCTCACCGCCTTGATGGGACTCTGGGCCAGGCGGTGGTACGGCAGAACAGCCGCAATCATTGCCGCCCTTGTGCAATGCACATCTGTATATGTCATCATTTTTTCGCGCAAAGCCGAAGTCGATATGCTTCTGTGTTTGTGCACCACCGCAGCCCTATATTTAATCGCCACCCATCGGGAAAACATCGCCCGTCATCTGGGCTTTTTGCGATGGACCGTTATTTATGTACTGCTGGCTATTACCTGGCTGGCCAAATTTTATTTTGGAGTCGCCATGGTGCTTGGGCCGGCCGTCATTTTTTTTCTGGTTCAAAAAAGGTACCGACATTTCTGGTATCTGGCCAATCCGGCGGGACTCCTGCTTCTCATCGCCGCAGCAACCATCTGGCCCTATTTGCTCTATAAATCCGTACCGGGTGTCTGGGAAGTGTGGAAAACAGAAACGATCGGCCGCGCCGTGGGTGAATTGGGCACCAAGCCGATCTGGTATTTTCTCCCCTATATCGCATGGTTAACACTCCCCTGGACCGCAGCCGTTGTCGCCGCAGTTCCGTCCGGCTGGCGACTTGCATGGCAAAAGCGCGACCCCTGTGAGCGATTTTTATGGATATGGTTTTTCACCGACCTGGCAATTATGACCGTATCCGCAGATAAACATTCAAACTACCTGAACGCCGTTCTGCCCGCATTGTCGCTCACGGTGGGACGCTATTTATCGGAAACTATTGACCGTTGGCAGAGGGCGCCATTTAGGCTCGGTCGTTCGTGGCGATGGCTGTTTTTTATTTTTTGTGTGGCCATACCCATCTGGCTAACTTTACTTCTGATGCAAAAATATCCCTATATAACGAATCCCATTATTGCTATTGGTGGTATTCTGGGTTGCTTTGCCCTGCTCGGTCTGTTGTTTATCACCCAAAAACGCCTTTTTGCGGCCGGAACAACCGCTTTGCTTGGATTTATCGGCTGCTTCATTGTTGTGATGGGTTGGGTTATGCCGGCCCGCGATCATCGTGTTCCAGCGAAGAATTTCGCCCAGCTGGTCAGAAAAGAACATATAAACCGTGAAATCATCGCTTTTCGAATGGATATGACCGCTGTGGAATATTACTTGGAGGAACCCGTTCGCCGCATCGAATCGTTTGATATTCTGCAGAAAAATGTTGAACGCAAAGGGAGGCTTTTGGTTGTGGCATTTGCTTCCGTGGTGGAAGAATTTCACCCTTTTGCGGCGATCACACATCACAGGCGCATGGTCAATATCGATGGCTTTGCCCCATCCAAACGCCCGCCCCTCGTTCTGGTGGAACTCACACCGCATCCGCCAAAGGGATAACCACCCAATCACATTCTTTGCGGCGCACTGACCCCTAGAAGCGACAAACCGTTACGGATGATTTTTTGGACTGCCAATACCAGATAAAACCTGCCGGATGTCAACTGGCGATCATCGGTCAAAACACGGTGTTTGTTATAATAGGCATGAAAGGCTGATGCCAGATTTACAAGATAGAAGGTGATACGGTGCGGTTCCATAAAAAGGGCACTGTTTTTAATCACCTCCGGAAAACGGGCCATGGTTTTTATCAATTGGATCTCTTCGGGGTTGGTCAGCCTTTTCAATTCCTCTGCCTCCCCGTTTATGCGAACCACCCCATTTTCCTTCCCCTTGCGGAAGATACTCGCAATCCGGGCGTGGACGTACTGAACATAATAGACGGGATTGTCATTGGTCTTTTCTTTGGCAAGCTCCAAGTCAAAATCCAACGGACTCTCGTAGTGGCGGGTCAAAAAAATAAACCGTGCCGCATCGCTTCCGACTTCATCGATGACGTCCCTCAGCGTAACAAATTCTCCCGCCCGGGTTGACATGGGCATCGGCACGCCTTTGCGCTGCAAATTGACGAGCTGCACAAGTATGACCTTAAACTGGTCCCGGCGTTGTCCCGAGGCTTCGATGGCAGCCGTCATGCGCGGAATATACCCATGATGGTCCGCCCCCCAGACATCGATCACCCGTTTGAATCCACGTCGGTACTTATCGTGATGATAGGCAATATCGGAGGCAAAATAGGTCATTTCACCGTTTTGACGCACGACAACGCGATCTTTTTCATCACCAAAAGCAGTGGTTTTGAACCACAACGCCCCGTCTTTTTGATAAATGATCTCTTCGGCTTTAAACTTTTCGAGGATACGCACCACCTCACCGGACTCATACAGATCCTGTTCGCTGAACCACTTATCAAACCTGACGCCGAATGAATCGAGATCGTCTTTAATCCCCGCCAGAATCTGCCGGGCCGCAAAACGGGCACAAATTGAAATCGCATCTTCCGTGCTTTGTGCTTTTAGAAGGCCTTCTTTTTCAGCCTGAATTTTGCGGGCGATATCGCCGATATACTCTCCCTGGTAGCACTCTGCAGGAAAGACGGTTTCTTCACCGGCAAACGCTTTATATCTTAACCACACCGAATGACCCAAGGTCCTGATTTGCCTTCCGGAATCGTTGATGTAGTATTCTTTTTGAACGTCGTACCCACTAAATGCCAGAATATTCCCTACGCTGTCCCCCACAGCTGCTCCCCTTCCGTGCCCGACGTGTAGCGGTCCGGTAGGATTGGAACTGACAAATTCGATCTGGATTTTTGCCCCCTGTCCGATATTTGAAGCCCCATAGCGCAGATCCTCTGCATGGATGCGCCGCAAAATCGGGTACCATGCCGATCGTTTTACAAAGAAGTTAATAAACCCGGGGCCGGCAATTTCGGTACCGGTCAGAATTTGATCGGGATCGGTGAGCTGATTATTGATTGCCCGGGCAATGTCTCTGGGTGGCATTTTTTGGACCGATGCCATGATCATCGCAAAATTCGTAGAAAAGTCCCCGTGGGCTTCCAGTTGCGGTTCTTCCATTTCCACCGCCGGGAATTCATCGGTATGCAATGCGCCGCTGCGATAGGCGTTTTTTGCAGCCGCAAGGATCATGTGCTTTAATTTATTTTTCATATTATTTTAAATTTACTTTAATAGTGCCAATTCAAATACGAATAACCCGGCGAATTTAGAATGTCATTCCCAATTTATTTTCCTCAAGTCAATCATTTTAACACACCTTGTCCGCTTTGTTGATTTTCCATTGCAACTTAATTTTGTTGATTCGTTTCCCCATTTTATTGTAAGAATTCTTGGAAGTCGCCACTAACCAAAGCTGCTTTCGAAGATTGATGCACGTTATGGCTCATCCCATTGGACATATCGGTCGCAAAACCATCCATACCACCAATCACCTCCTCGATCTGTTTGCTTTTTTCTATCGAATCTTTCGGCTGTTTTTTAATCGACCCAAAGAAGGACGTGTTTTGCTGAGAAAAATCATTATCGAGCAGATCTATTTCACCGCCGTACAGGCGCTTACCGTCATTGTCCCCATCGCTCTGATTGCCGGCAGTATGTTGATCTTCCAATTTGCGAAAATATCGGAGCATTACGATCTTGGGAAAACGACAGTGTTTATCATTGTGCGGCAACTCGGCCCGCTTGTTACCGCCATTCTTGTCATCCTGCGATCCGCCACAGCGGTGACGATTGAAGCCAGTTATATGAATGTCTTAAATGAACCGGAAGCCCTTGAAATGGCAGGTCTTGATCCGTTGCGTATCATCTGTGTCCCGCGCTTAATTGGAATAACGACCGCCGTTCTGTGTCTCTTTATTGTTTTTGATATCGTATCGATTATCGGCGGATATTTGGTCATTTGGATTCTTACGGACGTGCCCATCAGTAATTTTCTCCTGCAAATCGTAAAAGCCATCAGCGGAGCCGATATCATCGCCGGAATTGTAAAGGCGTTCTGTTTTGGAATCATCATCACCGTAACGAGTCTGTATCAAGGTTTTCTGGGAAAAAAGCAGATGACTGATATCCCGGTTGGAGCATCGAAATCAGCGCTTGAATGCGTAATCTTATGTTTGGTCGCCAATATCATTATTTCAGCGGTTTTTTATTTATAAACAGCCATGCATCTCATCGAACTCACGGATTATGCGGTTTCGTTTTCAGGATCTGAAAAGGGTCTTAAAGGATATCAATTTAATCTTTCCAGGGGAGATGTCTGCACCATTGCGACCCGATACCCCCTCAATGCCAATCTGTTTATAAAAGCACTGGCTACCCTTGTTACACCGGAATCCGGATCCTATCGGTTTGATGAAGAAGTTCTCGATTTCTCAGATTATCGCAATCTGCTCCCCATAAAAAAGCGAATCGGCTATATTGCACCGGATTCATATATGATCAGCAATCGAACCATTCGGGAGAATCTATTATTTAGGCGTTATTATTACGAAAATTCACTTTCCATCGACCTAGATGAAAACACCATGGACTTGTGTCGGTTGTTTCATATCGATAACAAACTTCACCTGCGACCGGGCCAGCTTCGACCCATCGATTTGCGATATGCCATTGCCATCCGGGAATTGACCAAATCATCTGACTTGCTGTTGTTAGACCGCCCCGAAGATGTCATCAGTGTGAACCGATTCAAGAATTTTTCCGAGATTATCAAAAAAGACATTATTCCTAAGCAGGCAGTTGTATTTTTCACGCGTGACCGTTATTTTGTCGAAACACTCGCCAACCGGCAAATTCAGATTGAAAACGGCCAGGTGACAACGCGTCATACGAACCCTAATGCATAACGGGATAGATTCATCATGGAAATGACATTTACCAGACGCGAAAGAATTGTGGGTGTGTTCATCACCGCAATTGTGATTCTTCTTTTAGCAGCGGTAGTGATGATCGGCCGCGGTAAGGATTGGTTTGTGACCTATGTCAGCTATTATACGACCTTTAAAGAGAGCTATAACCTCGCTGAAAATACGCCCGTAAAGCTCTTTAATGCCGATATCGGAAAGGTAAAAAAGATCACTTTGGTTCGAAACCTTGTGGAAGTTAAACTGGCGATTGCCGAAGCCTATACCACAAGGATCCGGAAGGATGCCGTAGCCTCGGTAAAAAGTCCTACCCTAATCGGGTCTGAATATGTGGATATTAAACCGGGAGACCCTTTCACCCCCTTGATCCCCGAGGGCGGAAAAATCCCTTCCGTGGAAAAAAAATCGATTGCCAGTGTACTTGAAGAATTTCAAATCGAAAAGACCGCTAAAATGTTTGTGGAGGCGATTCAAAACCTTTCCCTGATTGTCCAAACTATCCAAGATCCCAAGGGCCCGCTTTTTTCTTTATTCGATCATGCAAACAACAGTCTTGGCAGTCTGGATCTGATTGTACAGGACATCCGATCCGGTAAGGGAACTTTAGGGGATATTTTAGTTTCACGGGCGCTGATCGATAATATACAGGACAAGATCGACCGCGTCGGATCGATTTTGGAAAATGTCAACCAAGTCACCGCAAGAATGCCGCAAACCATGGCGGTGGTCCAAGACACGCTTAAGGCTTCTCAGCCTCTCATGAAAGGGCTTGGCAAGGCTACGGCCAAGGTTCCCCGGACATTGGATGAAGTCCAAAGGACGCTAAAAGTGTCGCAGAAGGTGATGAAGGATATCACCAAAGCCACTGTCAAACTGCCCCAAACCATCGATCAGGTTCAAGCGACGATTGGAACGTTTAAGGCAACAGGTGAAGAACTGATAACCACTTTGAAAGGGACGAAAAAAATATTAAACGGGGCCCAAAGAACGATCACCAGCCTCAATACCATTTTGAAAAATGTTGAAAGAGGGAGTCCCGAAATCCCTCAGATCCTTAAGGTTGCCAAAGCGATGCTGCTGGATGTCCGCGACACTATCGGCAATTTGGACAAATTGATTCAGGCTCTTCAGAACAATATCCTCTTCCGTTCCAATCTCCCGCCGGAACCCGAACTGGATAACATCGATGCCGGATTGCGGGAGTAACCTATTGGCATACAAACCACAAAATTTACGACTTAGGATTAATAAGGAGGATACACATGGATTGGGGAATGCAAAATCGTTTATCAAGGCTCATTAAATCCGACGGGCGCTGCATGTTTTTACCCATCGATCACGGATATTTCCAAGGGCCGACTTCCAAGCTTGAAAAACCCGGCCAGACCATTCAGCCTTTAATTCCATTTGCTGACGGGCTTTTTGTGACGCGAGGGATTCTGCGGGCCTGTGTCGATCCCAACAACAGCCCACCCATCATTTTGAGAGTTTCGGGGGGCACAAGCATCATCGGTAAGGATCTTTCACACGAAGCGCTGACCACCTGCTTGCAGGAGGCGATCCGACTCAATGTGGCCGCGGTGGGGATGTCGATCTTCATCGGCAGCGATTACGAATACGACTCGCTTGTCAATTTGGGCAAACTGGTGGATGAATGTGAAAGTTACGGTATCCCCGTGATGGCCGTTACGGCCGTAGGCAAAGAATTGGAAAAAAGAGATGCGCGCTATCTGGGATTGTGTTGCCGCATCGCTGCTGAATTTGGCGCCAAAGTTGTCAAAACCTATTGGTGTGAAGATTTCGATAAAGTGGTATACGGCTGCCCGGTACCGATTGTCATGGCCGGTGGTCCCAAATGCGAAACCGCCAGAGAGGTTTTTGAGTTTGTCCACGACGGCATTCAGAAGGGTGCCATCGGCGTTAATTTGGGCCGGAATATCTGGCAACATGCGTTCCCGGTACCCCTGATGAAAGCGTTGCGTTCCATTATCCACCACAATGCATCGGTTGATGAAGCCCAGGAAATCTTTTTAGAGGAACAAAAAAAATAGCGCCACCCTATGGATAGTCAGTTTAATTCTCAAGAATCTCTCGATTTCGTCGAGCAGTTTGCCGCACATCCTGAAGAATTGACCCTGCGCTGCTATACGGCCCGATTAATTGGTCGTCGACAGGATCTCGTCCTGCATGGCGGAGGGAATTGCTCGGTCAAGCTCAAGCTGCCAGATATCTTCGGCGAGGAGATGGACACCCTCTTTGTAAAGGGTAGCGGAAAAGATCTCTCCACCATCAGACCCCAAGATTTTGCGGGTCTCCATTTGGCTCCGCTCAAGAAGCTTTTACAGCTTGATCAGCTTTCGGATGCCGCCATGGAAGATCAGCTTTATATTCATCGCATCTCCAGCCGGTCTCCAGATCCATCGGTTGAGGCCCTGTTACACGCTTTTCTGCCATTCAAATATATTGATCATACGCATGCCGATAGTATTCTTGCCCTCACCCATTTAGAAGACGGAGTCCAGATCACAAAGGAGGTCCTGGGGGAAAAAATTCTCGTGACGCCTTACATTTCCTCCGGTTTTCCCTTGGCACAGGAAATCGTTCAGAGGCTTGCTCAGGTGCCGGATGCGGATGCGGTTATTGTTCAGAATCACGGCATTTTCACTTTTGGCAAAACGGCAAGGGAATCGTATGAGAAAATGATCACCTATGCGGATCGGGCCCAAAACTACATCCAAAAAAAGACCCGCGGCAAACCGCTGCTAACACGACGGGATGATCTGATGCGGCCGAAAAACTTTATGGCCGCTTTGGCCCGCTGTGCCCAGGGCATTCGGGGGGCCTGCACCCATTATGCGTCTGAAGATAAACAGCAACGGTTCTATGTTAGCAGCCGTTACACCTCTGAGCTGGTTGAGATTTCTCTCTCTGAAGAAGCCAAACGCCTCTGTCAGACGGGCGTATTAACCCCGGACCATGCCATTCGTACCAAAAATGCGATGGTCCATATTGAATCGCTACCGGAAGATGATGAGGATTTAAGGAAACTCATTTGTCAGGCAATCGAAAATTATCAGATCCGCTACCAAGATTATTTTAAGCGTCATACCGGCGACCCTCAAAAGCATGCCGACAAATACGAATCCTGCCCGCGCTTATTCCTGGTTGCAGGGCTGGGATTATTTGCCCTCGGCCAAACCATCAAAGACGCGCACATTGCGGCCGATATCTGTGAACATACAATCGGAGCCAAACTTCGTTCTTTTGCCATTGGAAACTATGTTCCCATTTCCGATTCGCATGTGTATGAAATGGAATATTGGGGTTTACAGCGTAAAAAGCTGGGGCGTGTTGCCCAAACCATACTTAAAGGGCAGGTGGCAATGGTAACCGGAGGAGGGGGTGCCATCGGTTATGGAATTGCCGATCGCCTCCTGGCGGCCGGGGCGGCCGTGGCGATTGCCGATATTGACGCTGATCGCCTCCAGAAGGTTCACGATATCCTGTCTCGAAAATATTCTGCGGATCGCCTGAAGACGCTTATTTTTGATGTCACAGACTACGAATCCGTCGTCGAGGCCGTCGAGAAGTTGAGTATTCAATTCGGAGGCATCGACATTTTGGTACCGAATGCCGGTATTGCCCACGTAGCTACAATAGAAAATCTGGATCCCACCAAGCTCGACCAGGTTGTCGCAGTAAATCTTAAAGGAACGTTTACGGCGATAAAGGCAGTCATTCCTGTGTTTAAACGACAGGCCAGCGGGGGAAATATCGTGGTGATAAGCTCAAAAAATGTATTTGATCCGGGGGCTGCATTTGCCGCTTATAGTGCTTCCAAGGCCGGTGCACATCAGATCTCAAAAATTGCGGCTATGGAACTGGCCGATTTGGGTGTCAGGGTCAATATGATCAATCCGGATGCGGTATTTGGTGACGAAAATGTCTGCTCCGGTCTTTGGGACCTGGTGGGTCCTGATCGAATGCAGTCCCGCGGTTTAAGCTCTGAAAATCTTCAGGAATACTATTGCCAAAGGAGTTTGCTGAAAGTTCAGGTCCTAGCCGAACATGTGGGGAATGCGGTGGTCTTCTTTGCCAGCAATCTAACCCCCACCACCGGCGCCTCGCTGCCTGTGGACGCCGGAAATCCGTCGGCTTTCCCCAGATAACGCCGACCCTTCTCATCTAGCCCCTGCCGCCACTCCATCTTAGCTTGGCTTTCAGGACGTCGAAATAGGGCTGGTCGGAAATGGTAATCATGTGGACCGGTTGAGGCGCCTTTTTGACATCGATCCGGTCGCCTGCAGCCAGCTTAAATCCCGCCTGACCATCCACGGTTAACATAATATCAGACGATTTTTTATCGAGCCGAATACCGATACTTACGGAATCGGGTGTGATCAAGGGCCGATTGGTCAGTGTAAAGGGGCATATGGGTGTCATGATAATCGCCGGAACGTTTGGATGAATAATCGGCCCTCCCGCAGCCAGAGAGTATGCCGTTGATCCGGTGGGCGTTGCCACGATTAAGCCGTCAGCCCGATAGGTCGTTAAAAATTGTTCGTCGATATATGTCTCGATATGGGCCAGCTGGGCCAGCGCGCCTTTATTGATTACGACATCATTGAGAACCGTTTCATTGATGATGATTTTACCTTCCCGAACCACGGTTACCTGAAGACGCATCCTTTCTTCGGTGACAAAACGGTTTTCCAAGATAGATTTCGCCGCTGCAAAGAGGTTACCTTCGGTCGTGGCCGCCAGAAAACCGATCTCTCCGAATTTAACGCCCAGAACGGGAACCTTCTGATCGCCGATCCATCGCACCGCGCTCAAAAATGTCCCATCACCCCCCAGGACAAAAAGACAAAAGAGATTATCGGGCGCAGCGGATTCCTTTTTGTTTTCACTGTGCTCTTTGGAGACCGTGTTTTCTTTGCGGAAGACCTGCACCCCTCTAACTGATAGCCATTCTTCAAGTTCATCCGCTTTGTTGATCGCTTTGCGATCCCGTTTGACAACTAAGCCGATTCTTTTCACGCTTGAATTATGCTCCTTTTTATTGGTAGTTAGTACCCATCATGGATGGACACTGTCTTGCTGCGCATACAGCCGGGGACTAATTTTTACCGGGAAATCACCAACCTTAGTGAGGGCTTTATATTTTTGAGGCAAATCGGCCAAATTATCTTTAAATTGTGCGCGAATTGCCTGCAGGGAATTTAGAGCACCCACACGCCGCCCGTTTGACATTACTTTTATTAATAATGGCCGACACCTCTTGATGTCTTCATCACGGTCGCCGATTACATCCTCCACATAGCGACCGTTTTGAGCCAATCTTCTAAACACCTGTTTTTTTCCTGCCAATGTCGTTTTGTTCGTGCTTAGCTTACGGACGTTTCGATCTTTAAACCGAACCAGTTTATAAACGATGTCCACATATGGGGCATCGCTCGAGACACCCACCTTTGTCCCTGCTCCAAAGGCATCGATGCGGGCATCTCTCGAAACGGCTTCCGCAATCGTAAACTCATCAAACCCCGTACTGGCATAGATTTTGACATCGGAGAAACCGGACTGGTCTAGGATTTTACGGACCTTAAAACTTAAATCGATCATATCGCCGGAATCCAATCGCACCCCGTTCAATGCCTGCCCCCTTTTTTTTAACACCTGCGCGACTTGCCCCGCCCGGTGCGCGCCTTCAAGCGTGTCGAAGGTATCGATTAGAAGAATTGTGTTTTGAGGATGGGTTTCGGAATAAGCTGTAAAAGCCTCCCGTTCGCTGTCAAAGGCGCAAATAAAGGAATGCGCCATCGTTCCGGAAGTTGGCATACCATACACCTTGCCCGCAAGCACATTGCTGGTTCCCGCAAATCCAGCCATATAGGTACTTCGGGCCACCATCATGCCCGCATCTTTGCCCTGGGTTCGGCGCAGTGCAAAATCGATCAGGGGCCTCCCCTGTGCAGCAATTACACACCGGGCGGCTTTGGACGCGATCAGGGTGGAAAAGCCGATCGTATTCAAAATGAAAGTCTCGATCATCTGCGCTTCGATGATCGGTGCCGTAATCTCCAGGATGGGCTCGTTGGGGAAGAAAATTGTACCCTCCGGCATGGCCCAGACCTCTCCGGAAAATCGAAGTTGTTTTAGATAATCGATAAAATTATGCGCGAAAAGACCGGTTGTTTGAAGATACTGGATTTCATCCTTTGAAAAGCGGTAGGATTCCAGCGCATTTAAAACATCTTCGAGGCCGGCAGCGACAAAATAGTTCCTTTGGGGGGGAAAATTACGGATAAAAAGTGAAAAGGTGGCCTCCTGCATAACGCCATGCGCATGATAACCGGCCGCCATGGTAAGCTCGTAGAGATCAGCAAAAAGGGGACCCGCATAATGGTTTCTATTCAATATTGGCACCGTAGACCTGCTTCATTCGTTTTAAAGCAAAATCGTGAGCCGGCGGATCGAAATCAGCCACACCTTTAACCGGAACCGATACTTTGTATCCTCGGTTCACAAGTTCCCCGACGGCATCCATAATACAAATCGAGGTACACACGCCCACGACCTCCACTTCCTTCACCCCTCCCTGTTCAAGCGTCTCTTCCAGACGGGTGCCATAAAAACTGCTCAAAGTCTTTTTGGGAATGACGGCTTCACTAAAATCCGGGTTGAGTTCCGGGATGATTTCATTGCCCCAGGTTCCTTCGACGGCGTGGGGGGGATATCTTTCAAACTCGGTGTCATTTTCAGCATGTGAATCCTGAATAAAAATGACCGGATCCCCCTGCTCGCGAAAGGTTGAAAGTCTATCCTGGATAAAAGAGATAATATCTTTTGATTCCTGGCCGCAATACAGGGTGCCCTTTTCGTGAATGAAATCGTTTAGCATGTCAATAATCAGCAGCGCTTTTGAGGACATGTCACCCTCCTTGCACTCTCATTAATTTTTTTTATTACAACCTGTTTTGTAAATGAAACCGTGATCCTTTATGAAAATATCGGCTCACAAAGATTTTGAAAGCGTTTTATAGTACTAAAATAACAATTTATTGTCAAAATGGAACCCGGCATCATCTGCTTTGCGGGGCTCATGGCAAAGTCTCCTCTTCAAATTTTGACAAGTGGGCTCAACAATAGTATGGTAATTGTTTACAGGTAATAATTCTAATAGATCAAAGAAGGACGATTATGAAACGAGTTTGCTTGGTATTGGCGATTATTTTTTGTTTCTTTTTTGCGGCCTGTGGCGGTACCGGGAAAAAGACTCAAAAACCGGAACATCTCGTAACCGGCACGAAGGAGATTCAAAAAGGAATCGCCTGGTATCAAAAAGGATGTTACAGGCGTGCTTTGGGTTACTTTTTGAGGGCGCATGAATCGTTCGTATTATCGGATCAGTTGCACGGTGTCGCCATGAGTTTGAATAATATCGGCAACGTGTACCGCCACATGGACAAAATCGACAATGCCATTCTCTTTTTTGAAGAGTCCTTTGATATTTACTGGAATTTGGAGAATCCGGCCAGCGCCGTTCAAGCCCTTTCCAATAAAGCCGCTGCCCTGATTGACGACAATCAGCTCGAAAAAGCCTCCGCGGTTCTTTCTTTGGCCAAAGAAATCGCTCAAAAAAACGCCGTAAATGATAAACCGCTTTTACATAACCAGGCAATTCTTTTAATAAAACAAAAAGAATTCAAGCAGGCTGAAGAAATCCTGCGCCGGGCCCTGGATACGACAGATCCAACCAACTTATCGGCCGTGGCAACGGTTAACTTTGCATGCGGCAACCTCAACCTGGCCAAGGGAAAGTATGCAGAGGCCGTCAAATACTTCAAAACCACTCTCGAAGCCGACCGATCGCGCGGCTTTAATAAAGGCATGGCCGATACGTTGGCCGCGCTCGGAGCGGCCTTTGTGGGACTCGGGCAAAGCGCTCAGGCCGCCGATTATTATAAACGCAGTATCCAGATTTACGCCCTTATTGAAAATAAAAAGAAAGCCCAACATACCATGGATGCCTTTGAAAAAGCGGCTAAGGCGGCGAATTTGGATACACGCGTCACCAAATATTTTGTGGGCAAATGGTCCAAAGGCCAGGCTTTTAAGGGCCCCTGTCAATAGCCGTCTTGCCCGATTGATTGTTTGCGAACCTCATCGCATTTTGATCGTATTATTCTTCTTATCCTGCATCAGCTTTTTGACTTCCCCTCTCAGTTCGGGATTTAAGGCCCGCCATCGAGGATGGAGCGCTTTGTCTTCATGCCAGACGAATTCAACGGCTTCGTAGCGTTCCGGTATTGTGTGTTGTTCTTTTTGGCCGTATGTGGACGCGGCATAGTATTCGATGAAAATCATTCGCTGCGGATCGAGCTTAAACTCGCGGATCACGCTGGTGGCCACGTGACTGACACAGCTTCTGACCGATACTTTGCTGTCCAAAACATCTGAAACCACCACGATAATCGGTCTCAGATGCATTAAATCCCTTTGGTGGCTCATCCTAAGGTCATAAATACGAAGCCGGCATTTGCCACTTCCGAGACGAAGTCTGCCTCCCCATCCCACCCATGAAAAAATATCATCATAAACCAGCATTATACACCCTGTGCCGCACAGCTTCTGGCCTCTTGCATTGGTTCAATAAATATAATATGCGTAACCGGCCTTGTAAAACAAAAAGGAACCGATTCGAATGATAACCCAAAACGACCACGATATGATTCACCGTCTGGAACATCAAAACAAAGACATCCTCCTTGTCGGAACGGCGCACGTTTCCAAAGAGAGCACGCAGCTGGTTGCATCGGTGATTGAGGAGGCTAAGCCGGATACGGTTTGCGTTGAGCTTTGTGAACAAAGATATCAGGCCATCAAACAAAAACACCGCTGGAAAGAAACCGATATCATTAAAGTCATTAAAGAAAAAAAAGCCTTTCTTCTCCTTTCAAATCTTTTGCTGGCATCTTTTCAGAAACGAATCGCAAAAAAATTCGGAATAACGCCCGGCGCTGAAATGCTGATGGCCATTGAAACAGGCGAGCACATGGGCGCCCACATCCATCTTGCCGATCGAGACATCCGGGTGACAATGTCACGCGCCTGGCGCGCAATGGGATTATGGGGGAAGATCAAGCTTCTGTTTCAATTGCTGTCATCTGCAGGAGAGGTGGATGATATTAGCGAATCCGACATCGAACAAATGAAACAGGAGGATATCCTTGAAACCCTCCTTGCGGATGTCGAAAAAACGCTCCCGGTGTTGCGAGAAATTTTGATCGCCGAACGGGATCGCTATCTGGCCCATCATATCCAGCAGGCCCCAGGGGAAAAGATTGTCGCGATTGTCGGGGCCGGCCATGTCCCCGGCATAAAAGCGCATTGGCAGACGGCTGCCGATATCGAGGAGCTGAAGACCATTCCGCCCAAAGGAATTTTGGCACGCTCCTTGAAATGGATTATACCGTTGGCGATACTGACAGTTTTTATCTGGGGTTTTTTTGCAGGCGGGTCAGATGTTGGAAGTCACATGATTACCTGGTGGGTTTTGGCGAATGGCATCCTGGCAGGTATGGGTGCCGCCCTCGCCTTTGCACACCCGTTGACCATATTGTCTTCAATCCTGGCAGCGCCGTTAACCTCTTTAAACCCCATGATCGCCGCCGGTTGGGTCTCGGGTTTGGTGGAGACATTTTCCAGAAAGCCCAAAGTCAAGGATTTTGAAAATTTGACCCACGACATCCTTTCCCTGAGGGGATTTTGGAAAAACAAGATTACGCGTATCCTCTTGGTGGTCGTCTTTACAAACCTTGGAAGTTCACTTGGGACGATGGTCGCCATCCCTTTAATGCTGAAGGTGTTGTAGGTGCTATGGCAGAACTTTGACTACCCTTCGACGGCTCTCCCTGCCACTCGCGGTGCGGTATTTTTGTTTTTCGATTCTGAGGCGATTTTCGGCAAACAGCTGAATACATTCTGAATAAAGATCCCATTCCAATTTAAGTCCCTTTTGGCGCACATCTTCTAACCGATCACCTTCCCGGATCGGGAACGCTCGCTGACCGATAATGGGTCCTGAATCTTCTCCATAATCGACAAAATGGACCGTGCTCCCCGCGACTTTGCACCCATATCGAAATGTGTCACCATAGCCATCGGTCCCCGGAAACGCCGGCAAAAGTGCCGGGTGAATATTCATAATCCTGGGGCATTGCGGATCGGTGTTGATTTTATCGATCAGATAAGGGGTTAAATTACGCATGAAGCCTGCCAGAACCAGAAGATCAAATGAATGCGGCTTCATCTTTTGGAGTAACTGGTCTTCTGCCAGAACGCGCGAAATAATAAATTTTTTTATCTTTTCGGGGTCTTCGGTTTGCGAAAGGATGGATTGCTTTGATATCACACCCATCAAATCGAAGCCTGTCGGCAGCTGGGCTTGATCTCGATTTCGGTGATAATTTCCGATGACCGAGGCATAATCGACCACAAAAGTGGCGATTTGGTTTTCCTGGGCCATCTTCAGCCCCGCAGCCCCCGGGTTGTCCGACCCGACAAAGACGATGCCGGCATTTATTTTTCCTGATCGGCACGATTCAAGGATCGCTTTCAGGTTGGTGCCGGCTCCGGATATCAGTGCACCTATGCGTATATTGGTCGGCATGCGAATCCCCCTTCTTCGTCCACCCCATCACAAAACCACAACTTCCGACGGATTCCGTTTGGGCGGGATATCAGGGATAGTTGCGTTACAAAACGAAAAAACATTTGCAGGGGATCAATCTTCAACAACCGTATGGTTTTGAAGAAAGGCCTCGATTTGTGAAATCTGTTCCGAATGGAGTTGCCTGAACTTCACCCCGCAACGTCGCATTTTAACGGAGCTGAATTCAACTTTACTTTCGATTTCAAAGTCGGAAATGGTTTTGTAGGGAATGTTTCTAGAATTGAAACCGATACCGGATAAAAAAATGTCGAGTCCAGTGTCTTTTTTCGGGCCCTTTTTTTCGCCAATATACGTAAAAGAAAGTCCGCTTTTGCTGATATCGAGGATTTGACCCAGTTTGCGGGGGGCGGTGATAACTGCAAAGGCGCCTTCCCTGGCGGGAAACCGTTTAAAACCTCTATTATCAGCAAAAACCGTTTGGCTCATGACATCCTCCTGCTATCGGTTTTGGAGAAGTTTTACGATGCCGAGGAAACGCTAGGCTCCTTTTTGTACCCTAACGGATGCACGCCGCCGGTTCAATCTTTTTTCGGTAAGGCGTGCCAAATTTTGGCTAATCGCCGGTTGTCAGGTTTAAAAAATAACGATGAAATCGGAAATCGGAGGTGAGTTCAGGATGGAAAGATGTGCCCATGCATTTTCCTTCCTGTACGGCAACGGCCGTTCCATCGGTTAGTTCTGCTATGACCTCCGCCCTCCCTCTGACGGCAACGATGCTGGGTGCCCGGATAAACACCGCCGGAAACGGATGGATCGAATTTTTTTCAAATACGCTGACCGCAAGATCAGCTTCAAAGCTATCCACCTGGCGGCCAAAGGCATTGCGTTGGACGATGATGTCCATCAGTCCCAGCAGCGGCTGGTCAAAATCGGTTTCCTGGGCAAGAAAAATCAGGCCGGCGCAAGTCCCCCAGACCGGTTTTGTGGCCGCAAAATCACGAATAGGTTCTATAAAATTGTACTTTACCGCCAGTTTCCCGATCGTCGTACTTTCACCACCCGGAATGATTAACCCCGCTAGTCCTTCCAACTGTCCGGGCAGTCGAACTTCGACCGTTTCAACACCGAGCTGCTCAAATATTTGAGCATGTTCGATGAAAGCCCCTTGCAGGGCCAGCAAGCCCACCTTCATACGCTTTGTCCTTCTGTTATTACCATCCGCGCGTAGCGAGCTGCTCTTCTTCCGGCAGGGTACTTGCACTGATGCCCACCATCGGCTCACCCAGATTTTCACTCACTTTGGCCAGAATATCGGGATCATTATAATGCGTTGTGGCCTCCACAATCGCCTTGCCGCGCGATGCGGGATCCCCGCTTTTAAAAATACCCGACCCGACAAAAACGCCGTCGACACCGAGCTGCATCATGAGCGCCGCATCGGCCGGTGTCGCAATCCCACCGGCCGCAAAATTCACCACCGGCATTCGACCGAGTTCTTTGGTCTCTTTAACCAAATCATAAGGCGCACCGATGTCTCGGGCATAAGACATCAACTCCTCATCCGGCATCAAGTTAAGCCGCTTGATTTCACCTAAGACATTTCGTGCATGCCGCACGGCTTCGACGACATCCCCGGTACCGGCTTCACCTTTGGTGCGTATCATGGCCGCACCTTCGCCGAGGCGACGCAGCGCTTCCCCCAGATTGCGACAGCCACAGACAAATGGCACCTTGAACTCATGTTTATTGACGTGATGCATTTCATCCGCCGGTGTGAGAACTTCGCTTTCATCAATATAATCCGCTCCGATTGCTTCCAGAATTTGGGCTTCGACAAAATGACCGATGCGGCATTTGGCCATCACCGGAATCGATACCGTCTGGATAATCTCACGGATCAACGCTGGATCCGACATCCGTGCGATACCACCGTCGGCGCGGATATCGGCGGGGACGCGTTCCAAAGCCATTACGGCTACGGCGCCGGCTTCCTCGGCAATCGCGGCATGCTCCGCTGTGACCACATCCATGATAACCCCGCCTTTGAGCATCTGGGCCAGACCGCGTTTGACGGTTACACTTCCTACCTTTGTCAATCCATTGTTTTTGCTCTCATTTTGTTGGTTTCCCATATTTACCTCCAGCTGATATACAATTGTTTTTAATGATTCAATATAAAAGTGTTTTTAATGATTCAATATAAAATAAAAAATTTAAAATAAAAAGTAAATTGTTTGTCAATAAAAAATATTTTCCAATATCTCGAGTTGAGCTTGCGCCGCTTGCCAAACCGTCTAATTTTGCATTTAAAAAATAGGTTGAGAATTCCTCTTATTTATCATAAATTGATAGAAAAAAATCCTTACCCGGGAGGAGGTGTGCTGCATGGCGCTTTTTCTTGTCCAGCATGGAACGTGTTTGCCCAAAGACCTCGATCCTGAAAGAGGCCTTTCGGAACAAGGCATCCAAGAAGTTACAAACATTGCGGCTGATGCAGATTCTCATAAGATTCACGTTACGCGGATCTATCACAGCGGCAAGAAAAGAGCGCTTCAAACCGCCGAAATAATCGCAACGGCCTTACAGCCCGAAAATGGTGTTCACTCAACGTCAGGATTGAATCCGCTGGACGATGTGGTCTCCTTTTTGAACGTCATTGAAAAAGAAGATCATATCATGCTTGTAGGCCATCTTCCGTTTATGGAAAAATTGACCGCATTCCTCATTACCGGAAACGCCGGCAACAGTATCGTCAGATTTCAAAATGGGGGTATTGTGTGTTTAGAAAAGGATCCCGACCGAAACTCATGGCTCATCAAATGGACCCTCTTTCCCTCAATCGCGTAGATCATCACGATTCATTTTTTATTGGATATAAAACCGCAATTTGATCCTGACCGATCATTAAAAAGGAGGTGAATGTGATGAATGTTAGAAAGGCCATTTTGGCCGGCAGCTGGTACCCCGCTGGTTCATCCGCCTGTGAGCAAGAAATCGGCCGCTTTCTTAATGAATATGACACGGGCACCCTTTCATCCAAAAACCTTGTCGGCGGTATCGTACCCCATGCCGGATGGTATTTTTCAGGAAGCGTTGCCTGTAATGTCATTCAGTGCCTCCGCCAAGAAAGCCTGCCAGACGTTTTTATTGTTTTTGGAATGCATCTCCATTCCGGATCGTCAAATTATATTATGACACATGGCGCTTGGGAGACGCCCTTTGGACCCGTACAAATTGAAACCGAACTGGCCGAAGCCCTTGCCAACCGGTTTCACTTCAACATTGAAACACCCGATGATTTCTCTCAGGACAACACCATTGAAGTTCAGCTTCCGTTTATTAAGTATTTTTTTGAAAATGCCAAAATCGTTCCTATCGGTTCACCTCCGGTTACGGCCTCGTTTGAAGTCGGGAAGACAGCTGTGGATGTGGCCCGCCAGATGGGACTTCAATTAAAGGTTTTAGGCTCCACCGACTTGACCCACTACGGTCCTAACTACGGGTTTACTCCGCAGGGGACCGGTGCCGAAGCCTTTGCCTGGGTTCGAGATGAAAATGATCACAACGTAATTGACGCAATGCTTTCCATGGACCCCCAGAAGGTACTCTCGGAAGCCCGGAACCATCATAATGCCTGTTGTTCAGGTGCGGCCGCAACTGCCATCGCCACCGCCAATTATCTCGGAGCAGATACCGCTGAGACAATGACTTATGCCAACAGCTATGATAAAAATCCCGGGGATAGCTTTGTTGGGTATGTGGGCATTGTTTTTTAATAGCCGTTCACGGGTTCAGAGGTTCAGGGGTTCACCGAAAATCTGAACTGTTGACTCGTGATCTCATCATTTGCACACTGTCCTCCAGGCAAGGTCACCTTAAGAAAAATAACCCTGAACGTTGAACCTATGAACGCCTGTAAAAAGATTTCATCCGGCCAATAGTTGGGCGATGTGCATAACGTTGATTTTCAGATTGTTACGGCTCAGCCTGCCCTGTATGTTCATCAAACATCCCATATCGCAACCCACCACCGTATCGGCGCCGGATTCTTGAATATTTTTAATTTTTTCGTCCACCATGGCGGTCGAAACCTCAGGATACTGAAAGGCGAACGCACCACCGAAACCGCAACAGTAATCTGCGTCTTTCATCTCGACAAATTCGATATGGCGGACATTCCGAATCAGTCGGCGCGGTTGCTCGCTCACACCAAGACCTCTAAGCAGATGACATGAATCGTGGTAAGTTACTTTGCCATTGTAGCGGGCCCCGAATTCTCGCTCCCCGAGGATATCGACAAGATATTCGGTCAGTTCAAATGTGTTGACGCCCACTTTTTGGGCTCTTGAAAGCCATTCGGAATCCTTTTGAAACATTTCCGGATAAAGATTGCGGACCATGTTGACACAGGAGCCCGACGGACAGACGATCGCTTCCGCATTTTCGAAAATCCGGATAAATCTTTTAGCGGCGATTTTGGCTTCTTTGCGGTATCCGGAATTAAAGGCCGGTTGCCCGCAGCAAGTCTGGTTTGAAGGATAGGATAGGGGGACATCGAGCTTCTCAAAAATACGAACCACGGCTTTGCCCACTTCCGGATACAATCCGTCAATCAGGCATTGGATGAACAGGCTTACCTTTGGGGCTGCAGACATTTTATGGATTCGATTTCTGTTGTTTTCTTTTTTCAGCTCTTTCGATTTTGGCCCAGGAGTCTCGCAGGGTGGACGTACGATTGAAAATAAGCTTTCCGTTTTCCGCCTCCCCAGCCGCGACACAGAAATAACCCCGTCTCAGAAACTGGAAGCGGTTTCCCGGCGCTGCATCGGCCAAACTGGGTTCCACCTTGCAGGCTTTAAGCAACTGCAGCGATTTTGGATTCAAGAAGTCGGTAAACTCAGCGCCTTCTTCAACTTCATTGGGATTGGACTTTTTAAAAAGATAGTCATACAACCGCACTTCCGCATCCAAGGCGTGATGGGCTGAGACCCAGTGCAGCGTCCCTTTGACCTTCCGCCCGTCCTGAGACCATCCGCCTCGTGTTTCCGGATCGTAGGTACACTGGACCTCGACAATTTCACCCGTTTCGTCATCCTTGACCACATCCACGCATTTTATGTAATAGGCATGCTTGAGCCGTACTTCACGTCCCGGGGCCAACCGAAAATACTTCCGCGAGGGCTCTTCCTTGAAATCCTCTTTTTCGATATACAAAACCCTTGAAAACGGAATCTTGCGTTTTCCCATGCCGGGATCTTCAGGATTATTGTCCGCCTCCAGCTCTTCGGTGAGGTCCTGGGCATAATTGGTGATGACCACCCGCAGCGGGTTTAGCACCGCCATCACCCGCTGTGCCCGTTTGTTCAAATCCTCGCGCACACAATACTCCAAAAGTGCCATATCGGCCATACTGTCCCGCTTGGCGATGCCGATGCGTTCACAAAAGTTACGGATCGATTGAGGTGTATATCCTCGGTTTCGCATCCCGGCAAGGGTCGGCAGGCGCGGATCATCCCATCCGGAAACATGGCCCTCTTCCACCAATCGTATTAACTTGCGTTTGCTCAATACGGTATAGCTCAAATTAAGGCGGGCAAATTCAATTTGTTGGGGATGATAAACACCAAGCTCATCAAGCACCCAATCATAAAGCTCGCGATTATTCTCAAATTCCAGCGTACAGAGTGAATGGGTGATCTTCTCAATAGAATCCGAAAGACAGTGTGTAAAATCATACATGGGGAAAATACACCACTGGGTCCCGGTCCGGTAATGGGGCACTTTCTTGATTCGGTAAAGGGTTGGATCCCGCATCAATAAGTTCGCAGCTGCCATATCGATCTTGGCCCGGAGCACACACGCCCCTTCCTCCAATTCCCCGTCGCGCATCTTTGCAAATCGGTTCAAATTTTCTTCGATCGAACGGTTTCGAAAGGGGCTTTCTTGGCCGGGTTCCGTCAGCGTTCCCCGATATTGTCGGATCTCATCCGGGGTTAAATCGTCGACATATGCCTTTCCGCTTTTAATGAGTTGCACGGCATATTCATGGAGCTCTTCAAAATAATCCGAAGCGTGGTAAAGTCGATTCTCCCAGTCGAATCCGAGCCAGCGGACGTCTTGCTTGATGGATTCCACATATTCCAGACTCTCTTTACTGGGATCGGTATCATCGAACCTCAAATTGCACGTCCCGTTATACTCATCCGCCGCACCAAAATTGAGGCAGATCGATTTGGCGTGTCCAATATGCAAGTATCCATTTGGCTCGGGAGGAAATCGGGTGGCGACACGCCCGCCATGTTTATCTGTCTTTTGGTCCACTTCGATAATGGCGCGAATAAAATCTTTGGCAGCCGCTGCATTCTGTTTTTCAGTCTCTGGTAATTTCATGGCTCCTTTCTCACGGCGCAAGCCGATTAAACGGCTGTTTCAGGCGCTGGGTAACATCCCCTTGTTTGCGTCGAGGTTACCGGATGGACTCTTTTTCTGTCAACATTTGTTTTGGGAGTGGTTTTGGCCAGGTTGAAAATGCATCTTAGGGAGGGCCTGTGAAAGTCTTACTTTTCTCTTCTACTGCCACTGAAGACCGCGGCAAGGGACAGGATAGGTCATTTTCAGCGGATGATCCGGCCATTTTTGATTGCGATCGAAGCAGGTAACCCTTCCGATCCCATTCATCCAATATATGTGAGGATTGAGTGACTTCTCCAGGGTCCATTGGTCTGACTGAATAAGGCGCTTGATCTCGAAGTGGAGATGTGGATATCCGGCAAGCACACCTGTCCGTCCTAAAGCCCCGATCTGCTGCCCCCGAATGACTCGATCACCCTCCATGGCCAATCGTTTTTGCAGATGTAAATATCTGGATACAATATGTCGGCCGTTCTCATCGTTTCCATGGTCAATCATAATTCGATTACCATACATGATCGTCCAATCCGAACCGACGACTTTTCCGGCTGCCGGCGCGATGATGGGCGTTCCGGGCTGGGCAAAAATATCAATCCCCTCATGGACATTTTCAGTCGCTCCCGGTCTCGCTTGATCGGATTTTGGCCTGTATCGCTGACTGATTGAAGGACCATTTTCAGGCAAATAGACTCGAATCACTTCTTCTTGGGGTGCGACATCAGCGGGCGCGACCCGCCCGTAACCATACCGCTGGAGCATGGTGCCACAGCCAGCGATCATAAGCAGAAATGTGGCCAGTAGAAATTTTAAAAAAACTCTGGCACAACTCAACCTACGATTGGATGGGAATTCGATGCCAAGCTTCGGCATGAGATTCCGAAAATCACCCTTCCAATTGCGCAAAACATCTACTAATGCGTTGTTCTCCGGTTGGGCGGGACGCATAAATAACCTATATTCCAGATCGTTACGGCAGGGGAGGGCAGAAATATCGCTTCACCCATAGCCTGTTTCCTAATTTTGAATACTATTATTAGAATAAATCCTTTAGTACAGTGCCATAAAATGGATTGACCGTTTGGGTTGTTTCATGGTTTTTGATTTCCTATTAACCCATATCGCCTAAAGTCAAGAAATAATCTGAAATTCAATATTTTACAACCGCATTAATACTTGACAAAAAGAAGCGCTGCCATTAAGGTCTCTTTCATTCGTCGTAACGCCGGTGACGGATACGATTGGAGACAGCCCATCTAACGTTTCATAATCTTTTTTTATCAGGGAGTACTTAACCGATGACACTAACCAAAGCGCAGATTGTCGATTCGCTCCACGAACAGCTTGGTTTTTCCCGCAAAGAGTGTGTCAATCTGATCGAAAACCTACTTGAGATCATAAAAGGGACCCTTGAAAATGGTGAGGATGTCCTGATCAGCGGGTTTGGAAAATTCTGTATAAAAAATAAAAATTCCAGACGTGGACGCAATCCCGCCACCGGTGACGACATGGTCTTGGATAAGAGGCGCGTGGTAACCTTTAGATGCTCAAATGTCTTGAGAAATAAAGTGAATTAATCGATTCAACCCAACTTTTGCTATCTTTTTTGATAACGCTTTTGCTCGTATTCCAAGACCCTAGAACCGCACCGATTTCGCTATACCTCCTCAAGCCAGGTCAGCTTTGATCTCTTCAAACCAGCCCTCTGCAACTTCTCCTCTTTATTGCCTCATCCGGCCGGGCTTTCTTTGGGCCTCCTTATCGAAATTGGAGTGGCCCAGAACAAAACAAAGGGTAAGGAGGGCGCGACCTTGACCGACAATTACGCCAAACTTGTCCGCAACAATCTTCAACAGCTATACCAACGCATTCCGCCAAATCTTGCGGCGGCGTTGGGAGGACAAACCGCAGACGATCATTTTATCTTCAATGCTTTTGGGGAAACATGTATCATTGAGCCCGGAAAGATACTGCTTGGCAATAAGATACAAAGCGGTGTCGTCGGAATACTCATCTCACTGTATGCGCGCCACGCCAAGCCGCAAGCGTGCGTGCGCGAGCCGTTTAAGGCATTTAAAGATCTACCCCACAGCATGCCCTATGCCGGCGCTTTTGTCAGCCATACCCAACAAATCCTGGTTCCGTATGTTTCTCAGATCAGGGAGTGCCAAACGACCATCATGGGCAAATTAAATGGAGAGTCGGCCCCGGCTGCGGTGGGCGGAGATTTTGCATTTGTGGTTTACGCGCTTCCCAAAATAGCGCTTTGCTATATTTTCTATGAATCCGACGAAGATTTCCCGGCGTCCGTGACAACGCTTTACGCCAACAATGCCCTCTCTTTTTTGCCCATTGACGCGCTGGCGGACGTTGGCGAATATACGTCAAAAAAGATCATTGAAATCCTTTAAGCCAAAAGCCGCATCGCCTTTTCAACGATATTTTCAGCTGTAAATCCATAATGTTGCATGAGGGTTCCACCGGGAGCGGATGAACCAAACCGGTTGGTTCCGATCACAATTCCGCGATCACCCACATAACGCTCCCAACCCATGGGGACCCCCGCCTCCACAGCAATGCGGGCCGTTGTTTCGGGCAGAAGAATCGTTTTCTGATATTCTTTCGAGGTGTTCTCAAAAAGCTCCCAGCTTGGCATACTCACAACGCGTGCCGTCACCCCTTTCTCAGATAAAATCCGTCTCGCTTCAAGGGAAATGTGTATTTCGGATCCGGTTGCGATCATAATGACATCCGGTGTTCCCTCCGCATCGGCAATAAGGTAGGCCCCTTTGTGGAGGCCGTGTTCCGGTTCTGGTTGATCTGAAATTAATATGGGCAGCTTCTGGCGGCTGAGTATCAGGGCCACCGGCCCATTGCTGGCTTTGATTGTCTGGCGCCAGGCTTCAGCCGTTTCGACGGCATCGGCAGGACGAATAACGGTCAGCCCCGGGATGGCTCTCAAGGCCGCAAGATGTTCAACCGGCTGATGGGTGGGGCCGTCCTCGCCCACCGCGATGCTGTCATGGGTAAACACATATATCACCGGCAATTTCATCAATGCCGCCAGACGAATCGAAGGTCGCATGTAGTCTGAAAATACAAGAAAGGTGCCCCCATACGGTCTGACCCCTCTATGCAGGGCCATACCGGATAATATCGCCCCCATGGCGTGTTCCCGCACTCCGAAACGGATATTGCGCCCGTCATAGCGATCTTTCTGGAAGTCGAACGAAGACTCAATGATCGTCTTGTTTGAAGGCGCCAAATCGGCCGATCCTCCAAGGAGCCAAGGTATTTTATCCGCCAGGGCATTTAAAACCTTACCGGATGCCACACGCGTTGCCAGGGGACCGTCGCTTTCTGAAAAAAGGGATAGTTGCCCCTCCCAGTCATCCGGCAGGATACCCGTTATGGCATCGCTCCATTGCCTTGCTGCCCCCGGGTTTTCGCGCGCATAGGTAGAAAAGATTTCCTGCCATGATTTTTCAGCCTCCTGCCCTTTAGCCCGACACGCTCTAAATGTTTCCAGGGCTTTCTCCGGAACACAAAACGTTTCATCTTCCCGGCAACCCAGGTTGCGCTTTGTCAGGCACACCTCCTCTTCACCCAGGGGGGCACCATGCGCTGCCGCCGAACCCTGTTTGTTGGGACTCCCGTAAGCGATATGGGTTCGCACCATAATGAGCGAAGGCCTTTCGGTTTCAGCTTTGGCTGCCTGCAGCGCTTCTTCGATCGCTTCAACATCATTGCCGTCTGCGACCCTTAGCACCTGCCATCGATAGGCTTTAAAACGCTCCGCTACATTTTCGGTGAAGGCGATATCCGTACCCCCTTCAATCGAAATCTTATTGTCATCATAGATGCAGATCAGTTTGCTAAGTCCCAAATGGCCCGCCAGAGAGGAAGCTTCGGATGCGATTCCCTCCATCAAGTCGCCGTCGCCGCACATCGCATAGGTGTAATGGTCCACAATCGCCTGACCCGGCCGGTTAAAAATCGCGGCCAGATGCCGTTCAGCCATGGCCATCCCAACGGCATTGGCGAAACCCTGCCCCAGCGGTCCGGTAGTGGTCTCCACCCCCGGTGTATGCCCGTATTCAGGATGGCCGGGCGTCTTACTGTGCCATTGTCTAAAATTTTTAATATCTTCCAGGGCCAGGTCATAACCGGTTAAGTAAAGCAGACTGTAAAGGAGCATAGATGCATGCCCTCCGGAAAGTACGAAACGATCTCTATCCGGCCAATCAGGATTTCGGGGATTATGCTTTAACGCTTTTGTCCAAAGGACATATGCCGCAGACGCAAGTCCCATCGGTGCTCCGGGATGACCCGAATTGGCCTTTTGAATCGCATCGATGGAGAGGGTCCGAATCGTATTAATGCAAATCTCATCACTGCTACACTGTGTCTCGGTCCCGTTTTTATTCATCCGATGGTGCTCCTTTCTTTAATGCGGAAATTATAATGCCCGTAACCACTCGGGCTTTAAACGAACCTTCCCGGCCAGGGCTTCATCGATAAGCCGTAACGTGGCTTCCTTGTCCCTGGGAAGCCTGGCCCTGATGGGCAGATAATTGGAAGCATGATTGGCATGAAACAGCCCGCGCGACAATTGGGTATGGGCAATCATTGCCCGTAATTCCGCCAATAATTCGCCAGGCTCCAGAAGCGGAAATTTCCCCGATTCAAAATCATCGTACAGTGGTGTCCCGGGGATCAACATCAGGCTTAGCGCCCCCACATAATTGGGATCAATAGCCGACAAAACCCTTCCGGTTTCTTGAGCGTGGATATGCGAGCGATCCCGGCCGGCAATCCCTGATAGAACTGTAATCGAAAGCTTAAACCCGGCCTCCTTGGCCTTCTGACCCATCAGGATCATCGTTTCGGCGGTCGCCCCCTTGTTGATGCTCTTGAGCGTGACGTCGTCACCGGTTTCGAGCCCCATATAGACAATCCCAAGTCCTCGGGCGTTAAGCTCCTGCAATTCCTCAAGGGTCTTCATTTTGATACTTTTGGCATTGGCGTATGCCCCGACACGCGTGACCCACGGCATCTGTTTTTCAATTTCCGTAAGA
Source organism: uncultured Desulfobacteraceae bacterium (assembly GCA_964530095.1). Classification (GTDB taxonomy): domain Bacteria; phylum Desulfobacterota; class Desulfobacteria; order Desulfobacterales; family CAZHA01; genus CAZHAH01. Next base: position 305 of record CAZHAH010000008.1, on the reverse strand, counting down.
ATTCTCAAAAGACGCTTTTGAGGGATGATCAGTGCATCTCCATCACACAGAAACACCCGGCGCTGGCGTTGGCAATGTTCGGCCGCAAACCCAATATCCTCCATAATAATCGCATCGGGTTTGATGCGAAAGCGCTCACCGGCATAGGTCCCGCAAAAGGTACACTTGTTGCGCGAACAGCCGACCGTCACCTGAAGCAGAATACTGTTGGCTTCGCTGGGAGGCCTTATGATGTTGCCTTCATAATGCATCGATTTTTCATGCTTTCATGAATGATTTTCAAGGACCTATAGCGCAATCATAAA